>NZ_JAOWHW010000091.1:0-89240 GCF_030332425.1 Citrobacter sp. Cpo142
TGGCTCATGATGTCCCTCTGGGATGCGCTCCGGATGAATATGATGATCTCATATCAGGAACTTGTTCGCACCTTCCCTAACAAACTGGCTGATAACTTTTTAAAAACTACGTTTCAAAAAAAATTCAATGATGAAACTTTTTTATTAAATGGTTGGGAGTTGAAAGATTTAAAAGACATAGCATTTATCCAAACTGGACCATTTGGAACCCAGCTTCATAAGGAAGATTATGTTGAAAATGGTATACCACTAATTAACCCTACAAATATTAAAAATGGTATTATCATTCCCAACTTTAAACTATGCGTAGATCGCCACAAATATGACAAACTAAAAGAATATCATTTAAAAAAAGGTGACATTATAATGGGCCGAAGAGGAGAAATGGGTCGTTGTGCACTGATTAATGATAAAGAGGATGGATGGTTTTGCGGCACAGGAAGCCTTTTTATTAGATTAAAAACGCCAAATGAAATACTTTCTTTTTATTTGAACGAATATTTATCTAGCGATTCGATTAAGAACTTTTTACAGAAAGAGTCTCGTGGGGTTACGATGGCGAACCTGAATAAAGATATAGTTGGGAAGATTAAAATAAACATCCCCCCAGAAAACGTACTGACTTCTTTTATGAAGATAAAATTAAAAGTCGATAGCATTAAGAAAAAAATAAACCATAACGATTTGGAAGAATTACTGTCATCATTAAGTAAAAAACACTTTCAAATTCAAAATCTATTATAATCTATAAGTCAAAGGTTTCACTTAATAAGTGAAACCTTAACTCTTAAAATTTATTGCTATTCTTTATAAAATCATACAGACAGACCAGTCTACAAAAATTACTTGATAGAGCCTGAATGCTCATCGCTTCATCAATATGCTTTTTCAGTATTTTATGTAGTTCATTCATATCTCGATTAATTAAACCTGGTTCCATATAGGGCATCATCCTCAAAAAAAAACCGAAATCATAAGCAAGATATAACTCATTTACACCAACTCTAACTTCAGGAACGTTTTCAGAACGTCGTTTATCCCAACCTTGAGACTGAAAACTTACAGGAGTAATATCTAATCGTGATAAAACACCACCTGCAAGTTCAGGCTCGTTAATTATACTCCCGTCAGGATTAATTAAATTAGCATGATTTAAGAAATGAAAAATAGGAATGCGCGCATTACCTTTGCAAATATTTGGCAGAACATCATTAACAACGCATTCCCAATCATAATGTCCATTTTCGAATACAACTTCACGGATGAGGTCTACACGCTCCAGCCCAACCAATCCTTTTGCTGCCATCGATTCTGATTTTTTCACCATCGAAATAGCACCATATCCCACAACAAACTCTGTTGTATTGGCGCCCTCTTCAATCTTCTCTGAGTCCCTCACATATAATTTCCCTTTCGGATCATCAGTTAAGACTAATTCATAAAGTTCATCTTTTATCATTCGGAATAAATGTGCTGGAATCCTTTTTTTAGTTTCACTCAGCACTTCAAATATTTCTTTATAAGATGGTGCCTGAACATATTTTACTGGTATTTTTTTATGAATAACAGAATCACTAATGTCGGCCTCTTCAAGTTCAGGTTTCCATTCAACAAACAATAATTTGTTCTGTAAAAAATCCAAACTAGCATCAGGAAAACAACTAACTATATCTTCCAGGATTTCAGCTATATGTTCATCTGTTAAAGAGTAACCTAAGAAAATAACAGGCCTCTCTATAAACATAGTTAGTAACTTAGATGATAGGTAGGGGTTTTTCTTCCTATATTTATCATAGTCACTTGATGTTAAAATCAATGAGTTAGGCTCAGTGCAGCAACCATGTATTTTATATATTTCGGCAATGCCGTGACTCCTGCCAGTAATCAACCCGTCCTGGCCTATAAAGGTTGTAAATTTAGGGAAAAGGCTTTCTAGAAAAACATCCCAGTTTGTGGTAATAGCCCCATCAATATTTGCTTTCGCAAAAAGAGAAATTTCGTGTTTTAACTCATCATTTTCTATAATATTTTTATGTGCATTCTCAATATATTTAGATATTGACAACTTCAAAGGAGACTGTTCGTTAATGAAAATTTTCTCCTGTTCTTTTTCACTTAATGCTAATTGTCCTTCTTTAGTATCCCACCATTTCTCAGCGTATGCCGACACTAATAATTGTGCATATTCGGGTAAGTCACCATTAGATTTTGTTTTTAATTTTATATGATTTTCCCCAATCGCCTCAGCAAAATGCTTCAAAAGGTCTTGCCAACATGGCACACCAAGGTAACGACGAGACACTCCGGAGCCAACAAATAACACAGGGGATGCCTCAAACTGCTTAAAATGCTCTTCGAGTTTTTTCTTGAAATTCATATTGGTATTCCCTATCAAAAATCCTCAACTGAGACAACGGTAAGACATTGCGGTTGCCATCTCCAGTGCATGATTAAAAAATTTTGCACCTTTAAAATTCATTTATCTGTTCTGGCAATTTGGCCCATTATCTATAGATCTGTGGCCAGTATCCGCTACACAGTGCCTGCGTTATGATACGGTGGTGCAGTAATCTTGCCCCTTTACTTCAGGATAAACAATGCCTTTAGATTTAAGTAACACCTTAGTTATTGGCATCAGTGCAACTGCGCTTTTTGACATGAGTGAATCCGATCGCATGTTTCGGGAAACCTATGCGACCGATCCTGATAGCGCCATTGAAAAGTATCGCGCCTACATGCTGGAACACGAAAACCAACCTTTGCAGCCTGGTACAGGTTACCCCTTGGTCAAAGCGCTTCTGGGTCTGAACCAGTATCGTCAACCGGATGATCAATCACCGTTGGTTGAAGTCGTTGTTATGTCGCGTAACAGTCCTGATACAGGTATCCGTGTTCTAAATACCATTCGCCATGACAAACTCGATATTACACGTTCAGCTTTTACCGCAGGCGAAACCGTTGCCGATTACCTTGATGCCTTTGATGTGGATCTGTTTTTAACAACTAACGTTGAAGATGCGCAAAAGGTAATTGATTCCCGATTCTGCGCCGCTGCAATCCTCAAAGATCCTCCCTCCGACGCCTCAGATATCCCGGAAGGGCAGGTCCGCATTGCGTTTGACGGTGATGCCGTGCTTTTCTCTGATGAAAGTGAGTTAGTTTATAAGACTCAAGGGATGGCTGCTTTTCATGCGCTGGAGGATGCACAACAAGATATCCCAATGGCTGAGGGTCCATATGCCACTTTGCTAAAAAAAATAGCCAAGCTTCAGGAGCGACTACCGACAAGAGTTGAGTATTCCCCTGTCCGTATTGCACTGGTGACCGCCAGAAACAGCCCATCGGAAATGCGCGTCATTAAAACACTGAGAAGCTGGGGGGTGTATGTCGATGAAGCTTTTTTTCTTGGCGGTGTAGAGAAAACAAAAGTTTTGAAGGCATTTAAACCGCACATTTTCTTTGACGATCAGGATGTGCATTTGAATACTGCTGCAAAGGTGGTTCCTTCCGGGAAAGTACCTTACGCCAGCAATTCAGAGCTTTTTGAAAACAAAGCGTCATGAAACCTTAAATAAATAGCCATCTTTACCGCTAGAAGGCTATTTATTAATTTATGCAGTCTTCCCAAACATCCCTTCTACCACTGCCCCAGCTCTCCCTAACTCATCGATATAATCCGCATACCACTGCATCATTTCCCTACGCCCATCAAGATACTGAGCATGGTTATACGTCCCGCGAATCGCGTTCTTATCGACGTGTGCAAGCTGCGTTTCAATCCACGCGGAGTTAAACCCCTGCTCATGCAGAATGGTGCTCATCGTGTGGCGGAAACCGTGCCCCGTCAGCCTGCCTTTATATCCCAGCAATTCGATAACCTGATTAATGCTTTCCTTGCTGATCGGCTTGCGAGGATCATTCCTGCCGATAAAAACCAGCGGGTGATGCCTTGAGATCGGTTCAAGCTGTGCAAACAGCGCAATGACCTGCTCTGAGAGCGGCACAATATGAGGCCGTTTCATCTTCATCACTTCTGCCGGGATTTCCCACAATTTCTTCTCAAAATCGATATCTTCCCAGCGAGCGAAACGCAGCTCTTGTGTACGCACGCCGGTTAACATGATGATCTGTGTGGCTGTTTTGGTGATAATACTACCGGTGTATCCGGCCAGATCTTTAAGGAAGTGTGGTAACTCTTCGACTGTGAGGAACGGGAAATGTGTTTTCTTAGGCGTTGCCAGCGCTGTAGCAAGATCTGACACGGGATTATATTCAGCTCTCCCGGTAACGATAGCGTAACGGTAGACTTCATTACAACGCTGGCGGACTTTGCGCATTTTCTCTAAAGCGCCGCGCTTTTCAAGGCGACGAAGGATCTCAAGCCAGTCCATCGGCTTAATATCGACGATAGGGCGTCTTCCCGTATGAGGGAAGATATCCTTCTCGAAGGTGTCGATGATTTCATCGCGGTAGCGTAATGACCAGCGATCGGCTTTCGTCTGATGCCATTCGCGGGCAATGGCCTCGAACGTATTCTTTTGGCTCATTTGCTGGGCGATTTTTTCTTCTTTCTTTACTTCACCCGGATCTCCTCCAGCGGAGAGAATTTTTCTGGCCTCACTGCGCTTTTCGCGTGCGTCTGCCAGGGAAACATCAGGGTATACGCCAATGGAAAGCATCTTTTCTTTACCGGCGAAGCGGTACTTCATACGCCAGTATTTGGAACCATTAGCGTTAATCAGTAGATACATGCCGCCGCCATCGGTCAGCTTATAGGGCTTTTCTTTTGGCTTTGCGGTTTTCACTTTTACATCGGTTAGCGCCATTACATCCTCCGGCTTTTGATAAATCCATCCTCCAGGGGACTTCCGCTAATGATTAACCTGATACCCCCATGTACCCCTTATATAACAAAGATGTCTTTGAAACCTGTTGTTATATATCACATTTTTACCATTATGGGGGTGCTGATATTTTAAAGGAAAATAACACCCCCTAATGTACCCCCAAAAAGGACTTGATGCCGATTACCTTCAGGCGACAATGGTGGGGTTATTTCTCTTATTTTATCAGGTATTACAGGGGTTTTGTTGACTTCGAGGGAGTTCAGGAGAGGCAAATTGGCGGAAGATCACAGGAGTCGAACCTGCCCGGGACCGCTGGCGGCCCCAACTGGATTTGAAGTCCAGCCACCTCACCGGAGATGACGATCTTCCGCGCCTCGATTGCTACATGGAGGCGGGGCGCATTATAGCTACTTCCAAACGTTTCCACACCCCCTCACTCACTTTTTTAACTTCCGTTTCTCCATACCATGACCAGTTTCAAATAAATCCCCGCAAAATCCATTACTTACACTTAGACACATTTTCAGACGCTACCCTGATCACAGAAAACAAGAATCGTAATTTGATAACGAGATATCGGAATACCCGCGCTCACAGGGATGGTTTACAAGAACTGTAACCGGTATCAGTGCGTGTGAAAGTGCTAACAAGGATGCGTAATGAAAAGTGAGATTTTGTCCGTTAAAGAGAAGATTGGCTACGGCATGGGCGATGCCGCCAGCCACATCATCTTTGATAACGTTATGTTATATATGATGTTCTTCTATACCGATATTTTTGGTATCCCGGCCGGTTTTGTCGGCACGATGTTCTTACTGGCTCGCGCGCTGGATGCTATCTCAGACCCTTGCATGGGACTGCTCGCCGACCGCACCCGTTCGCGCTGGGGGAAATTCCGCCCGTGGGTGCTGTTTGGCGCTCTGCCGTTTGGCCTGGTCTGTGTGCTCGCCTACAGCACGCCGGATCTCAGCCTGCACGGCAAAATGATTTATGCCGCAATCACCTACACGCTGCTGACCCTGCTTTATACCGTGGTGAATATTCCCTACTGCGCGCTGGGCGGTGTGATAACTAATGACCCAACGCAGCGTATCTCCCTGCAGTCATGGCGCTTTGTGCTGGCGACGGCGGGCGGCATGCTCTCCACCGTGCTGATGATGCCGCTGGTGAATCTGATTGGCGGTGAAGATAAAGCGCTGGGCTTCCAGGGCGGGATTGCCGTGCTCTCGGTTGTGGCGTTCCTGATGCTGGCGTTTTGCTTCTTCACCACCAAAGAACGTGTTGAAGCGCCGCCAACCAACAATTCAATGCGTGAAGATCTGCGCGACATCTGGCAAAACGACCAATGGCGCATCGTCGGCCTGCTGACCATCCTCAACATCCTGGCCGTCTGCGTACGCGGCGGGGCGATGATGTATTACGTCACCTGGATTCTGGGTACCCCGGAAGTGTTTGTCGCCTTCCTCACCACCTATTGCGTCGGCAATCTTATCGGCTCCGCGCTGGCAAAACCGCTGACTGACTGGAAATGCAAAGTCAGCGTCTTCTGGTGGACGAACGCCCTGCTGGCGGTCGTCAGTCTGGCAATGTTCTTCGTGCCGATGCACGCCAACCTCACCATGTTTGCCTTCATCTTCGTGATTGGCGTACTGCATCAGCTCGTGACGCCAATCCAGTGGGTGATGATGTCCGATACCGTTGATTACGGCGAGTGGTGTAACGGAAAACGTCTGACGGGGATCAGCTTCGCGGGCACGCTGTTCGTGCTGAAGCTGGGTCTGGCGTTCGGCGGGGCGATGATCGGCTGGATGCTGGCGGGCGGCGGTTACGATGCCGCAGCGAAAACCCAGAACAGCGCCACCATTAGCATCATTATCGCATTGTTCACGATTGTCCCAGCTATTTGTTACCTGTTGAGTGCCGTGATTGCCAAACGCTTCTATACCCTGAAAACGCCGTATCTGACGGAAATCATGAGTCAGCTGGCTCACGGTGCGCACCGCAATCAGCAGGATTTTTCGACGAAAGAATTACAGAACTAAGGAACCAACGATGAAAATTAGCGACGGAAACTGGCTGACGCAGCCTGGCCTGAATTTAACTCACCCGATTCAGGTGTTCGAGGTCGAACAGCAGGGTAACGAGATGATTGTCTACGTTGCGCCGCGCGATGTGCGTGAACGTACCTGGCAACTGGATACTCCACTCTTCACCCTGCGCTTTTTCTCGCCGCAGGAAGGCGTGGTTGGGGTGCGTATGGAACACTTCCAGGGCGCGTTGGATAACGGTCCACATTATCCGCTGAACGTGCTGCAGGACGTCAACGTAGAGATACAAAACACCGCTGAATTTGCCGAACTGAAAAGCGGTAATTTGAGCGTGCGGGTCACTAAAGGCGAGTTCTGGTCGCTGGATTTCTTGCGTAACGGCGAACGTATTACCGGCAGCCAGCTGAAAAATAACGGCTACGTGCAGGACACCAACAGCGGGAAAAACTATATGTTTGAACGCCTGGATCTGGGCGTTGGCGAAACGGTGTACGGTCTGGGTGAGCGCTTTACTGCGCTGGTACGTAACGGCCAGACGGTGGAAACATGGAATCGCGATGGCGGCACCAGTACCGAGCAGTCTTACAAGAACATCCCGTTTTATCTCACCAATCGTGGTTACGGCGTGCTGGTAAACCATCCGCAGTGCGTGTCGTTTGAAATTGGCTCTGAGAAAGTGTCAAAAGTGCAGTTCAGCGTTGAAAGCGAGTATCTGGAATATTTCGTCATCGACGGCCCTACGCCGAAAGCGGTGCTGGATCGTTATACCCGCTTTACTGGTCGTCCGGCGCTGCCGCCAGCCTGGTCATTCGGTTTGTGGCTGACTACATCGTTCACCACTAATTACGATGAAGCGACGGTGAACAGTTTTATCGACGGGATGGCCGAGCGCAATCTGCCGCTGCACGTCTTCCATTTCGACTGCTTCTGGATGAAAGCCTTCCAGTGGTGCGACTTTGAGTGGGATCCGGTGACCTTCCCTGACCCGGAAGGCATGATCCGCCGCCTGAAAGAGAAAGGGCTGAAGGTCTGCGTATGGATAAACCCCTATATCGGCCAGAAATCCCCGCTGTTCAATGAACTGAAAGAGAAAGGTTATCTGCTCAAGCGCCCGGACGGCTCCCTGTGGCAATGGGATAAATGGCAGCCGGGCCTGGCGATTTATGACTTCACCAATCCTGAAGCCTGCGAGTGGTATGCCAACAAGCTGAAAGGTCTGGTGGATATCGGCGTTGACTGCTTCAAAACTGACTTTGGTGAACGCATTCCTACTGACGTGCAGTGGTTTGACGGTTCCGATCCGCAGAAAATGCACAACCATTATGCGTACATCTACAACGAACTGGTATGGAACGTGCTGAAAGAGACCGTCGGTGAAGAAGAGGCAGTGCTGTTCGCCCGTTCGGCCTCGGTCGGCGCGCAACAGTTCCCGGTGCACTGGGGCGGTGACTGCTATGCCAACTATGAATCAATGGCCGAAAGCCTGCGTGGCGGGTTGTCCATCGGCCTGTCCGGCTTTGGCTTCTGGAGTCACGATATTGGCGGCTTTGAGAATACCGCCCCGGCGCACGTCTACAAGCGCTGGTGTGCGTTTGGGCTGCTCTCCAGCCACAGCCGCCTGCACGGTAGTAAATCCTACCGTGTGCCATGGGCGTACGATGATGAATCCTGCGACGTGGTGCGCTACTTCACTGAGCAGAAATGCCGCATGATGCCGTACCTGTATCGCGAAGCGGCGCGCGCCAATGAACTCGGAACGCCGATGATGCGCGCAATGATGCTTGAGTTCCCGGACGATCCGGCATGTGATTATCTCGACCGCCAGTACATGCTGGGCGATAGCGTGATGGTTGCGCCGGTGTTTAGCGAGGCGGGTGATGTGCAGTTCTATCTGCCGGAAGGACGCTGGACGCATCTGTGGCGTAACGACGAGGTGGCGGGCAGCCGCTGGCATAAGCAGCAGCATGACTTCCTGAGTCTGCCTGTTTATGTGCGCGACAATACACTGCTGGCGCTGGGCTGCAATAACCAGAAGCCGGACTACGCCTGGCACGAAGGGACGGCGTTCCAGCTGTTCCATCTGCAGGAGGGTCGGGAGGCGATTTGTGAAGTCCCGGCGGCTGACGGTTCGGTTATCTTCACGCTGAAAGCGACGCGCACGGGTAATACCATCACCGTGCAAGGAAGTGGCGAAGCGCGTAACTGGACGCTGTGTCTGCGTAATATTACGCAGGTTAGCGGCGTGAAGGGCGGCTCGTCTGTGGGCAGTGAGTGGGGAACGGTTGTCACGCCGGATGCGGATGCGCTGACGATTACCCTGTAAGTAAATCTCAACGTGGGCTGGATGGCGACGCAATGCGTTTTATCCGGCCCACGCTGCGAGCAGCATTCCAGATCTGAAAATCCAAAACATCCTGAATTAAATTTTTATCTCCCCATATTTGCGAGCGATATCACTCTGAATCCCACGAAAAATGTGATCTGCGCCGTAAATATCTCACTATTTCCCGTTTTTGTCTTATTTCTGTCCGGAATACAGGACACGATTTAGTATTGTTGGCGCATCGTAGTCCTCTTATATTTATCATCACGGATTACACGTGGAGCATAAATGCTTCTTTATAACCTAAATAATTCGAGTTGCAGGAAGGCGGCGACGCAGCGAATCCCCTGAACGTACATAAGTACGTGACTGGGGTGAGTGACAAATCTGTCGGGAACAGATTTGAACGTCGCGGAGCGACGGCCCTTAAGGGCGAGTCTCATGGATGAGACGAGTAACTCAAAAGCCAACGCACATGCAGCTTGAAGTATGACGGGTATAGATATTTAATCTGGTATGTAATAAGGGTAAATAATGCAAATGATTACCTCGCGACAAAACAGATTATTAAAATTTCTTCTGTCTAAGAAGGAATATGTCACGCTGCTGAAAGTTGCCGAGTATTTATCTGTTTCAGAGAAAACTGTGCAGCGCGATCTGCGCTTACTGGAACCATGGTTATCAGAATGGAAAATAGCCATCGATAAACGTGCTGGTGCTGGGGTGATATTAAGTGCCGATAATATTACCGACCTTTTATATATGGACCAGTTATTAGGAACGGAGGGTGATGATGCTGACGGCATGATGAATAATTCACGGCGAGTAAAGATAGCTTCACAATTATTAAGCGAAACGCCGCATGAAACGTCGATCAGTAAATTATCCGAACGTTATTTTATTAGTAGCGCATCGATTGTGAACGATTTGAAAGTAATTGAATCCTGGATTACCCCACTGGGCCTGTCGTTGATTCGCAGTCAGAGCGGCACGCACATCGAAGGTAGCGAGAGCGGTGTGCGCCAGGCGATGGCGTCGCTGATTAACGGTGTGATTAACCATAATGAACCTGGTAACGTGGTTTATTCACGCCTTGACCCAGGCAGTTATAAAGCCTTAGTGCATTACTTTGGCGAAGAAGATGTTTTATTTGTCCAGACGTTATTACAGGAAATGGAGAGCGACCTGTGTTGGTCGCTCGGCGAGCCTTATTACGTCAATATCTTTACCCATATTCTGATCATGATGTACCGCATCACGCGTGGCAATGCGCTTCCGAGAAAAGAAGAGAGCATCACTACCTGTGATGAGAACATATTTTCCATTGCCAGTCGCATGATTCAGCATATCGAAAAACGCATTGCCCACCCGCTGCCCGAAGACGAAGTCTGGTTTATATATCAATACATTATCTCCTCGGGTGTGGTGATTGAAGAGCATAATGACGTGAGTGTGATTGGTCATATGCACTCCAGCGACGAAGCGCGTTTGATTACCCATCGGTTGATTGCCACCTTCGCCGAGATGGTCGACAGCGATCTTAGCCAGGACACGGCGCTGTATGACGGATTGCTGATCCACATTAAGCCGCTGATTAACCGACTGAACTACCAGATCCGCATTCGTAATCCGTTGCTGGAGGATATCAAAGGCGAGTTGCAGGACGTGTGGCGTCTGACCCAGTGTGCGGTAAATCGGATGTTTAGCGGTTGGGGCGAGCGGGCCGTGTCGGAAGATGAAGTGGGATATTTAACCGTGCATTTTCAGGCCGCAATGGAGCGTCAGATAGCGCGTAAACGCGTACTACTGGTCTGCTCAACGGGTATCGGCACTTCTCACTTACTCAAAAGCCGTATTCTACGCGCCTTTCCGGACTGGACTATCGTCGGCGTGGTGTCGGCAGGCAGCCTGCCCTCTGTACTGACGGACGATATTGAACTGGTGGTATCGACGATTAATTTACCCGCGGTTGCCATGCCGGTTGTGTATGTCACTGCCTTCTTCAATGATGCGGATATTAAGCGGGTAACAGAAACGGTTATTACGGAAAAATTACATCGGGCGACGTCGCTGGTCGTTGAAAATTAATGTCTGAACTCCATGAGGTATGATTGATGGACATCACGAAAATACTCAATACAAATCGCGTTATTTTGGACATGAAGGCTACAAGCAAAACGGAGGCTATTGAGGAACTGACGGATATTCTGCAAAAAGATGGAGCAATTAGCTGTCGCGAAACGTTTATTCAGGATGTCTGGCAACGTGAGTCAGAAGGCTCGACCGGCTTCGAAAACCATATTGCGATCCCGCACGGGAAATCCTCGGCGGTGGTCAATACCACGCTGGCGATTGGGCGTACCCGCCAGGAGATTCCCTGGGAAACCCTGGACGGCAGCAATGTACGGTGCATTATTCTGTTTGCCGTACGTCTTGAAGATCAAAACACCACCCATATTCGTCTGCTTTCGCAGGTTGCTGGTGCGTTGGCAGATGACGACATTATTGAACAACTATTAGTTGAAAGTAGTCCACAAAAAATTATTGAGCTTTTTAGCCAATATGCTGAATCCAATGTCTGCTAAATAAAATGTGGAGCATGTTATGAATATTGTTTGTGTTGCCGCCTGTACGGCGGGTATTGCGCACACCTATATTGCCCGTGAGAAGTTAATTAAAGGTGCCAAAGCGCTTGGTCATAATATAAAAGTTGAAACCCAGGGCACCATTGGCACAGAAAACGAACTGCTGACAGAAGATATTTCTGCGGCTGATGTCGTGATTCTTGCTGTCGATGTAAAAATAAAAGGGGAGGAGCGATTTTCAAACAAACGCATTGTGCGAGTAAAAACTGAAATCGTCATAAAGTCGCCCATTCAGTTTCTTGAAAAGGTCGAAAAATCATTAGTTAATAATAACCAGTAGCGATCCTCATTCTGGAGGGATTTCACATGAGTGAAAATAAAATTCCGCTATCTCAGGAAATAAAAAAACATTTATTAACGGGAATTTCGTGGATGATCCCGTTAATTGTCGCCGCCGGGATCTGTATTGCTCTCGGGCAAATACTTGGCGGCACTAACGTCGGTGAAAAAACAGGAACCATTCCCTGGATGCTCAACCAGATTGGCGGCTGGGGGATGGGGTTAATCGTACCGCTGATTAGCGCGGCGATTGCGTACTCCATTGCTGACCGTCCGGGATTCGCGCCGGGTCTGATTGTCGGCTTCGTCTGCGGAGAAATTCATACCGGTTTTATCGGCGGGATGCTGGGCGGATTTCTGGTCGGTTATACCGTCCTACTGCTCAAGCGCTATATCCGTTTGCCGCAGTCGATGCAGGGGTTGATGCCCATCATGGTGCTGCCGGTACTGAGTACCGTTATCGGCGGCCTGTTGATGATGACGCTGATTGGCAAGCCGATTGCCTGGCTGCAGGACGCGTTGATTCATCTGCTGGAGTCTATGCAGGGCGGATCCCGCTTTCTGATGGGCGCTATCCTCGGTGCGATGGCGACATTCGACTTCGGTGGGCCGGTGAATAAAACCATGTCGCTGTTTGCTGACGGCATGCTGGTCAGCGGCGTGTACGGTCCGGAAGCGGTGAAGTTTGTCGGTTCGATGATCCCTCCATTTGGCATTACGCTCTCTTTCCTGTTGACGCGTCACAAGTACACCCGTGCGGAACGTGAGGCGCTGAAGGCCGCATTCCCGATGGGGATCTGCATGATTACCGAAGGGGTCATTCCGATTGCGGCACGCGACCTGCTGCGCGTGGTGGGCTCCTGCGTGGTGGCATCGGCGATTGCGGGTGGCCTGATTATGGTGTGGGGTGTCGAAAGCCCGGTACCGCACGGCGGCATGTTTGTGGTTCCGCTCTTTACGCATCCGCTGCTGTTTTGCCTGGCGCTGGGGATCGGTACGGTGATTTGCGGCGTCATGCTGTCGCTGTGGAAGAAACCGGTAACCGAGCGTGATGAAGAGTTTGACGAACTCAGCGATCAAAAGCTGAAAGACGAAGAAATCACCTTCACCCTGGAATAACCGGAGGCCGTATGTTTGCCGATATGAAAAGCATGGTGACCAAAGCCTGGCGCGAGCAGTACGCGCTGTTGGCCATCAACTGTATGAACCTGGAAAGCGCCCGCGCAGCGGTGCGAGTGGCGGAGAAACACCGTGCGCCCATCATTCTGAATTTGTATCAGGGGCATCTGGAGCATTTTCCAGCCCCGATAGCGGCAGCGGTGGTCAAAACGCTGGCAGAGGAAGCCTCGGTACCGGTCGCGCTGGCGCTGGATCATGGAAAGGATCCTGTACGCATTCGCCAGGCTTTTCGCGCCGGATTCAGCGGCTTAATGATCGACGCCTCCGCCTTTGCGCTGGAGGAGAACATTCGCCAGACCCGGGCGGTGGTTGAGCTTGCAGCCAGCGTTTCTCTGTGCGTGGAAGGCGAGCTGGGTCATTTGGCCGATGCTCCGTGCTATGACCACGCCGCTAACGCTGATTTGATGACCCAGGCCGCCGACGTGGAACCCTTCATCCAACAGACCGGGATCGATTTGCTGGCGGTGTCGGTGGGTACAGCACACGGCATGTACGCGCCGGGTATCACACCTGCTATTGATTTCCTGCGGCTGGAGGAAATAGCCCGGTTATCAACGGTGCCGCTGGCACTGCATGGCGGCAGCGGAACGCCGTTTGACCAGCTACAGCGCTGCCCGACGTTTGGTGTCGCCAAGATAAACGTTGGTGCGGCGGTTTTCGAAGCCGGAAAGGCTGCGCTACTGCATACCCTGTGTCGCGACACATCCGGTGAACTCGTTGATGCCCTGGCCCTGATGGAACAGGCCTGCGAGGAAGCCATTATTCCGTACCTGCAGGCCAGCGGCGCTATCGGCAAAGCCTGATTCATTTTCTGTAACGCCTTCTATGCCTCTGCGATGACGCACTGGCAGGGCTTTCTACACCCTGAAACTGGAGAATTAACATGTTAGTTTCGATGAAAGAATTACTGCAACCTACCCGTCAGCACGGTTTTGCCATCGGCGCATTCAACGTGGCGGACAGCTGCTTTGTACGCGCAGTAGTGGAAGAAGCGGAAGCGACCAACACCCCGGCGATTATCTCCATTCACCCCAGCGAACATGATTTTGTCGGCGATGCGTTTTTTAGCTACGTCCGTGATATCACCATGCGTAGCCCGGTTCCCTTTACTCTGCATCTGGACCACGGCGCTTCGGTTGAGCATGTCTTGCGGGCGATTCAGTGTGGGTTTACCTCGGTGATGATTGATGGCTCGCTGCTGCCATATGAAGAGAACGTGGCGCTGACCCGCGAAGTGGTCAAACTGGCGCATGCGGTAGGTGTTTCGGTGGAAGGGGAGTTGGGAACGATTGGCCAGACCGGGACGTCAGTGGAAGGCGGCGTGTCGAAGGTTACTTATACCGATCCTGCTCAGGCAGAGGATTTTATCGCCCGAACCGGTGCAGACACGCTGGCGGTGGCGATTGGAACCGCGCACGGGATCTACCCGAAAGGGATGCAGCCAGAGCTGCAAATGAACATCCTGCGCGATATCGCCGGACGTGTGGATATTCCGCTGGTGCTGCACGGCGGTTCCGCGAACCCGGATGCGGAAATTGCCGAATCCGTGACGCTGGGCGTTGGCAAAATCAACATTTCCAGCGATATGAAATACGCTTACTTCCAGAAAGTCCGCGAAATCCTGGCGAAAGAAACCTGGTGGGACCCGAACGTAATCTATCCGGAAGCCATTAGCGCCGCGCGGGACGTTATCCGCCACAAAATGAAACTGTTCGGTTCAACCGGCAAAGCATCACTTTACTAACGGCATGCAGGCGGGGCGACCCGCCTCTTTCGCAACAAGGAAAAGTGGAATGAAACGTTCACACATTAATTATGCCGTCGATAAAGCGCATGCCATCGCTGAGACTTTTCGGGTCTGTCTGCCTGATTTTGCGTATTTTACGGTCGATGCCTGGCGGCAACAGGATCAAACTCTGTGGCGTGAAGTGCGCGATCTCCAGTTGGGCTGGGATATTACCGACTTCGGGCACGGAGATTTTGCGCAAACGGGGCTGACGTTACTAACGTTGCGCAATGGTTTGATGGGGTCAGCGGACTACCCCAAACCGTACGCCGAAAAGATGTTGCAAATTCAGCAGGATCAGCAAACGCCATGGCATTTTCATCGCCATAAAATGGAAGATATCGTTAATCGCGGCGGCGGTGATTTGTGTATGCAACTGGCGTGGGCCACGCCTGATGATGAGTATGACGCCCGACGCGTTGTTGAGGTTAGCGTGGATGGTCAGCGGCGTACAGTTAACGCTGGCGAGACGCTGGTATTGAAACCGGGACAAGGAGTGTGCCTGCCACCGCGCTTGTATCATCGCTTTTGGGCGGAGAAGGCGTTTGTGCTGGGCTGGGAAATCTCGATGGTCAATGACGACCAGCATGACAACCACTTTTTGGAACCTGGCGGTCGCTTCCCGTTGATTGAAGAAGACGAGCCGGTGAAATGGCTGTTGTGCAGTGAATATATTCGCTTATGAGCGTGAGTAGGCCCGGTAAGCGAAGCGCCACCGGGCAATAAATCATTGTGCAGGTGGTGGTGCAGTGACTTCACTCCCCGAAACCACGCCCGCCTGCATGGTTTGCGTTACCTGCTGTTTCTCCACGTTCACCGCATGCAGCTGACCGTTGACCGTTGGCTTGAGCGGCACATCGGCCTGAATATTGCCGCTGGCGGTAAGCTGGATGTTGCCATCGCCGGAAAGCGGCAGTGCGGGCCAGCCCCACTGCTGCAGGATCGTCATTGGCACGCCGCGCCCGTTTAGGCTGACCTGCGTCTGGCGCTGAGGTAGCTGCGAAATGCTGGCAGTGGCCTCCAGCAGTCCTTTTTCCGTATAGGCGCTCAGTTCGCTGATATTGATGGTGCTGCTGTTTGCCGTCAGCGCCAGCGAAGGGCGACGCACGTCGGTACGGTTAAAGGTAGCGGCAGCGGCGTTGAGGGTGGCGCTACCGCTCCAGATCCCCCACTGATTGTTCTGTACCAGCCCGAGGTTAGCACCGTAGCCGTCCAGCGCGGTGAGCTGCCACGGGAAATTGGGGTCGATATCTATCACCAGATTACGGCTGGCACTAAATTTTTTCAGCGCCAGGCTGTTTAACCACGCTGGCAGGGGTTTCATCCACAGCTGCTTCCAGTTTTCCGGCAGCGTGTATTCCAGACCAGCAATAGCGGCATCGTCAAGGACCAGTGCTTTGTTGCTGCGCATCCAGTTTCCGGATGTTCTGACCATACCGCCTTCCCAGCGGGTGGTGAACTGGCGCAGCGCAATGCCCTGAGGTGAGAACTCGGCGTTCAGAATCGGATCGAAGAAATGCAGAGAGCCGTAAATAAACTCGCTGGCGTTCATCGACAATTTTCCTTCCTGAGTTTGCCAGTCGTCCTTGCTGAAGGTCATGTTGCGCAAGCTCAGATCGAGATCCGTCACCGCCCAGTCGGGGCCTTGCAGACGGGCATCCGTCACTTCCAGACGACCAATTTGCAGGGAAGGAATAGTGCTTAACGGGGCAAAGAAGTCGGCCAGCGATTTGTCGCTTTGCAGCCGGATATCGTTCAGGCGCAGATTCTCCACAACCCAGCTCCCGTCTGCATTGCGTTGCGCTACGCCGGTTAATGCCCCACGCGCCACGTCAGCGCCAATATTGCTTAGCGTCACCCGGTCATGGTCGATGCTGCCTTCAATCAAGACGTTGGTAGTTGGAACATCGTTGAGCGTCAACGAACTGGCGCTGAGCTGAATTTGCGCTTTGCTCCCGAGAATTTTACCTGCCTCAGGGCTCCAGGGAATGACGCCGCCGTTAACGCGCTGGGCGCTGAGGTTCCACTCGCTGCCGGGGCTGTTAAGCGCCATATCCTGCAATTGCAGGCGATCGGCCTGGAACGGCAACGGCGCTGTTTGCTGGGAAAGATTCAGCGTGCCGTTTTGCAACAAAATGGTGTCTACGTGCAGCGGGTCGGTGATTTGGCGGCTACTCAGCCCAATATCGACCGTTTTAGCGACCAGCGTTGCGGGCTGACCATCCCGGCCAAAGGTGACGTTTTCCAGCAGAATATGGGAAGGGGAAGAAAACCGGTGATCGATGGCATCAAACGCCAGATGGTAGCTGCTGTTCTCCGAAACCCAGGCGCTGACGTGCTCTGCCCCCCAGCGGGTTTGCAGTAGAAAATAAAGGCCGAGAATCGCCACTGCAAGGGCGATCAGCACGTAAAGAAGCAGCTTTCCAATAAATTTCATGGTCTTCCATCCCGCGAAGTGCACATAGTCAAGTTATGCACGATTTAGGCGCAATGCTCAAGGCGGGAATGGTGAAAGAGCGTTACAGCGGCGTTGATTCAGAACCAACGCCGCATTTTGCTTATTGCTTTTCTGGCGGGAATACCAGATTCAGAACGATTGCGGTAATACCGCCAGCGGCGATACCGGAAGAGAGCAGGTTTTTCACCCAATCCGGGGCGAACTGGAGAATCAGCGGCTGCTGGGAAACACCCAGACCAACTGCCAGCGACAGCGCGATAATCAGAATCGCGCGGCGGTTCAGCGGCTCGCGGGACACGATACGCACACCGGATGCTGCGATAGTACCGAACATTACCAGCGTTGCGCCGCCCAGTACCGGCTCAGGAATATGCTGTACAAAACCGCTGACTGCCGGGAACAGGCCCAGAGCGATCAGCATCAGCGCCACCACAAAACCAACGTAGCGGCTGGCGACGCCCGTTAACTGAATAACCCCGTTGTTCTGGCCAAAACAGGAGTTCGGGAAGGTGTTGAACACGGCGGAAACAAACGAGTTCAGACCGTTCGCCAGCACGCCGCCTTTCAGGCGCTTCATATACAGCGGACCAGAAACCGGCTGCTCGGAGACATCAGAGGTGGCCGTAATATCGCCGATGGTTTCCAGTGAAGTGATCATAAAGACCAGCATCAGCGGCAGCAGTAAACTCCAGTCGATGCCCAGGCCATAATACAGCGGCGTTGGCACCATCAGCAGGTCCTGACTTACCGGTGCGGTATTTTGCGGCAGCATGTCCATAAACCAGGCCAGCAGATAGCCTGCCGCCATCGCAATCACCAATGACGCAACGCGCAGGTAAGGGTTACGTTGACGGTTAAGCAGGATGATTAGCGCCAGCACCACGCCTGCCAACAGTAAATTCTTCGGCGCACCAAAGGTGTTGTCGCTCATTGCGGCATAGCCACCGCCAATCGATGTCAGACCCACCTGAATCAACGACAGGCCGATAATCATCACGACCACCCCTGAGACCAGCGGAGTAATAATACGACGCGCCAGGTGCAGGACACGCGAGATAACCATCTCGGTGCAGCTTGCCAGCATCAGTGTACCGAACAGCGCCGCCATCATGGTTGGGACATCTGCGCCACCGGTTTTTAGCGCCGTACCGCCCATAATCAGTGGCGCAACAAAGTTAAAGCTGGTGCCCTGAATGGATAGCAGCCCTGAGCCTACTGGTCCCCAGGCTTTGATCTGAATGATAGAAGCTACGCCGGAGGCGAACAGCGACATACTGATAATGTGTTGAGTATCCTGAGCCGGTAAACCAAGCGCCTGGCAAATTAACAGAGCAGGGGTGATCACCGCGACGAACATGGCCAGCAGATGCTGACAGGCGGCAAACAGGGTCTGGGCTAACGGGGGGCGATCTTCAAGACGGTAAATCAGTTCACTGTTGTGAGTCTGCGCAACCGGTTGCGCATTTGTTGACTCTACGGCGTTAACGGACATCAGAGGCAATCCCATGGTGGAAAAGCGGTGATTTTATCTGACCAGGGCAGAAAAGCAAACGTTTGCTAGCAGGTATTCTTAATATTTAAAACGGATAAACAAACATTTTTATATAACTTTTCATCATTTTCTGCTTAAAATCCACTCCGAAAACTCAATAAGAGCTAAAAATCGGTCTGGAATGCATCGTGCGTGATTGTGCTAAACGCACTAATGGAGCTGTAAATGTTTTATCTCGATACGTTATCAACGCTGGTTGCGGCAACCCTTGTGTTGCTGCTGGGACGTAAGCTCGTCCAGTCTGTTTCCTTCCTGAAAAAATACACCATTCCCGAACCCGTTGCAGGTGGATTGCTGGTGGCGATTGCGCTGCTGGTGCTGAAAAAAAGCATGGGTTGGGAAGTGAACTTCGATATGACCCTGCGCGATCCGCTGATGCTGGCCTTTTTCGCCACTATCGGCCTGAACGCCAATATCGCCAGTCTGCGTGCTGGTGGCCGCGTGGTGGGTATCTTTCTGATTGTGGTTGTTGGCTTGTTGCTGATGCAAAACGCCATCGGTATTGGTATGGCGACCCTACTGGGTCTGGACCCGCTGATGGGTCTGATCGCTGGCTCGATCACCCTCTCTGGTGGACACGGAACCGGGGCCGCGTGGAGCAAGCTGTTTATTGAACGTTATGGCTTCACCAATGCGACTGAAGTGGCGATGGCTTGCGCAACGTTTGGTCTGGTGTTGGGCGGACTGATTGGCGGCCCGGTGGCACGCTATCTGGTCAAACACTCTACCACGCCAGACGGTATGCCGGACGATCAGGCCGTGCCGACCGCATTTGAAAAGCCGGACGTTGGGCGCATGATCACCTCGCTGGTGCTGATTGAAACCATTGCTCTGATCGCTATCTGTCTGACGGTGGGTAAAATCGTTGCGCAAATGCTGGTTGGAACAGTGCTGGAATTGCCGACCTTCGTCTGCGTGCTGTTTGTTGGGGTGATCCTCAGTAACGGTCTGGCGCTACTGGGTTTTTATCGGGTGTTCGAACGTGCAGTTTCGGTGCTGGGTAACGTAAGTCTGTCGCTGTTCCTGGCGATGGCGTTGATGAGCCTGAAGTTGTGGGAACTGGCTTCACTGGCCTTGCCGATGCTGGCAATCCTGGTTGTGCAGACTATTTTCATGGCGCTGTACGCGATATTCGTCACCTGGCGCATGATGGGTAAGAACTACGATGCCGCCGTGCTGGCAGCCGGACACTGTGGTTTTGGCCTCGGCGCGACGCCGACGGCGATTGCCAACATGCAGGCGATTACCGAACGTTTTGGACCATCCCATATGGCGTTTCTGGTGGTGCCGATGGTGGGGGCGTTCTTTATCGATATCGTCAACGCGCTGGTGATTAAGCTGTATCTGCTGTTACCGATTTTCGCGCAATAACGTCTGTGCGGCGGGGTAACATCCGCCGCCGCTATGAATTAACTACGCGTTGGAGTAGCGTTCGGTTTCCGGCATCCAGCGCTCTATCAGTGCCAAGGCCTGTTGCGGATAACGTTCGTGAATATGGCGGGCAATGCGCTGAACTTCCGGGATAATCGCCTGATCGCGCAGTAAATCTGCGACCTTGAATTCTGCCGTTCCGGTCTGGCGAGTACCTAACAGCTCGCCGGGGCCGCGAATCTCTAAATCTTTTTGCGCAATCACGAATCCATCGTTGCTGTCTCGCAGAACCTGCAGGCGTTTCTGCGCGGTTTTAGACAGCGGTGATTTGTAGAGCAGGACACAGTGGGAGGCCACCGCGCCACGGCCTACGCGACCACGCAACTGGTGCAACTGGGCCAGACCTAAGCGTTCCGGGTTTTCAATAATCATCAGGCTGGCGTTGGGTACGTCCACGCCCACTTCAATCACCGTGGTGGCAACCAGCAGATGCAGTTCACCCTGCTTAAAGGCCGCCATTACTGACTGCTTCTCAGCGGGCTTCATGCGCCCGTGTACCAGGCCAATATTGAGTTCTGGCAGCGCCAGTTTAAGCTCTTCCCACGTCGCTTCTGCCGCCTGAGCTTCCAACAAGTCAGACTCTTCAATCAGCGTACAGACCCAGTATGCTTGACGTCCTTCGTGGGTACAGGCGTTGCGCACGCGATCAATAATATCGCTGCGGCGGGTATCCGGAATGGCGACTGTGGTGACCGGCGTACGCCCTGGAGGGAGTTCATCGATAACCGATGTGTCGAGGTCAGCATAGGCTGTCATCGCCAGGGTGCGCGGAATCGGCGTGGCGGTCATGATTAGCTGGTGTGGATGGAAACCCTGCTGCTGACCTTTCTCCCACAGTGCCAGACGCTGATGTACGCCGAAGCGGTGCTGTTCGTCGATGATAACCAGCGCCAGCCCGTTGAACTGCACCTGTTCCTGGAAAATCGCGTGCGTGCCGACAATCATCTGCACCTGACCGCTGGCGATAGCTTCCTGTTGCGCCAGACGTGCTTTACCTTTCTGCTTGCCCGCCAGCCAGCCCACTTCAACGCCCAGTGGCTCGAACCAGTTGCGGAAGTTATTTGCATGCTGTTCAGCCAATAATTCGGTAGGAGCCATTAGCGCAACCTGTTTACCATGTGCGATAGCCCGCAGCGCAGCCAGCGCGGCAACCAGCGTTTTACCGGAGCCGACATCACCCTGCACCAGGCGCATCATCGGCACATCCAGCGCCATATCGCGTTCAATCTCAGCGGTAACGCGGGCCTGCGCGCCAGTAGGTTTGAACGGCAATGCTGCCAGCAGCTTATCTTTTAGCGCGTTGTTAGCACTTAACGGCTGGGCGTGAAAACGCTGTGCCCCGGCGCGTAGCGCCAGCATGCTGAGGTTATGCGCCAGCAGTTCTTCGAGAATCAGACGTCGCTGCGCCGGATGTTGTCCGGTTTCCAGATCGCTGAGTTGCAGCGACGGTGGGGGGCGGTGCAATGTGCGCAGTGCTTCGGGTAGGCTCATCATGCCCTGTAACAGCTCTGGCGGCAGCAGTTCGGCAATGGCGCAGGTATCGAGCAGATCCAGTGCCTGATCGGTCAGCTTGCGCAGTGTGGCCTGCTTCACACCTTCGGTGGTTGGATACACTGGTGTGAGTGTTTCCTGCAATTCTGGCGTGCTGAGATCGCCTTGTACGCGGTATTCCGGGTGAATCATCTCTGCGCCGTATTTCCCGCGTTTGGCTTCGCCGTAGGCCAGAACCCTACGCCCGGTAGCAAGGCTGTTTTTCATCGCTGCACTGAAGTTGAAAAAGCGCATGGTGAGAATCCCCGAGCCATCGCTGATTTGACAGGTCATCATCCGGCGGCCGCCGAAGGTGATATTGCAGTTCAGCACTTCGCCTTCAACGGTGGCATAGACACCCGGCAGCAGTTCGCCAATTGGGTACAGATGGGTACGGTCTTCGTAACGCAGAGGAAGGTGGAGCAGGAGGTCCTGCACGGTGTGCAGGCCAATTTTCGCCAGTTTACTGCTTTGCGCTGCGCCAACGCCGGTCAGAGAGTTGAGTGGGATGGCATCCAGTAAACGGCCTTTCATCGCGTTTATCTCGCAGATTGCATAGTGGCCCACCACGTTGCATCGGCTTCAATTTCGCCCTGCGTGTTTACGTGAGGGTAGGGAAGACCTTTGCGCTTAGCGACATTCGCCAGCACCGGATAACCGCCTTCAAACAGTAAGCGCTGTTGCTCATCTTGTGGCAGCATGCTGTTTTCTCGGCGGTACATCCCTGCGTTTTGCCGCTGGCGCTGTGCTTCGTACAGAATCAGCGCAGAGGCGACAGAAACGTTCAGCGACTGCACCATGCCAGTCATGGGAATGATGATGTCCTGATCAGCCAGATCCAACGCTTCCTGAGTGATGCCGGTTTTCTCCTGGCCCATCAGGATGCAGGTAGGGTGCGTGTAATCAATCTCGCGAAAATCCACGGCTTTATCTGACAGATGGGTTGCCAGGACCTGCATGCCCCGGCTTTTTAAATGTGTGACCGCATCGCCAATAGTCGGGTGGGTCTTGACTTGCACCCAACTGTTACTGCCTGCGGCAGAAGAGAGCATAGTGCGCATGCGGCTACCCGGCCAGACGGCGTGGACTTCATGCACGCCGACCGCATCTGCAGTACGAATAATCGCAGAAACGTTATGAGGTTTGTGAACCTGCTCCATGCAGACGGTCAGATCGGGCTGACGACGTGCGAGCATCTCGCGGATACGTGCATAGCGCTGTTCATTCATAAGACTAGTTTCGGTTACGGGTGACTTTTATCACGTCCGGCATGACGCGGATTTTGCGCATGATATTCGCCAGGTGCACACGATCGCGAGCGGTCAGGCGAATAAAGGCGCTATAAACGCGGCCATCTTTCTCTTCCGTATTCAGACTTTGAATATTGGAGGTGGTCGTGTTGATTGCCGCCGTCAGGTTCGCCAGAGCACCTTGGTGGTTAAACATATCCACCTTAATCTCGGTGATGAATTCCTGCTCCGTCTCTTTATCCCATTCCACCGCCATAAACTTCTCTGGCTCTTTCTGGTAGCCACGAATATTACGGCAGGACTCATGGTGGATCACCAGACCTTTACCCGGACTGACGTGGGCAATGATTGGATCGCCTGGAATTGGACGACAGCATTTCGCGAAGGTGATCAGTACGCCGTCAGCGCCTTTGATCGGCAGATGACCATGGCCGGATTGTGCTGGTACGTTCGCTGTTGCTTCGCCCTGCTGGAGGTTTTTCGCTACCACCACGCTCATGGCGTTACCCAGACCGATTTCTGCGAGCAGATCGTCAAGCGTGGCGAGCTTCATGCGCTCAAGCTCACGCTGAATGCTCTCTGGCGGGATCTCAGCCAGTTTACGGCTACCGCCCAGGGCATGGTTGAGCAGTCGACGCCCCAGACTGACGGAATCATCGCGCTTGAGGTTTTTCAACAGTTGGCGAATCTTGGCGCGCGCTTTCGAACTGACGACGAAGTTTAGCCACGCGGCATTCGGACGTGCGCCCGGCGCGGTAATAATCTCAACTGTCTGACCGCTAAAGAGCGGTTGTGAAAGCGGGTAAGGCTGTCTGTCTACGCGTGCGCCGACGCAGGCGTGACCGATATCGGTATGCACAGCGTAGGCGAAGTCGACAGGTGTTGCACCGGCAGGCAGTTCGACAATGCGCCCTTCCGGTGTGAAAACATAAATCTCATCCGGGAAGAGATCAGATTTAACGCTTTCAATAAATTCAAACGAGCTACCGGCGCTCTGCTGCAGTTCCAGCAAGCTTTGCATCCAGCGCTGAGCGCGGATTTGCGCAGTGGTGCTGCTTTCGCCGCCGTGCTCTTTGTAAGCCCAGTGCGCTGCGACACCCATCTCTGCCATCTGGTCCATGTCTTCAGTACGAATCTGTACTTCAACCGGGACGCCATGAGGGCCGATCATTGAGGTGTGCAAAGACTGATATCCGTTCGCTTTCGGAATGGCGATATAGTCTTTCACGCGACCAGGGCGTGGTTTGTACAGGCTGTGCATCTGGCCGAGTACGCGATAGCAGGTATCGGAATCATGAACGATGACGCGAAATGCGTAGATATCCATGATGGAGTGAAAACGCTGCTCTTTGAGCACCATTTTGCAGTAAATAGAGTACAGGTGCTTCTCACGCCCGCTTACGCGACACGGAATACCAGCCTCCTGCAAACGCCCTTCGATTTCCGAGAGGATTTTTTGGATCATCTCTTTGCGGTTGCCGCGAGCGGCTTTAACCACTTCTTTAATCACGCGATAGCGGTTTGGGTACAGCGCTTCAAAACCCAGCTCTTCCAGCTCGGTTTTAATGTGATGAATACCTAAACGGTGTGCCAGCGGACTATAGATTTCGAGGGTTTCACGGGCGATGCGGCGACGCTTGTCCGGACGTAATGAGCCTAGCGTGCGCATGTTGTGGGTGCGGTCGGCAAGTTTGATGAGAATGACGCGGATATCCTGCACCATCGCCATAATCATCTTGCGAAAGTTTTCAGCTTGCGCCTCTTTCTTATCGCGAAACTTAAGCTTATCAAGCTTCGATACCCCTTCTACCAGCTCTGCAACGCTTTTACCAAAAAGCTGTTCCATGTCCTGATAGGTGGCTGGGGTATCTTCAATCACGTCATGCAGCAGCGCAGCCATCAGCGTTTCGTAGTCGAGTTTCATCTCGGCCAGAATGCAGGCTACCGCTACCGGGTGCGTGATATAGGGTTCACCGCTTGAACGTGTCTGGCCCTCGTGAGCGTCACGTGCAACGAGATACGCCTGCCGAAGACGCTTAATCTGGTCTTCCGGCAGGTAGTTTTGAATCAGTTGATTCAGGCTTTCAAACAGATACAAGGGCGACCCGCTTTGTGATTAACGACGACCTTCAGCAATAGCGGTAACGGCTTGTAATTCAGCGGCTTCCTGCTCTTGCTGTTCCTGGCGCTCACGCACGTCGAGGATCTGGTTGTTGATCAGACCTTCTTCGATTTCGCGCAGCGCGATAACGGTAGTTTTATCGTTTTCTTCCGGTACGAGCGGATCCTTTCCGCCTACCTGCATCTGACGAGCGCGACGCGCGGCGACCAGTACCAGGTCAAAACGGTTACCAATTTTCTCTACAGCGTCCTGAACAGTTACGCGTGCCATACTTAAAATGCTCCACAGGTGAAGAAATGACTGGGCATGATACTGAATGTGGGTTCAGTCTGCCAACAGTTTGCTGATTAAAGCGTCATGACGCTGCTTTTGGCGGCTCATGCGCAGACGTTCGGCGCGAATGATGGTTTTCAAATCGCCCAGGGCGGTGTCGAAATCATCATTCACAATAAGATAATCATATTCGGCGTAATGGCTCATTTCTGCAACAGCTTGCGCCATACGTTTCGCGATCACGTCTTCGCTATCCTGACCGCGGCCACGCAGGCGGCGGTCCAGCTCAATCTTAGACGGTGGCAAAATAAAAATACTGCGCGCATGCGGCATTTTTTCACGAATTTGCTGCGCACCTTGCCAGTCGATA
Source organism: Citrobacter sp. Cpo142 (assembly GCF_030332425.1). NCBI lineage: Bacteria > Pseudomonadati > Pseudomonadota > Gammaproteobacteria > Enterobacterales > Enterobacteriaceae > Citrobacter > Citrobacter sp. Cpo142. The sequence continues at coordinate 26,094 of NZ_JAOWHW010000091.1, forward strand.
TCTAAAAAGACGTCTACGCCGGATGCTAATACTTGCTCAATGGTTTCACGCGAGGTGCCGTAGTAATTACCGAAAACCTCCGCGTGTTCCAGGAACGCGTCTCTGCCAATCATTGTTCTGAATTCATCATGGTTCACAAAGAAATAGTGTTCACCGTGCACTTCCCCCGGGCGCGGTGCGCGCGTGGTGTGCGAAACAGAAACCTGGGTGTCATACAACGGTTGGGTCTTTAATAAAGCCTGAATCAGGCTGGATTTACCCGCGCCACTGGGGGCAGAAACAATATAAAGCGTGCCTTGAGCCATGAGTATCTTAATGTATGTGATTGTCGAAAGAGAGCCTACATACGGGCTTATTATACACGTAGCCGCTATGTGACGTAGCCCTTGTCACACTTTTTGCGCATGTTTATTGCGTTTTGCGTACCAGTTTCCTGTTTTATCGATGATTTGCAGCAATACATGTAAATGTCCGGAAAGCTGTTCGCAGGATGAATTTTTGCCGCTCTGTTTCTATTTCACTTCGCGCTATACCTGCCGGGAAACGTATCGTTCAGCGGAGATAGCATGGGATTATGGAAATGCATAGGGCTGGTTTTGCTAATGGGGTATCTACCCGCATGGGCGGTATGCCCCGTCTGGTCGCCTGCCAGGGCAAACGAGGAAATTTCACGACTACAGCAGCAGATTACACAGTGGAATGACAGTTACTGGAAACAAGGGGAAAGTGCCGTAGACGACGGCGTTTATGACCAGCTCAATGCGCAACTAATTCAATGGCAGCGCTGTTTTGGCGATGAAGCCCCATCAGATCTTTCTGCGCCCCCAATAAGTGGCACCGTCTCGCATCCTGTTCCCCATACGGGCGTTCGAAAACTTGCTGATAAGCAAGCGCTACAGCAATGGATGCACGCTCGCAGCAATCTCTGGGTGCAACCGAAGGTGGATGGCGTGGCGGTGACGTTAGTCTATCGCAATGGCAATCTGGTACGGGCGATTAGCCGTGGTAATGGCCTGCAAGGCGAAGACTGGACGCAAAAGGTTCTGCAGATCCCTTCCGTACCACATTCCACCAGGGGGAAACTCGCTAACAGTACGTTGCAGGGTGAGATATTTTTGCAGCAAGAGGGGCATATTCAGAAGCAGAGCGGGGGAATGAATGCCCGCTCGAAGGTTGCTGGATTGATGATGCGCCAGGGCAATCCGGAAATGTTACGCTCGCTGGCAATTTTTATCTGGGCCTGGCCTGATGGTCCGGCGGTCATGTCTGAAAGACTGGAGCAGCTCACGGCTGCCGGGTTCAGTTACACGCAACGCTATACTCAGGCCGCGAAGAATGCGGATGACGTCGAAAAGTCGCGCATCAGGTGGTGGAGTTCAGCATTACCTTTTGTGACGGATGGTGTCGTGGTGCGAACGGCAAAAGAACCACGGGCACAGTATTGGCTACCCGGACAGGGTGACTGGCTGGCGGCGTGGAAACATCCTCCCGTGACGAGGGTATCTGAGGTAACGGGTATTCAGTTCTCCGTTGGTAAAAGCGGGAAAATTGCGGTGGTTGCATTGCTGACTCCCGTCATGCTGGATGATAAACGCGTACAGCGCGTCAATATTGGCTCCGTCCGACGCTGGAATGAATGGGATATCGCGCCTGGCGATCAGATTCTGGTGAGCCTGGCCGGACAAGGGATACCCCGTATAGACGAGGTGGTCTGGCGCAGCACTCAGCGTACTAAGCCAATACCCCCCGAGGGGCGCTTCAATTCATTAACCTGTTTTTATGCTACAGCGGAGTGCCAGGAACAGTTTGTTGCCAGACTGGTCTGGCTGGGTGGCAAAGAGGTGCTGGGGCTGGAGGGGATCGGCGAGGCGGGATGGCGAAAGCTCAACCAGGTGTATCGCTTTGAACATATCTTTTCCTGGCTTGGGTTAACTCAGGAACAGTTACAGTCCACACTTGGTGTAATCAAAGGGGAGAAGCTGTGGCATCAGTTCAACCTGTCGCGCGATCTCCCGTTCACGCGCTGGGTGATTGCTATGGGAATACCGTTAACACAGGCAACGCTAAATGCCAGCCGGGATAGTTCGTGGCAGCAGTTACAGGCGCGCAGTGAACAAAGCTGGCGGCACTTGCCTTTCATGGGTGAGCGGCGGGCACGCCAGGTGATGCAGTGGCTGGAGAATAGAGAAATCACTGCGCTGAGCAACTGGTTAGCTGCTCAGCGGATCGCGGGCTTTATGCCTTAATGGCCTTCATGGCGATAGTAAAATACCGGTAGCCCTAACTTCAGGCGCAGCGCCAGCAGTCGGGCGGTAAAGCCGAAGAGCAGGGTAGAGATAACCACTACATCGTGACTGGAGACATAATGTTGCAGCACGATGTACAACACAGCAGCGGCGAATGATACGCCAGCATACAGCTCTTTCTGGAACACTAACGGGATGCGTTTGCAGAACATGTCGCGTAATACGCCACCGAAGACGCCGGTCGTGACCGCAGCGACCACGGCGATAATCGGTCCATGGCCCATATCCAGTGCCACCTGAGCACCGATAATAGAAAAGACCACAAGGCCCAGCGCATCCAGTACGAGGAATATTTTGCGCAGATAGGGCATGACGGGAGCAATAATGGTGGTGAGTACCGCAGCGGTCGCCACGATAATGACGTATTCAGGGTGCTTTACCCAGCCAAGAGGATAGTGGCCGAGAAGAATATCGCGTACCGATCCGCCGCCAATGGCCGTCGCGGTGGCAATGATGATGACGCCAAATGTATCCATACGACGACGCCCAGCAGCAAGCGCACCGGTCATGGCTTCGGCAGTAATACCAATTAAATATAAAACGTGTAACAGCATGTATTCCCCCTGATTTGCTGGGGGCTAAGGTTAACGATTTGTGCGCCTTGTCACGATTGAGATTTTCTAAGGTGAAGTGATTTTAATAACTACAGCTAATGATGGTTTGGCGAAAATACCATATGATATGCGATATCACGATATTAATGATGTTGATAAATGATGAGAAAATATAATGCGTAGTGGGAGGTTATAAACATGCTCATCGGAAAAAACGCGTAGAGCCGCCGTTTACTGGCGAGCCACGTATGATATTTCATCAAACTGTCCCCCTGACCATAGGACAAGTTGACACTCCAGAAGCCATTAGGGACGTCATCCTGAGTAAACTCTGATATGCAGCGGCTTCTATTCTGAAAAATGGTTCCCCTCAGCTATCGCCTCTATGCGTGTAGGCGCATTTACAGCAAAATTTTCAGCATTAAGTGAGTCGGAGTGATAGACATGAGCGTAAGAGAGGAAATTCAGGATGGCAGAGAGGCTGGAATTTTAAGAAGCGGGATAATCTACACCGAAGTTTTGGGGTGGGTAGATATGGGACACGCTCGAGGAGATGATGTCAGAAAGTTACTCTCGGATATGCATCAAGGCGAGCATTCAGGAAAGGATTATTACGATGTAAAATACACTCAAAGCATGGGAAGAGGAGGCCTCACAATTGGGAAGTTTATCAGATGGAGAATTAGAAAAGGGCGCAGCTTATTTGAGCGATATAGTATAGCGCTTTCCATGATGATGGCGCTTGCTCATCGTTTTGAAGGTTTACAGTCAAATTTCCCCTTTTTTCTTTACACCGACAGCGGTTTCAGTGGTGAGGATTTAGTATCCGATTTGCTGGGATTCTACCGCGTCTTCTCATATAGTAACCCATTCCCGCTATTGCAGCCCGTCAGCAAAGAGGAAGCCCTCAGACGTTGGGATTATTATGGTCCAATAGGCTCTTTTAAAAACACCTCATTCCAACCGATTTTATTTCCCGATCCGATGAAATCAGCTTTAGCTCTTCCTGTAAAAGGTGTTTTACCTTCATTCATGAGAACAGTGATACCTTACAGCGACTTCAGTTCTGGTAACGTTAAAATAGTTTCCAGAGATGGAACGGTCGTTAACTGGTAAAAAAGGGAAACATATGAAACAGGCAGTCATAATAGTGCTGATGGTAATAGCTATATGCAGCTCTTATTTCTGGCCTAATATTAAAATGAGACTTGCAGGTAACGCACAATATACAGAGTTTGATAAAGCCAAATATGATTATTACACTCCCAAAGTTTTAAAAAAAATGCCGAGAATATCCCAAGTGTATGACTTTAATTATACGAACATTTCTGGCCCTAAGGCTGATGTATGGAGTGTGACGTTCTATAATACCAGGGATACGTGGAAAATTAGTGAATATCTCTCAATGGCGGGCTATGAAAAACAGGAAAAATGCGATATAGAGGCAGAATGCTGGCGCCTCAGGGGATCTGATGAAGTACTGACAGTTGTGAATATGAACAGCAGCAACGCTGTTCGGGTTGATATTCTGAAGAGTCTTTATAACGACAAATATATGCCAGATAAATAATTACTCCAATTTTATATCAATCAGCACTTATTGGCGGTAGGGATAGCCCGCATTTAGCAGGCTATCCTGTGCTTTACGATAGTATAGGTATGGTACGCAAAATTACTCGATATTCTGAATCTGCTCGCGCATTTGCTCGATCAGTACCTTCAGTTCAATCGCGGAATTCGTCACTTCGGCATTGATAGACTTGGATGCCAGAGTGTTCGACTCACGGTTGAATTCCTGCATCATGAAGTCCAGACGACGGCCAACGGCCTCTTTTTTCTTCAGAATGTTGTAGGTTTCTTTGACGTGGGCTTCCAGACGATCTAATTCTTCTGCCACATCGATACGCTGCGCCATCAGCACCAGTTCTTGCTCAAGGCGGTTATTCTCCAACTGCACCTGGGCGTCTTCCAGTTTGGCAACCAGACGCTCGCGCTGCCATTGCAGGATTTCCGGCATATGAGCACGCACTTTTGTGACTTCAGCACTGACGCCTTCCAGACGCTGCTCGATCAGCGCTTTCAGCGCCTGACCTTCGGTTTCACGCGCAACGATGAAGTCATCCAGCGTACCATCAAGCGCGGCGAGGATTTCGGCGGCAATGGCGTCCAGATCCTGCTCCTGGGCAGCCATTACGCCTGGCCAGCGCAGGATATCAACCGGGTTGATTTCACCTTCATCGCTCTGCATTTTGACCCAGTTAGCAGCGCTAACGAGCTGTTTAGCGAGTTTTTCATTCAGAATCAGCTCGCCTTGCGCGCTGGCATCAGGCTCAAAACGCAGCGTACATTCGACTTTACCGCGCGTCAGACGCGTGCGAATACGTTCGCGAACAACGGGTTCGAGACTACGGAACTGCTCCGGCAGGCGAAAATAAGTTTCCAGATAACGCTGGTTTACCGAGCGCATTTCCCAGGTGGCGCTACCCCATTCACCCTTGATTTCACGCCGGGCGTAGGCTGTCATGCTGCGGATCATAGACGTTCCTGTTTTTAAAGATGAGATGGGAGGATTATAGCCATCCGCGTCTTGTCAGGATAGGAATAACAGTCGGAAGTCCGTATAATGCGCAGCCACATTCGTTTCAAGCCGGAGATTTTATCATGCGTCCAGCAGGTCGTAGTGCCAATCAGGTGCGTCCCGTCACCCTGACCCGTAATTATACAAAACATGCTGAAGGCTCCGTGCTGGTCGAATTTGGTGATACCAAAGTGCTGTGTACCGCCTCTATTGATGAAGGCGTACCGCGTTTTCTAAAAGGTCAGGGCCAGGGCTGGATCACCGCAGAATATGGCATGCTGCCACGCGCTACGCACACCCGTAACGCCCGTGAAGCGGCAAAAGGTAAGCAGGGCGGTCGTACCATGGAAATCCAGCGTCTGATCGCCCGCGCGCTGCGCGCTGCTGTTGATCTGAAAACGCTCGGCGAATTCACAATTACGCTGGACTGCGATGTTATTCAGGCCGATGGTGGTACGCGCACCGCTTCAATTACCGGCGCATGCGTTGCGTTGGCTGATGCGCTGAACAAGCTGGTGGCGAGCGGTAAGCTGAAAACTAACCCGATGAAAGGGATGGTCGCCGCGGTTTCCGTGGGCATTGTGAACGGTGAAGCACTCTGTGACCTTGAGTACGTTGAAGACTCTGCTGCTGAAACCGACATGAACGTAGTGATGACTGAGGACGGTCGCATTATAGAGGTTCAGGGCACGGCGGAAGGCGAACCGTTCAGCCATGAAGAACTTCTCACCCTACTGGCATTGGCTCGAGGGGGAATCGAATCCATTGTAGCGACGCAGAAGGCGGCGTTAGAAAATTGATTTTAAAGGCGACTGATGAGTCGCCTTTTTTTTGTCTGTAATAAAGTGAGATGAGGAGCGAATCCATGAAACCGTATCAGCGCCAGTTTATTGAGTTTGCGCTTAGCAAGCAGGTACTAAAGTTTGGCGAATTTACGCTGAAATCCGGGCGCAAAAGCCCCTATTTCTTCAACGCCGGGCTGTTTAATACCGGGCGCGACCTGGCACTGTTAGGCCGTTTTTATGCCGAAGCGCTGGTGGATTCCGGTATCGAGTTCGATTTGCTGTTTGGTCCTGCCTACAAAGGTATTCCGATTGCGACCACAACGGCCGTTGCGCTGGCGGAACACCACGATAAAGATTTGCCATACTGCTTTAACCGTAAAGAGGCGAAGACCCATGGTGAAGGCGGTAATCTGGTCGGTAGCGCACTAGAGGGGCGCGTGATGCTGGTGGATGATGTTATCACCGCAGGTACGGCGATTCGTGAGTCGATGGAAATTATCCAGGCGAATGGCGCCACTCTGGCGGGGGTACTGATTTCTCTCGATCGTCAGGAACGCGGTCGCGGCGAGATTTCCGCTATTCAGGAAGTGGAACGTGATTATGGCTGCAAGGTGATTTCTATCATTACCCTGAAAGATCTGATTGCGTATCTGGAAGAGAAACCAGAGATGGCGGAACATCTGGTGGCAGTACGGGCCTATCGCGAAGCGTACGGCGTTTAATAACTGCCGGATGGCGCTGCGCTTATCCGGCCTACGTAACCCCGTAGGCCGGACAAGACGAAATCGCTACTGCAATTGAGCGGCAACCAACGGCCAGCGGGTGTCAAAATCATCCGTTGGGCGGTATTTAAATTCGCTACGTACAAACCGGGACAGCATACCTTCGCAGAAAGCCAGTAACTGGCTGGCCAGCAGCGTTTCATCCACGGTGTAGCCTTCACCTTCACGCATTCTTTTTTCTCGCAGAACCTGGCGCAACTGCGCTTCAATGCGCTCAAAAAGTTGGTTAATGCGACCTTGCAGACGGTCTTGCTCGAACATCAACGCGTGTCCGGTCAGAATTCGTGTCAGGCCAGGATTACGCTCACCAAACCCTAAAATCAGCAGAACGATCAGGCGCAGACGCGCGTTGGTGTCCTTTTCATCTTTCAAAATCAGATTGATACGCGTAATCAAACTATCTTCGATAAACTCAATCAGGCTATCGAACATACGGGTCTTGCTGGGGAAATGGCGATACAATGCCGCTTCGGATACGCCAACTGAGGCTGCCAGCTTTGCTGTGGTGATGCGTTGGCTACCATCGCTGGACTCAAGCATCAGTGCCAGAGACTGAAGTATTTCTTCGCGACGATTCCTTTTCGCAGTTTGCTTTTCTACCATGTTACAAAATACCCCTGAAAATAAGCTCTTGCCAGGCAGGCATCCACACAGCGACCGCAAACTGTTGTTTGCGGTGTGTTATTGCGTTATTACGCTATGGGATACTTTTCTGCGGGTTACTTGCGCCCGGAATGGCCGAAGCCACCTTCGCCACGATCGGTGGCTTCAAACTCTTCCACCAGATTAAATTCAGCCTGCACGACCGGTACAAATACCATCTGCGCGATACGTTCGCCCGGCTCAATAGTGAAGCTGTCCTGACCACGGTTCCAGATGGACACCATCAGTTGGCCCTGGTAGTCGGAATCAATCAAACCAACCAGATTGCCCAGCACGATACCGTGCTTATGGCCCAACCCGGAGCGCGGGAGCATCACCGCTGCCAGAGAAGGATCGGCAATGTGGATAGCTAACCCGGTTGGCACCAGCGTTGTTGCGCCCGGCGCCAGTTCTACGGCGTCATCAAGACAAGCACGCAGGTCAAGTCCGGCAGAACCAGAAGTGGCGTACGTCGGGAGCGGAAATTGTTGCCCTACGCGCGGGTCCAGAATCTTAACGTCGATTTTTTTCATCATAACGGGTCACGATCTCGTCGAGTAATAATTGGCCCAGGAGTTCTTTACGCTCAAGCGGTAAGACTTTGTCTCCATCCTGCCAAAAAAGGTGTAATGCGTTGCTATCGCTGTTAAACCCTTGAGTAGACAGCGAAACGTCGTTCGCACAGATCACATCAAGGTTTTTGCGGATGCGTTTTTGCCGGGCATATTCTTCCACATTATTTGTTTCGGCGGCAAACCCAACGACAAAAGGACGATTAACATCCAGTGCGGCAACACCGGCGATAATGTCCGGGTTTTTGACCATTTTTACTGTTAATTCATCACCCTGCGTCGCTTGTTTTTTTATTTTTTCGTGGGCGACAGTTTCAGCGCGATAATCAGCGACTGCAGCGCAGCCGATAAAAATATGCTGTTGTTGCACTGCAGATTGCACAGCGGCTTCCATTTCCAACGCGGTCATCACATCAACCCGCTGAACAAATGGTGGTGTGGATAACGAAACCGGACCCGATACCAGTGTGACGTTTGCCCCGCGCTTTGCGGCAGCGGCCGCGATTGCAAACCCCATCTTCCCGGAACTGTGGTTGGAAATATAACGCACGGGATCAAGCGGTTCACGCGTCGGACCCGCCGTAATCATGATGTTGAGATGTTGCAGATCGTTGACAGGTGAAAAATGTTCTGCCGCCATATCCACAATCGTTAACGGATCCAGCATACGTCCAGGGCCGATATCACCACATGCCTGGCTACCGCTGTCAGGGCCCCAAATGAGCAAACCGCGTGAGGCAAGAATACCCAGATTGTGCTGAGTCGCGGCAGCGCGATACATTTGCTGGTTCATGGCTGGCAGTACAGCAACAGGAGCAGGCGTTGCCAGACAAATCGTTGACACCAGGTCGTTGGCCATACCTGCGGCGACACGAGCAATCAGGTCTGCTGTAGCGGGTGCCAGGATGACCAAATCGGCCCATTTTCCCAGCTCAATGTGGCCCATCGCGGCTTCGGCTGCGGGGTCAAGCAGGCTGTCGGAAACGGGATAACCTGAAACCGCCTGTAAACTCAGGGGAGTAATAAATGCTTTTGCCGCTTCGGTCATCGCCACGCGGACATCAGCGCCGCGTTCCCGTAAACGACGCACCAGCTCAGGGGTCTTGTACGCAGCAATACCGCCACTGACGCCAAGTACGATTTTTTTACCGGCCAGGCTCATCATGATCTTTCCTGTTGGGTTTCACCAGAAGGCGGATATTTTATCACAATCCGCAATTTGTCGTGCTTTTGACCGTACTCCACTTTGCGAGGCGCTACGAAGAAGTGAAAACAGCGCGTCGATTCACCGTCGGTGTTATGCCACTATGCGGACGCGAGAGGAGGGAGAAGCATGGAAAATACAGGAAGTATGATGCCCCGGGAAAAGCTGTTGGCACAGGGGGCCAGTTCTCTGACCGATGTTGAGCTTCTGGCTCTTTTTTTACGTACCGGTATTCAGGGTAAAGATGTGCTTACGCTGGCGAAAGAGATGCTTCAGCATTTTGAGTCGCTGTATGGCCTGTTGTCTGCTGATTACATGGATTTTAGCTATGTTCAGGGAATCGGTATCGCGAAGTACGCACAGTTGAAGGGGATTGCGGAGCTGGCAAGACGCTACTACAAAGTGCGAGTGATAGAGGAGCGTGCTCTACTGAGTCCGGAAATGGCGCGAGAATTTCTGCAAAGCCAGCTTTCGCAAGAGGAACGCGAGATCTTTCTGGTGATCTTTATGGATTCTCAACATCGCGTGATTAAACACAGCAAACTTTTTTCCGGTACGCTTAGCCATGTCGAGGTACATCCGAGAGAAATTGTCCGGGAAGCGATAAAAATGAATGCTTCTGCGGTGATCCTTGCGCATAATCACCCTTCGGGGTGTGCAGAGCCGAGTAAAGCAGATAAACTCATCACCGAGCGTGTTGTGAAATGCTGTCAGTTCATGGATATCCGGGTGCTTGATCATCTGGTCATTGGGCGCGGAGAGTACGTTTCTTTTGCGGAACGCGGTTGGATTTAACGCACTTTACGCGATCCATCGGGATCTTTGTCTGTTCGGGACTTGAGCACATCGCTGACTCAGCGTATACTACGCCACCTTTGAGAATCTCGGGTTTGGCATTTGGGCCTGGCAATCGAGAGTTCGCAAATACGCAAAATCATTCTTGTTGCGTCCAATGACGAGGCAACATTGAAAGATTAAGTGTATTGAACTGCGATAACCGGGCTGAGAAGCCTGACGAGGCGCCAATACCCCATACGAAGCTCGAGCTAATTTGATTTTTGGAGAATAGACATGTCCCGAGTCTGCCAAGTTACTGGCAAGCGTCCGGTGACCGGTAACAACCGTTCCCACGCACTGAACGCGACTAAACGCCGTTTCCTGCCTAACCTGCACTCTCACCGTTTTTGGGTTGAGAGCGAGAAGCGTTTTGTCACCCTGCGTGTATCTGCTAAAGGTATGCGTGTTATTGATAAGAAAGGCATCGAAACAGTTCTGTCTGAACTGCGTGCCCGTGGCGAAAAGTACTAAGTACTAAGAGGAAATAAATCATGGCTAAAGGTATTCGTGAGAAAATCAAGCTGGTTTCTTCTGCTGGTACTGGTCACTTCTATACCACTACGAAGAACAAACGTACTAAGCCGGAAAAACTGGAACTGAAAAAGTTCGATCCAGTTGTTCGTCAGCACGTTTTATACAAAGAAGCGAAAATCAAATAATTTTCGTTTTGATGTAAAGAAAAACCCTGCCTCGGCGGGGTTTTTTGTTTTCTGGCCGTCCCCATATTAATGAGACCTGACATACCGCCGGAGATACTATGCCTGAATTACCTGAAGTCGAAACCAGCCGCCGTGGTATTGAGCCGCATCTGGTGGGAGCAACGATTATGCACGCGACGGTGCGTAACGGTCGTTTGCGTTGGCCAGTATCTGAGGAAATCTATCGGCTGAGTGATCAACCTGTCCTCAGCGTACAGCGGCGCGCGAAATACCTGCTGCTAGAACTGGCGGATGGCTGGATAATCATTCATCTGGGGATGTCGGGTAGCTTGCGTATCCTTCCTGAAGAGCTTCCGGCAGACAAGCACGACCACGTTGACTTAGTGATGAGCAACGGCAAAGTTCTGCGTTATACCGATCCCCGTCGCTTTGGCGCCTGGCTGTGGACTAAAGAACTGGATGGACATAATGTCCTCGCCCATCTTGGCCCTGAGCCGCTGAGCGACGATTTCAACGCCAATTATCTACAGCAGAAATGTGCAAAGAAGAAAATGGCGATTAAACCCTGGTTGATGGATAACAAGCTGGTGGTGGGTGTGGGTAATATCTACGCCAGCGAGTCGCTATTTGCGGCTGGGATTCATCCTGACCGTCTTGCGTCATCGCTGTCGAAAGATGAGTGTGAATTGCTGGTACGCGTTATCAAGGCGGTGTTGCTGCGTTCTATTGAGCAGGGCGGGACGACGCTGAAAGACTTTCTGCAAAGTGACGGTAAGCCTGGCTATTTTGCCCAGGAGCTGCAGGTCTATGGGAGAGAAGGTGAACCGTGTCGTGCATGCGGCGCACCGATTGTTGCGACAAAACACGCCCAGCGTACAACGTTCTATTGCCGTCGCTGTCAGAAATAGTGTCATTGCTGGCCGGATGCTGCATCCGGCCAGGTGCATTACTTCAGTTTACTCATTAACGCCTGATGGACGTTTTCCGGCAAAAAGTGTGTCACGTCACCCTGGTGGCGGGCAACTTCTTTCACCAGTGACGATGAGATAAAAGACCACTCTTTAGATGGCATCAGAAAAACGCTTTCCAGTTGCGGCATAAGGTGGCGGTTCATATGGGCCAGCTGCATTTCATATTCAAAATCGGCTACCGCGCGCAGGCCACGGATCAAAATGTTCGCCTGATTATCACGGGCAAAGTTTGCCATCAGATCGCTGAATCCCAGCACTTCCACATTGCCAAGATGCGCCGTTGCCTGTTGTGCCAGCTCAACGCGCTCTTCCAGAGTAAACATCGGCTTTTTACTGGGGCTTGCGGCAATCGCCAGAATTACGTGATCAAACATGCTTGTAGCACGCGTCACGATATCAAGGTGGCCGTTAGTAATAGGATCAAAGGTTCCTGGATAAATCGCCCGTTTTTGCATGACTTGCCTCAATGCGTTTTGGGTGGCAGGTAAGGTTCCAGCAGTTGCAGCAGACGCTGTAGCGCGCCCTGATTTTGATACAGAACTTCAACTGCGTGACGGCCATAAAAATTACGATAATCTGCATCGGTCAGTAAGGAAGAGACCTCTTTCACCAGCGTAGTTGCGTCGGTGACGGTGATCAATCCGCTTGCCTGTTCGAGACGGGCGCAAATATCTTTAAAATTAAACGTATGTGGTCCCATCAACACCGGAATAGCATGCGCTGCCGCTTCCAGCGGGTTGTGTCCACCACGTTCAACCAGTGAACCGCCGACAAAAGCAAGGTCGGCAATGCCATACAGCAACATCAGCTCACCCATGGTATCGCCGATCACAACCTGAGTACCTGATGATGGAACTTCACCCGAAGAACGAGTGGTATAGCTTAGTCCAGCCTGGCGTACAAGGTTAATGGCATCCGGGAACCGTTCTGGATGTCTGGGAACCAGAATCAATAAAAGATTCGGGAACTGATTTAATAACGCCTGATGAGCGGCAATGATGATGCTTTCTTCACCGTCGTGGGTGCTGGTTGCAATCCATACCGGGCGGTGAGGCGCCCATTGACGACGTAATGTCACCGCTTTTGCGGCCAGTTGCGGTGTGACGGATATATCAAACTTCAGGCTGCCAGTAACGGTGACTTGATTGCTTCTGGCGCCAAGCGTAATAAAACGTGCGCCATCTTCTTCGTTTTGTGCGGCAATCAACGTAATTCGACGCAGTAGTCTGCCAACAAATTTACCTAATTTCGCATAACCAGCGGCTGAACGAGCAGAAAGCCGTGCGTTGGCAATGACCAGAGGAATGTGGCGCTTATGGAGTGCCGCGATCAGATTTGGCCACAGCTCGGTTTCCATAATTAACACCAGTTTGGGGTCAACTTTATTCAGAAAACGGTTCAGGGCATCCGGTAAATCGTAAGGCAGATAAATATGCTGAACGTCAGTGCCAAAAGCAGATTGTACCCGCTCGGAACCGGTTGGCGTCATGGTGGTGACCGTGATCGGCAAGTCGGGATAACGGTGGCGCAGAGCGCGGACTAATGGGATTGCAGCCAGCGTTTCGCCCACAGAAACCGAATGAAGCATGATGCCGCCGGGTTTTAGCGGGCGGCGATAAAAGCCGTAGCGTTCGCCCCAGCGTTTACGGTAGGCCGGAGCCTTACGTCCGCGCACCCAAAGCCGTATCCAGATCAAAGGCTGAATAAGGTAGAGCAATGTGGTGTAAAGCAACTCAAGCATGGGCGTTAGCTGGCTAATGGATGTGCTGTGGATTCTATGTATTTACCCGGTGCTTTGCTATTACTTTTGCCATTCAGGGACCAATTAGACGCTAAAGTGGTCAATCTGACGTGTGATAGACCATTAAGTTACATTCTGGCGTAACTCTTTGAAATTAAAGTCAGGGGCTAGAGAGGATAACAAAATTGGTTTTAAAGTTGACATTAATCTGCGCTAATGAATTGATTGGAAAGACGAAAAGAAAAATGTGCTTAACTTTTATTCGTATCGGATTGCCACTAAAGAAGTGGTACACTAGCGCGCAAAATTTTAGTGCGATATCAGTAATCAGGCAACTGTTGAGCTTGGGGCGGTAGCGTGCTTTTTTTTGCTTAACGGTATCGGACACTCTCAACAAAAGAGCCGCTTGTGGAAAAGTTATTCAGAAATATCCTGGTCATTAAAATGCGTTTTCATGGCGATATGCTGCTGACAACCCCCGTCATCAGTACATTAAAACGTAACTATCCTGATGCCAAAATCGATGTGCTCCTTTACGAAGACACAAAGCCGATTTTATCTGAAAATCCGGAAATTAATGCGCTATATGGAATCAGTAAGAAAAACGCCACGACAAAAAAGAAAATCGCTAATTTCATTTCATTAATAAAAAAATTACGCCAAAACCAATATGATTTAGTAATCAACTTGACCGATCAGTGGCTGGTTGCACTATTGGTCCGCTTTTTGTCCGCTGATACAAAACTTTCTCCTGATTTCCCGCACCGTCAGAAGCCTTTCTGGCAGAAGAGCTTTACGCATCTTGTGCCGATTACTGGCGACCATATCGTCGAGCGTAACCTGTCGATTCTGAATCCACTTGGGCTTAAAACACTCAAGCATGAACTGTCCATGCACTACGCTCCTTCCCATTGGAAAAATATCCATGAACAGCTAAAACAGCTCAACGTGGGTGAGCGCTATGTGGTTATTCAGCCAACCGCACGTCAGATCTTTAAATGTTGGGATAACGAGAAATTTTGTGAGGTTATTGATGCCTTACAGGAACAAGGTTATCCGGTTGTGCTGACCTCTGGACCTGGGAAGGAAGACCAGGAATGTATCCATGATATTGCTGAGGGATGCAAATTATCTCCCGTCACCGCGCTTGCGGGTAAAACGACGTTTCCTGAATTGGCTGCTCTCATTGATCATGCGGCGTTGTTTATCGGTGTTGACTCCGCGCCTATGCATATTTCCGCAGCGGTGAAGACCCCTATCATTTGTTTGTTTGGCGCGACGGATCATATCGCATGGCGGCCATGGGCGGAAAATGTCACGCTGCTATGGGCTGGAAACTATCAGCCAGTACCGCCAAGAGAGCAGCTGGACCGCAGTTATAAATATCCGTCAGTGATCCCTGCGAAAGATGTTATTAACGCCGCCTGGCAAGTGCTCAATGGCGACGCGCCAGAAATTGAGGTGAATGCACAATGATTGTTGCCCTCTGTCTGTACAAATATTTTCCCTATGGTGGGCTACAGCGTGACTTTATGCGTATCGCTAAAACGATCGCGGCGCGCGGGCATCATGTCCGAGTCTATACACGAGCCTGGCAAGGGGAGCGCCCGGCGGAATTTGAGTGCGTTGATGTCCCGGTTACCGCACATTCCAACCATGGAAGAGATAAACAGTATCAGACGTGGGTTCAGCAGCATTTAACTCAGTACCCGGCAGACCGTGTCCTGGGTTTTAATAAAATGCCGGGGCTGGATTATTACTACGCAGCGGATGTGTGTTATGCGGCGAAGGTAGCGAAAGAAAAGGGGTTCTTGTATCGCTTAACGGCGCGATACCGTCACTACGCAGCCTTTGAGCAAGCTGTGTTTAAACCAGGGATGAAGACAAAGTTGCTGATGCTGACTACAAAACAAATCCTTGATTTTAAAATGTATTACCATACGGAAGACGAGCGCTTTCAGCTTCTTCCGCCCGGCATCTATCCCGATAGAAAATACAGTAGCCAGGCCCCCGGTAGCCGTGAACGCTACCGTGAAGCCATCGGCATCACTCCGGATCACTTCTTATTGTTGCAGGTTGGTTCTGATTTTTCACGAAAAGGGGTCGGCCGCTCAATTGCCGCTGTTGCCGCACTGCCTGAGGCTATCCGTCGTCAAACCCAGCTCTTTGTTGTTGGTCAGGATAAACCTCGCGCATTCGCTGCACAGGCAGAAAAAATGGGTGTGAAAGAGAACGTCCATTTCTTTGCTGGGCGTGATGATGTTGCACATCTGATGGCGGCTGCGGACGTGTTATTACATCCGGCGAAGCAGGAAGCTGCGGGAATTGTACTGGTTGAAGCTATCGCAGCGGGTTTGCCTGTGCTCGTGACGGAGGTCTGCGGGTACGCACCTCACGTAGCGGCGGCAGGATGCGGTGTTGTATTGAGTGAACCTTTTGAGCAACATGCGCTTGATGACGATTTGCATAAGGTCCTGGCGGATAGTTCTCTTCGTGAAAAGTGGGCGAAAAATGCGCGGCATTATGCGGATACGCAGGATCTTTATAGTTTGCCAGAACATGTAGCGGATATTATTACAGGTGAATTGCATGGTTGAGTTAAATGAACCCTTTGCCACATTGTGGAAGGGAAAAGACCCATTCATCGAGGTTAGAAAGCTTCAGGGTGAGGTCTTTCGGGAACTAGAAACCCGTCGCACACTTCGTTTTAGCGTTGCTGATAAGAGCTATTTTTTGAAGTGGCACCGAGGTACCACTTATAAAGAAGTCATTAAAAATCTACTGTCACTTCGTATGCCGGTACTGGGTGCCGACCGTGAGTGGAATGCCATACACCGTTTAGCCTCCTTAGGCGTTGATACGATGCATGGCGTTGCATTTGGCGAAACGGGTTGGAATCCGGTAAAGAAAACCTCTTTTATCATTACCGAAGATTTAACGCCAACTATTAGCCTGGAAGATTATTGTGCGAATTGGAGTGTTGAACCCCCGCATCCGCACGTAAAAAGAATGCTGATTCAACGCGTAGCCGATATGGTTCGCGCGATGCATCTTGGCGGTGTTAACCATCGTGATTGTTATATTTGCCATTTCTTACTTCATCTTCCATTTGATGATAAAAATGAAGATAGTCTAAAAATTTCGGTGATCGATCTGCATCGGGCACAAATTAGAAATAAAGTGCCATTACGTTGGCGTAATAAGGATCTTACTGGACTTTATTTTTCATCCGATAATATTGGATTGACGACTCGAGATTATTATAGATTTTTAAAGGTATATTTCAACCGTAACCTGAAAGATATTATTAAGAATGAGGGTGTGTTCATTGAACAGGTTGAAGGAAAAGCCAGAGCCATTCGCGAAAGAACAATTCGAAAATCATTGTGATTTTAACTGTAAAAATATGTTGTAAATGGAATTTGTATTTCATGGAATGAATTCATACTATGTCTCTTCTTGCATTTTTTATTTATAAATATGTGTCGGGTTTTGTTTCAATAGGGTTTATATGAATTCAAATACACAAATGCAAACCTCATGTAAAGGTATTGCAGTTTATTTGTTGTTAGTTTCATTTTGTGTTCTATGTTTTGTTTGGCCTATACAGAATTCTATCTTGCCAGCCAATAGGAATTTCTCCATATATTTAAGTGCAGCTCTAACTTTATACTTTTGCGTTTGTAGAAAATATGTATCTATTGAGCTTAGTCAACTGGCGAAATATGCTATAGCTTTAATTCTTATTTTTCTCGTATTTACACTGGTCAATGGATTATTTGTTGCAGTTGATGTGGGGAAAATGCTGCGCAGCTGGCAGGGACAGTACCTGCGTGCGGGGCTATTATTCTTTGTTGGACTCTTTTTGTATCCAATCTGTAAGTATCATTTTAAAAACGTAACGGCCAATAAGGTATTGTCTTTAGTTGTTCTGTGTTCTCTAGGGGTAATATTTATTCACCTGCTGCAGAATATCTATTTTTATATCAAGACAGGAACGATACTTTGGGGTGAGACGTGGATTGTGCCAACTCGTACCGAGATGAGCTTCCAGATAAACATGGTTTCGGGAATTTTACTGGCAGAACTTGCCTGTCGACTGTTCCTGGGTCGTAAGTATCTAATTTTCAGCAACAAATTGATGGCTGCCTTTATTTTGCTGTGCTTCATCTGTTCAGCATTAGCGAAGACCCGCTGGGGCACTATTGGTCTGATTGGCAGTACGATTTCTATCTGCGTATTTATTGCCTTAAAAGCGATTAGCCGAAAGAACTTGCCGAAGCTCTGTCTGGCTGCACTGGTCGTTACGATAGTAGTAGGCATTATAGGCTACACTTCCTGGCATCAGGACTCCCGCTGGAAAAGCCTAAGCATGGATATGGTTGCTGGCTGGGATCTGGGTATGCACAGTCGTTGCTATAACGGTTTTGATGGCCCGTTGATGCAGGACAGCACTGGCCGCATAATGGATGACTCGAATAGTTGCCGGGCATCGTTTTTCCGTCAGGGGAACGAACTGATCGCTGAATATCCGTTTGGTGCGGGTCCGCGAAAAGATGCATTCTTAGTGCTTCTGCAGGAAAAATATTACGACCCTATTATTCAGCAATCTAACAGCCATTACGGGTTGATTGATGTCGCGCTTCAGAACGGTGTCCTTGGGCTTATCAACTGGCTGGCATTCGTCATGTTGATGATCCTTATTGGCTGGCGTGCATTCTCTCGTGATTTAATAATTCCGGGTCTGTACTTGTCTCTTTTCACGGTGAGCTTCTTGTTCCGTAGTGGTGTAGATAACATGATGCGCGATCACTACCTTGAGCAAAACCTTGCGTTATCAGGTTTAATGCTGGGTCTGATCTTTACGAGTAATAAAATATCACGGGCTAAAAAATGAAAGTTTTAATTATTCGTAGAGATAATATTGGCGACTTGATACTGACAACGCCGCTGATCTCGACTATTGCAAAAGACATGAATTGTAAAGTTGATTTGTTGGTTAACACCTACAATCAATCGATTATCGAAAATAATCCTCATGTAGGTAAAGTTTTCTTATACAGCAAGCTGCACCACCGTTCTAAAGGCACATCTAGCCTTAAGGTATTGTTTCAGCGCCTGAAGACGATTATCGATCTGCGTCGTGCTAAATATGATGTCGCGATTATTGCCAAAGAGCATTGGGATAAACGACCTTTACAGTGGGCAAAATTAGCAGGTGCTAAAAGAATTATCGCTATTGGTAATGACTGCCCGGACATTGTCACCGATGCTATTCCTGAAACTCAGGAGCAGCTTCATCTGGTCAATTTATTGAATAGATTAACGGGACCGCTAGGCTGTACTTCTAAACCAGGTCCGCTGGAGCTGTATGTCACACCACAAGAACTGGCTGATATAAAAGCAAAGATAGAATTTCCACAGGATAATTTACCTGTTTATGGGTTGCAGATAAGTTCCCGAAGAGAAGAACAACAATGGCAAAAAGAAAAGTTTGTTGAGCTTGCTCATAAACTTGCAGCCATACAGGCGTGCCATATTATGTTATTCTGGTCTCCAGGAAAATCAGATAATAAATTACATCCCGGTGATGATGATAAGGCTGATTTTATCAGCGCGCAATGTGCCGATCTGCCGATTATTCCAGTAAGAACGAATAGCGTTCGTGAGCTGATGGCCGGTATGTCACTATGCGATCAGATTGTGACCAGCGACGGCGGTGCCTTGCATATTGCTGCTGGGGTGCGCAAACCAGTGGTGGCGCTGTTCGGCAACAAGGCTGCATGGCTATGGACGCCATGGGGTGTGCCGTACGAAATGCTGCAAGGAAAAGATTATGATGCTCGCAATATTAGCGTCGATGATGTATTTACGCGGTTTGTAAGTCTGCAGGAGCAAGTGCGTAAAAATACGGCAATGGATGAAGCATAAGTTTACTTATTGCTATAGATAAGTTGATATATTGATCTCTATCTGGCGATAGATTAAATAGGTTTTATTTAATGATTAGAGCATTGAGAAAAAAAATTCAGCTATTACTGGTTAATCTTTTTTTAATGATATACACCCGTAAGAAAGATTTTTCTTTTAGTCAGCAAGAATTTGAAAATCAGGATAAAAATCAGCTGAAGAATATCCTGATTTATTCTTCAACGGCGCTGGGTGATTTCATGATGAACTCTCCAGCAATTCATGCGCTCCGCCAGACATATCCTTCTGCGACAATCACCCTGATTTGCCACAAAAAGATGTATGACTTCCTCAAAGGGGGGAGTGACTGGGACGATCTTATCTCATGGGATAATAAACTCACTACCCTCCCGGCATTGGTTAAAGAGATCAAGAAACGTGGAACGCCAGACCTGACGGTAATTCTTCACTCACATACACCTTATGATTTCCTTAGCGCCATTATTGCTGGCACAAAGTATGTCTTTGTGGATAACGATAAGCAGGACATCCCACTCGTAAGTAAATGGGCAACCAACAGAATCAGTAAATTCGTTGGGCATACTATTCAGCGAAAGCTGGAGCTTATCATGCCGTTGCTGAATGAAAAGCCAGACAACAGTATGCACCTGCCGTTTCCTGTCGAACGTACGGTGAGCGAGGAAGATTCAAAGCTGCGTTGGATTGGTTTTCAAATGGGAGCATCATCCTTTAAGAAATGCTGGCCTGTTGAGCGATTTGTCACTTTCGCAAACCAACTTTTTGCTCATGATGATGTGCGTGTCGTCCTGATTGGCGCGCCGAATGAAGTGCCTCTGCAGGACGAATTTTTGCAAAAGCTGGATAGCCGCTTTCATGACCGCGTAAAGCCACTTATCGGTAAAACGACGCTTAAAGGGCTTATTCAGGAAGTGAAGAATATGGACCTGCTGGTAACATCTGATACAGGACCTATGCACCTTGCCGTGGCAATGCGGGTACCGACGGTGAGTATGTATGTGATCACCTCACCTTATCTTTATGGCCCCTATCAGGACCCTCAATTGCACAAGGTGGTTTACAAAGCCTATACGACGCTGGATGAAATTAAGTATCGTTCAGCGCTAGAGAAGGTGAGTTGCGAAGAGATCATGGCGCATGTAAAACCATTCCTACAGTAAGCTTACCGATGCTCTGCATGTTCTGATAAGCGTGCAGAGCCCCCGTCCCGAGTCGGGGGGTTATACGTCGGACGGTAGGTGTGTTAGTACTTGCTGAGCGGTGAGTAACGACAGTTTTCCTTCCGGAGCAATGCACGTTAACTGATTCTTACCGTAGCCACCAATGAGCCCTGGGTCGGTGGGACCATACAGCGTAACGTTTGGGCGATTGAGCGCGGCGGTCAGATGACTAAGGCCTGTATCAACCGAAACTACAAATTCAGCACCGGCGAGGATACGCGCAATTTCCTCAAGACTCATCCTTGGCAATACATCGACATTATCAAATCCTTTCGCAATTCTTCTTGCTCTTTCCTCTTCATGCGCTGCTCCCCAGGGAAGTTTAATGCGAATCCCTGTCTTCGGTATCAGCGTAATAAGGTCCCGCCAGTGTGCTTCTGTCCAATGTTTATCATCTCGCGTGGTCGCATGTAAAAATACAGCGTAGGGCTGCGAATTGGACGTTTGCTGTTTTACAAAATGCTGCGCAATCGCGTAATCACCCTGCGACTGCGGTTTAACATATCCCAAGCTTTTGGCGAACAATTCACGCGTACGTTCTACCGCGTGCTGCTGTTTGGCTATGTGATGTTTGCGATTATAAAACAGACTTGCCAGCGGTTCGCGGGCTGTGCTCCAGTCCATACCATGCTTGATGCCACGTGCCAGACGTGTCACCAACGCCGCGCTTTTAACCAAACCCTGAGCATCGATTATCGCGTCATACTGCTGTAAACGCACCGCATCACGAAACGCTTTACGCTCGGCTTTAATCGGCGCTGAAAACCAGGCTTTACGCCAGCGACGGATCGCCACTGGAATAACCCGGTCAACGGCTGAATGCCAGGAGGGGATTTGAGCGAACCCTTCTTCCACCACCCAATCAAATTGAATACCCGGAATAGCCTGCTGAGCATCGGTTAATGCGGGCAACGTATGCAGTACATCGCCCATAGACGACGTTTTAACGATCAGAACCCGCATCCGTCAGGCTTCCTCTTGTAACAACAGATCGTTGAGTTCTTCCAGTACGCGCTGGGGTGTAATGTCAATCAGGCTCTGATGATAGCCTTCTGCCGCATCACCCTTACGCACTTTGTGATAACCCGTAATCAGGCGAATGACACGCGCCTTGTGGGAAAGCGGAGGCGTAAAATCCGGGCTGCTTGGACCATACAATGCGACCAGTGGACGGTTCAGCGCCGCGGCCACGTGCATTAATCCAGAGTCGTTGGTGACCACCGCTTTGCAGGCTGCGAGAAGGATGACGGCCTGCTCCAGCTGTGTTTCGCCCGCCAGATTACGGCACCATGCCTGCTGTTCAACGCTCAGCGTCGCCAGGATCTCATTGCCGGCTTCATGGTCTTTTGCTGAGCCAAACAGCACAATCTGATGGCCTTCATCGATCAGCTGCTTTGCCAGTTCTGCATAGTGGTAATGTGGCCAGCGTTTCGCCGGACCAAATTCCGCGCCAGGGCAAAAGCCGATGATGGGGCGTTCGGCAGAGAGGGAAAACTGACTACAGGTCAGTGATTTCTCGCCTTCGCTGACCTGCAACTGCGGCCATAGCAGAGGCTGCGGCAAATCTTTGGCCGTCAGCATCACGCCTTTATCATAAGCCAGAGCCACATAGCGCTCGACCATCAGTGGCCATGCGTCTTTATCCAGTACGCGCGCATCGTTTAGCAGACCGTAGCGCATCTCGCCACGCCAACCTGTACGATGGGGAATACCCGCAAAGAACGGCACCAGAGCGGATTTAAACGAGTTAGGCAGCACAAAAGCGCGGTCATAGCGCTTCTCACGCAGACTGTGGCCGAGTTTACGGCGCTCGCCGATCTCCAGCGCGCCGTGCCCCAACGGCATGGCGATAGCTTCGTTGACTTCTGGCATGCGCGACAATAACGGACGGCACCATGCAGGTGCCATCACGTCGATTATCGCCTGGGGATAGCGCGCCTTGAGCGTGCGATAGAGACTTTGCGACATCATCATGTCGCCCACCCAAGACGGGCCAACCACCAAAATTTTCATACTTACGCGTCGCGGTTCAGCCAGGCCATATATTCCGTGACGCCTTCGGCGACGGTTTTAAACGGCTTGTCATAGCCCGCTGCGCGCAGGTTCGTCAGATCTGCCTGGGTAAATGCCTGGTAGCGGCCTTTCAGTTTTTCCGGGAATGGAATGTACTCAATGCTGCCTTTTTTGTGGTACGCCAGCGTAGCATCGGCAACGGCCTGGAAAGATTCCGCACGACCTGTACCGAGGTTAAAGATGCCGGAAACCCCGTTTTCCAGGAACCACAGGTTTACCGCAGCTACATCGCCTACGTAAACGAAATCACGTTTGAAGTTTTCACTGCCTTCGAACAGTTTTGGTGTTTCGCCATTGTTAAGCTGGGTGTTGAGGTGGAAAGCAACGCTTGCCATGCTGCCTTTGTGGCCTTCACGCGGTCCGTAGACGTTGAAATAGCGGAAGCCAACAATCTGAGAATTGGCTTCTGGCAGGATCTGACGCACGTACTCGTCGAACAGGAATTTTGAGTAGCCGTAGACGTTCAGCGGTTTCTCATATTCACGAGACTCGATGAAATCAGAAGTGCGACCGCCGTAGGTGGCGGCAGAGGATGCGTACAGGAACGGGATTTCACGTTCCAGGCAGTAGTGCAGTAGCTCTTTGGAGTATTGATAGTTGTTATCCATCATATACTTGCCGTCCCACTCGGTGGTTGAAGAGCATGCGCCTTCGTGGAAAATCGCTTCGATATCGCCGAAATCTTCCCCGGCCATAATCTGGATCAGGAAGTCTTCCTTGTCCATGTAGTCAGCAATATTCAGATCCACCAGGTTAACAAACTTGGTGCCGTCTTTCAGGTTGTCCACCACCAGAATGTCGGTGATACCTTTATCATTCAGAGACTTAACGATGTTGCTGCCGATAAAGCCCGCGCCGCCGGTAACGATGATCATAAATGTAACCTTTGAATTATGGAGTCAGAGACAATCTCAGACACGAATACTTCTATCATATCACTACATGGCTTAGGCTTCAGCCATTCACCGATAAGCCGTGCGGGTACACGTGATTTATGCTTCATTTTGAAGAAGTGATGATGCGTCATCTCGTATCAACGTATAGCTTTGGGTAATATGTGCTGAAATTTGCCCAGTCTGGAGAATTGAAATGCGTGGGGATTTTTACAAACAGTTAACGAACGATCTCGAAACCGCACGTGCGGAAGGATTGTTTAAAGAAGAACGCATTATTACATCTGCCCAGCAGGCGGATATTACCGTGGCGGATGGAAGCCACGTTATTAACTTTTGTGCGAACAACTATTTGGGGTTGGCTAACCATCCGGAACTGATTGCAGCGGCAAAAGCGGGTATGGATTCTCACGGATTTGGTATGGCTTCGGTTCGCTTTATTTGCGGTACCCAGGACAGCCATAAGCAACTGGAGCAAAAACTGGCGGCATTCCTCGGAATGGAAGATGCCATCCTTTACTCTTCCTGCTTCGACGCCAACGGCGGCCTGTTTGAAACGCTGCTGGGCGCAGAAGACGCAATTATTTCCGATGCCCTGAACCACGCTTCTATCATTGATGGCGTGCGTCTGTGTAAAGCAAAACGTTTCCGTTACGCCAACAACGATATGGTGGAACTGGAAGCTCGCCTGAAAG
The DNA here is from genome assembly GCF_030332425.1 of Citrobacter sp. Cpo142. NCBI lineage: Bacteria > Pseudomonadati > Pseudomonadota > Gammaproteobacteria > Enterobacterales > Enterobacteriaceae > Citrobacter > Citrobacter sp. Cpo142. The sequence continues at coordinate 50,555 of NZ_JAOWHW010000091.1, forward strand.
AAGCGCGTGAAGCAGGCGCTCGCCATATCCTGATCGCCACTGATGGCGTGTTCTCTATGGATGGTGTGATCGCTAATCTGAAAGGCGTTTGCGATCTGGCGGATAAATACGACGCGCTGGTCATGGTTGATGATTCCCATGCCGTCGGTTTTGTCGGCGAAAATGGTCGTGGCTCCCATGAATACTGTGACGTGATGGGTCGCGTGGACATCATCACCGGTACGCTGGGTAAAGCACTCGGCGGCGCATCCGGTGGTTACACCGCAGCGCGCAAAGAAGTTGTTGAGTGGCTGCGTCAGCGTTCCCGTCCTTATTTGTTCTCCAACTCACTGGCACCGGCGATTGTTGCGGCTTCCATTAAAGTGCTGGAAATGGTTGAAGCTGGCAGCGACCTGCGCGATCGCCTGTGGGCGAATGCACGTCAGTACCGTGAGCAAATGTCTGCCGCAGGCTTTACGTTAGCCGGTGCGGATCACGCGATCATCCCGGTCATGCTGGGTGATGCAGTAGTGGCGCAGGCGTTCGCCCGCGAGCTGCAAAAAGAGGGGATTTACGTTACCGGATTCTTCTATCCGGTGGTTCCAAAAGGCCAGGCGCGTATCCGTACCCAGATGTCTGCGGCGCATACCCCTGAGCAGATTACGCGTGCTGTTGAGGCGTTCACACGCATTGGTAAACAACTGGGCGTTATTGCCTGAGGATGTGAAATGAAAGCGTTATCCAAACTGAAAGCGGAAGAGGGCATTTGGATGACCGACGTTCCTGAACCGGAAGTCGGTCATAACGATTTGCTGATTAAAATCCGTAAAACAGCCATCTGCGGGACTGACGTTCACATTTATAACTGGGATGAATGGTCGCAAAAAACCATCCCGGTACCGATGGTCGTTGGGCATGAATATGTCGGCGAAGTTGTTGGCATCGGTCAGGAAGTTAAAGGCTTTAAAATCGGCGATCGCGTTTCAGGCGAAGGTCATATCACCTGCGGGCATTGCCGTAACTGCCGCGGTGGACGTACTCACCTGTGCCGCAATACGACCGGTGTCGGTGTAAACCGCCCTGGCTGCTTTGCGGAGTACCTGGTGATCCCGGCATTTAACGCATTTAAAATCCCGGACAATATCTCCGACGACTTGGCGTCTATCTTCGATCCGTTCGGTAATGCAGTGCACACGGCGCTGTCGTTCGATCTGGTTGGGGAAGATGTGCTGGTTTCCGGTGCGGGTCCAATCGGTATTATGGCGGCGGCGGTCGCGAAGCATGTTGGCGCACGCCACGTGGTGATCACCGACGTTAATGAGTATCGCCTTGAGCTGGCACGCAAAATGGGTATCACACGCGCGGTCAACGTGTCGAAAGAGAATCTGACCGACGTGATGGCTGAACTGGGTATGACCGAAGGGTTTGATGTGGGCCTGGAGATGTCCGGGGCGCCGCCAGCGTTTCGCGCCATGCTGGACACCATGAACCACGGTGGCCGTATTGCTATGCTGGGTATTCCGCCATCTGATATGTCCATCGACTGGACCAAAGTTATCTTTAAGGGGCTGTTTATTAAAGGTATCTACGGTCGTGAGATGTTTGAAACCTGGTACAAAATGGCTGCACTGATCCAGTCTGGACTGGATTTGTCGCCGATCATCACCCATCGATTCTCCATCGATGAATTCCAGCAGGGCTTTGACGCGATGCGTTCAGGCCAGTCAGGGAAAGTGATCCTGAGCTGGGATTAGTATTAAGCCGGTAAGAATGAATAGCCAGATATGATTAATATCTGGCTATTTTTTACTTGCCGCGAATTTTTCGTGAAAGTCGGCGAAGCTTTTCTTTCAATAAAATCAGGTTATAAACGAAGCCATGACCCTGAATATCGATATTGTATTTATTCCGGAGCGTGAGGATATCGTTCGCCTGGCATATTTTCATAATGCCTTTGCATGAAAGATCGATAACTTTAAGTTCACCAGATGGCGTTCTAATAAAATTTCCAGGGTGAATATCATTCGATGCAAGACCTGCATTGTGAAGTTTAATAATACAGTTTTTCACCTCTTCGGCATTACTTTCGTTGATTTCGGCAAGGGGTTTTCCATCAATGTATTCATGCACGGTTGACACTTCAACACATTGACGAAAGTGACATTTTTCGGCAACGTAGTACAGATCTGCAGTACAGGCGCGTTGCTCTGGAGTTAAGCGTGCCAGTCGTTTAATCATATGTGAATAAAAGGGCCCGGAAATAAAGTTTAGCGCTTTTTTTTCAAAGCGATTGTCTATTTCACGATCGTTCTTGACAATAAACTTTTTATTTTCATATTCGACAAGATGGACGCTGCGAAAACCATTTTCAGCATTCAGTTGTTTCCCTTTTATTTCATTATTTGATATTTTTTTCATCAACAAAGGGAAATTAATTTTTTCTTTCTTGAAATAAACATTAAAGTCATTTAATTCAACCTTACTAATGTTCATTAAATTCGCCTTCGTATATTAATCTGTTGTGGATAGTCATGCTCTGTATTATACAAAATTGTATCGACGGTGGTTAGTTAATACATGCTTTTATGTAAAAGACACATAAACAACAGTGTTATGCTCTATCTAATTGAAAGTAATTGATTAATTGCTTTACGTTATGAGAATTTTATGACTTAAAGCATCAATGTAGCAAGAGTGCTTTGGTCATCATTACATTTGCACTGTTCATTTTGTGATAGAGATCAAGTTAGTATAACAAAATCCTTTGTCATACACAGGTAACAACTAAGTTGGCTATTCGTGCTGTTTTTTGTTTCTCGGACGTGTAAGTAAATAGGTTATCAATCTAGCTAATATAAATTTATAGGAATGCTGGCCTATTTCTCTGGAAATTGTACCTCTTGTTAAGCCTTAATAATATCTTAATAATTGGGTGATAGAGTAACGACAATCCCATAGATTAGATGATTACCCTACGATGCAAAGTAAATATAAATTAAGCGTTATTATCCCGTTATATAATGCCGGTAGTTACTTTCGTGACTGTATGGAGTCGTTAATTGCGCAGACCTGGAAAGATCTTGAAATCATTATTGTAAATGATGGTTCTACGGACTGCTCAGTCGATATTGCGCAATACTATGCAGAAAAATATCCCCATGTTCGGCTGCTGCATCAGGCCAACCAGGGTGTCTCTGTCGCGCGAAACCTTGGCCTGGATGTCGCTGTGGGGGATTACATCGCATTCGTTGATGCCGATGATGAAGTCTATCCGGAGATGTATGAGACATTGATGGGAATGGCCTTGCAGGACAACCTTGACGTTGTACAAAGCAACGCAGACTGGAGTTCGCGGGAAACATCCCGAGTCTGGGTATCCATTCCAACAGATCGTCTGCGTTCTACCGGTATTCTCTCCGGCCCAGACTGGTTGCGTATGGGGCTTGCTTCGCGCCGCTGGACGCATGTTCTCTGGATGGGGGTATATAGAAATGACCTCATTAAAGAACACAATATAAGATTTATCCCTGGGTTACATCATCAGGATGTCATGTGGAGTACGGTGTTTATGTTTAATGCCACTCGTGCGAAATATACGGAAAAACCATTATATAAATACTACCAACACGATGGCTCAATTAGCCACATGAAGCGGCAGGGTGAAGCGAATTTAAACTATCAACGGCACTATATAAAGATCACTCGCCTGCTGGACGAACTTAATCATAGCTACGCTAACCGCATCACTATCTATCCTGAGTTTAAGCAACAAGTGATTTATGAGGGACTGCGAGTATGTCATTGTATTCGTAAAGAACCCGATCCACAGATCCGCCAGCGCATGATTGCTGAAGTATTTGTATCGGGTATGTTCAAGCGTATGGTGAGTAATATCTGCAGCGTAAAGCTGGGTTATCAGGTGCTGTTGTGGGCTATCCGTTTTAGCCAGTGGCGCGATAAATCATTGACGCCGCGCCGCCTGGCCCATTTAACGCTGGATAGTAAAGACTGATTATTGCCAGCCCTGCCACTGCAAGCGCATATACTGCACCAGCGTGCTTTGGGTGATGCTTTCGCCGAGCACGCTGAAGAAGCGGCTGGCGTACACCGGCTCTAACGGCTGTTTCGGTTTGCATAATTTCACCCCGCGGAAAGGATTACGCGGTGCATCAGGCGTACCGTTCTTCGGTGGCGTGAGGTTTGGTCTGGAGGTATCCACCTGTGGTTCATTGAGCAAGCTGCTTGGACGAACCAGCGTGATGTCGGCTGGCAGGCTATACAGCATCTGCTGCAGAACGCGAACCGTAGACGGGTGAGGGTGGCCAATGGCGATTGCGGAACCGTTGCGGCGCGCAAGCTCGACGGCACGATTAAACTGACGGCGAATATCGGCTTCGTTTTGCGTGTCATCCAGGAAGACTTTGCGTTTGATGACCTTCACACCGGTACCTGACGCTGCGCGCATTGCTTGGCTGTTACCGATGGTCATGCTGTCCAGGAAGTAGAGGTCGTAACGTTCCAGCGCCTGCATCACCTTCTGCATGCCGAAAAGACTGGAGGTCATCGCGCTGCCCATATGGTTGTTCAGACCGACCGCATTCGGTACTTTGCTTACCGCGTCGCGAATGATCCTCTCAATCTCTTCGCTGCTCATTTCAGGGCGTAACGTGTCTTTCTCTAACGGCTGCTTGCTCAGCGGCGCCATTGGCAGATGGATTAAGACTTCATGCCCGCTGTTATGCGCTTTGATTGCCATTTCACGCGCATGTGGGGCGTTAGGCAGAACGGCAACGGAGATGGTAGAAGGCATCGCCAGTACCTGGTTTTCAGTGTGTGGGCGATAGCCGAAATCATCAATGACGATGGCGAGTTTGCCAGCAAATACAGGTGTTGCGAAGGCCAGCAGACTGGCGAGAGAGAGTAGTAGACGACGAAATTGTTGTGGCAAAACTTATCTTCCCAACCACGGCTGTGGATTGACCGCCTGACCCTGGCGACGAATTTCGAAATAGAGTGCCGGCCTGCCCTGACCGCCGCTGCTACCCACAAGTGCTATAGGCTGCCCGGCGCGAACCTGCGTACCGACGCTGACCAGTGCGCTCTGGTTATAACCGTACAGGCTCATATCGCCTTTACCGTGTTCAACGACGACCACCAGGCCATAGCCCTGCAGCCAGTCCGCCAGAATGACGCGACCATCGGCAATGGCTTTAACTTCGGTGCCTTCGGATGCGCCAATAACCATCCCCTTCCAACGTAGCTCACCCTGCAGCTGTTCGCCATAACGATGTAGAGTTGGACCACGAACGGGCCAAAATGCCTGACCGCGTGGCGAACCCAAACCGCCGGTACGCGACATCAGTGATTTTTCACTTTCGGTCGGTTTATAGGTTGAGCCTTTTCGTGACGCATCCTGTTGCTTATCGCGTACTGCCTGCGCCTCGCGTGCTTCACGTTCCGCACGCGCTTTGGCTGCGGCTTCGGCGCGGGCAATGCTGTTGCGCAGACGGGATTCGTTGGCGCGCATTTCGCCCAGTTGCTGTTGACCCTGTTGAATCGATGATTCCAGACTCGAAAGCGTTTTCTGGCGTTCGTTACGTGCCTGTTCCAGCTTAGCCTGCTGAGCGCGCTGTTCGTACAGTAGCGTCTGCTGTTCGCTCTGCTTATCTTCCAGCTCGGCTTTTTGCGAGTCGACCTCTTCGCGGGTTTGTTTCAATTGCGCGATAGTTTCCTGTCGCGCCTGGTTCAGATAGCCGAAATAGGCCTGCAGGCGTTGCCCGCGCTGGCTTTCTTCACCGCTAAGAATGAGCTGAATGCCGGTGTGTTCGCCCTGGCGAAAAGCTGCGTCGAGTTGGGCTGCCAGGCTGCGTTCTTGTGCGGCCCGCTGTTTTTCCAGCTTCGCGAGTGCTGCGTTCATCTCTGCGATTTGTGCATTCAGCTGCGCCAGTGAGTTTTGCGTTTCGCGCAACTGCCTTGCGGCAACGGCGATGGCTTGTTCCTGAGCTTTAAGCTGAGCGAGGAGGGTGGCGCGTTGTTGTTGCTGTTGACGTACCGCGCGTTCTTTTGCCGCGATATCGGCCTGAATAGATTTGAGCTGGTCGCGTTCGTCCGCGTGGGCGGAAAAGGCGCACAGCAATACGCCAGCGCTAAGCGCGCTGGCGTAGAACAAGGGCCTGACTGAAAACTTACGCGGTTTCACGGCCCGAGTGATGGTATTAATCGCCTTTCCCCTCATGGGGAGGGATTATTCCACGATGAACAGCGGCTTACCAGTCATCTCTTGCGGGATTTCCATACCCATCAGCGTCAGCATCGTCGGGGCGATATCAGAAAGTTTGCCGCCTTCGACTGCTTTAACGTTCTTGCCACCGACATAAATCAGCGGAACGGGCAGGTTGGTGTGCGCAGTATGCGCCTGACCGGTGGACGGATCGCGCATTTGCTCTGCGTTACCGTGGTCTGCGGTGATCAGCAACTGACCCCCAACGGATTCAACCGCTTTCGCGACCTGTTCAACGCAGTGATCCAGCGCTTCAACCGCTTTAACCGCTGCTTCCATCACCCCGGTATGACCAACCATGTCGCCGTTCGGGTAGTTACAAATGATGGTGTCGTATTTTCCGCTCTCAATCGCCGCAACCAGTTTTTCGGTCAGCTCAGCAGAGCTCATCTCTGGCTGCAGATCGTAGGTCGCAACTTTCGGCGAGTTGATCAGGATGCGATCTTCGCCTTTGAACGGCTCTTCTACGCCGCCGTTGAAGAAGAAGGTCACGTGCGCATATTTTTCGGTTTCGGAAATACGCAGCTGCGTTTTGTCGTGCTTCGCCATCCACTCGCCAAGGGTGTTAGCCAGAGATGCTGGTGGGTAAGCAACCGCAGTTTTGATGTCGGCCGCGTATTCGGTCAGCATCACAAAGTTGAGGTTAACGACTTTCTTACGGGCGAAGCCGTCGAAATCAGCGTTAACAAACGCACGAGTGATTTCACGCGCACGGTCAGCACGGAAGTTCATGAAAATCAGCGTATCGCCGTCTTCCATGGCGGCTTCAGCCTGGCCTTCAGCACGGATCACGGTCGCTTTCACGAATTCATCGTTTTCGTCGCGGGCATAAGCAGCCTGCAGGCCTTCAACCGCCGTAGCGAACTGGAACTCGCCTTTGGCCAACGTCATCAGGTCATAAGCCTGTTCAACGCGATCCCAACGGTTGTCGCGGTCCATCGCGTAGTAACGACCGATGATGGACGCTACGCGGCCTTTGCCCAGCGCGGCAAATTTCTCTTCGAATTTTTGCAGTGAATGTTCAGCGCTGCGTGGCGGAGTATCACGGCCATCAAGGAAAGCGTGCAGATAGATTTTCTCAGCCCCGCGTTCAGCAGCCATTTCTACCATCGCCATGATGTGATCTTCGTGGCTGTGAACACCGCCCGCAGAGAGCAGACCCATGATGTGTACCGCTTTGCCGCTATTTTTTGCCTGGTCGACCGCATTGGTCAGCACCGGGTTAGCGAAGAAAGTACGCTCTTTAATTTCTACATCCAGACGGGTCAGGTCCTGATACACGATGCGGCCCGCGCCCAGGTTGACGTGACCGACTTCGGAGTTGCCCATCTGGCGATCGGGCAGGCCAACTTCCAGGCCAGACGCATCAATCAGGGTATGCGGACGTTTTGCCCACAGGGCATCCATTACCGGGGTTTTGGCATTAAAGATGGCGTTATCCTGGCTGTCTTCGCGATAGCCATAGCCATCCAGAATCACCAGTACCATAGGTTTTTTAGAAACCGACATTGCGACAACCTCACACTTAATAGATAAAAAATAATTGCGTAATTTTACTACAGCTGAATCGATAAAGTAGCCCCGGAAGATCAAATAATCGACCAGAGCGCGCCGCAGAGGGCGTGGTTTTAGGTTTTTTTTTCCGTAGCGCCCCGCAAAAATGCAATCCAATGCACGCTCTGGCTGTATTTGCGCCAACGCGCAGGTATACTCCTTTCCTGGTTTTTTTAATCACTGAGTCGGGAGTTGTTACCCCCCATGCAAGAAATTATGCAATTTGTTAGTCGCCACCCTGTATTGAGTATCGCCTGGATTGCGTTACTGGCGGCTGTATTATTTACCACGTTTAAGAGCCTGACTTCCAAAGTGAAGGTGATTACGCGCGGAGAAGCCACACGTCTCATCAATAAAGAAGACGCCGTTGTCGTGGATTTACGTCAGCGCGACGACTTCCGCAAAGGTCATATCGCTGGCTCCACTAACCTGCTGCCGAGCGAAATCAAAGCCAACAACTTTGGCGAACTGGAAAAACACAAAAACAAACCTGTTATTGTGGTTGATGGCTCAGGCATGCAGTGCCAGGATTCAGCAACTGCGCTGATCAAAGCCGGTTTTGAGCAGGTGTCTGTACTGAAAGATGGCGTAGCGGGCTGGAGTGGTGAGAATCTGCCACTGGTTCGCGGCAAGTAATTTACCCGTCTTCTTTCATGCCGCAGGGTAAAAAGAACACTGGAGATAAGTCATGGCCAATATTGAGATCTATACCAAAGCAACCTGCCCGTTTTGCCATCGCGCAAAGGCGCTGTTAAACAGCAAGGGTGTGAGTTTCCAGGAGCTTCCGATTGACGGTGATGCCGTGAAGCGTGAAGAGATGATCAAGCGCAGTGGCCGTACTACGGTTCCGCAGATTTTTATTGATGCACAGCACATTGGTGGTTGTGACGACTTGTATGCGTTGGATGCGCGTGGTGGACTGGATCCGCTGCTGCGTTAAGGCGTACCGAAGTATTTAAAGGACAACACTAAAGGGTTTTCTCAACATGTCAGAACAAAATAACACTGAAATGGCTTTCCAGATCCAACGTATTTATACCAAGGATGTGTCTTTCGAAGCGCCAAATGCACCGCATGTTTTCCAGAAAGATTGGCAGCCAGAGGTTAAACTGGATCTTGATACCGCATCTACCCAACTGGCAGATGACGTGTATGAAGTAGTGCTGCGTGTCACCGTAACGGCTTCCCTGGGTGAAGAAACTGCGTTCCTGTGCGAAGTTCAGCAGGGCGGTATTTTCTCCATCAGTGGTATCGAAGGGACTCAAATGGCGCATTGCCTGGGCGCATACTGCCCGAACATTCTGTTCCCGTATGCCCGCGAATGCATCACCAGCCTGGTTTCACGCGGTACGTTCCCGCAACTGAACCTTGCGCCGGTCAACTTTGATGCGCTGTTCATGAACTATTTACAGCAGCAGGCTGGCGAAGGTACTGAAGAACATCAGGATGCCTGATGAACCAAAGTAATGCTTCAATGACTGTGATTGGTGCCGGCTCGTACGGCACCGCTCTTGCCATCACCCTGGCAAGAAATGGCCATCAGGTTGTCCTGTGGGGCCATGATCCTAAACATATCGCGACTCTCGAGCACGATCGCTGCAACGTCGCGTTCCTTCCTGATGTGCCTTTTCCCGACACGCTGCGCCTGGAAAGTGATTTAGCCACAGCGCTGGCCGCCAGTCGTAATATTCTGGTGGTGGTGCCGAGCCACGTCTTTGGCGAAGTGCTGCGTAACATCAAACCATTGATGCGTTCTGACGCACGACTGGTCTGGGCGACAAAAGGTCTGGAAGCGGAAACAGGGCGTCTGCTGCAGGATGTCGCGCGTGAAGCGTTGGGGGACTCAATTCCACTGGCGGTTATTTCCGGCCCGACGTTCGCCAAAGAGCTGGCTGCGGGCATGCCGACGGCGATTTCTCTGGCCTCGACGGACGACACCTTTGCTGACGATCTCCAGCAGTTGCTGCACTGCGGCAAAAGCTTCCGCGTATACAGCAACCCGGATTTCATTGGCGTACAGCTTGGCGGTGCGGTGAAAAACGTCATTGCCATTGGCGCAGGGATGTCTGACGGCATCGGTTTCGGCGCGAATGCACGAACCGCATTGATCACCCGTGGGCTGACCGAAATGTCTCGTCTTGGTGCGGCGCTGGGGGCCGATCCTGCCACCTTTATGGGGATGGCGGGTTTAGGCGATCTGGTGCTGACCTGTACCGACAACCAGTCGCGCAACCGTCGTTTTGGCATGATGCTCGGCCAGGGGATGGACGTGCAGGGTGCGCAGGACAAAATTGGCCAAGTGGTTGAAGGCTATCGCAATACGAAAGAAGTTCGTGAATTGGCGCACCGTTTTGGTGTTGAGATGCCAATAACCGAGGAAATTTATCAAGTATTGTATTGCGGAAAAAACGCGCGCGAGGCAGCATTGACGTTATTAGGCCGTGCACGCAAGGACGAGCTGAGTCGCCACTAGCTGTAAGGAACTGTTGAATATAACGACCCGATCCGCGAAGAACGGATCGGTCGTTTTGCTACCTTCTGGAGTACGCAATGCCGTGTGAAGAACTGGATATCGTCTGGAAAAACATTAAAGCGGAAGCCCGGGCACTGGCGGAATGTGAGCCAATGCTGGCCAGTTTTTACCACGCAACGCTGCTCAAGCATGAAAATCTCGGCAGTGCGCTAAGCTATATGCTGGCGAATAAACTCGCTTCTCCAATCATGCCCGCCATTGCGATTCGCGAAGTCGTAGAAGAGGCCTACGCGGCCGATCCTGAAATGATTGCCTCAGCGGCCTGCGATATTCAGGCAGTACGCACGCGTGACCCGGCTGTCGATAAATATTCCACTCCACTGCTGTATCTGAAGGGCTTTCATGCGCTTCAGGCCTACCGTATCGGTCACTGGCTGTGGCATCAGGGGCGTCAGGCGCTGGCGATATTCTTGCAAAATCAGGTGTCCGTTACCTTCCAGGTAGACATTCATCCGGCGGCAAAAATTGGTCGTGGGATTATGCTCGATCACGCCACCGGCATTGTGGTCGGTGAAACCGCGGTGATTGAAAATGACGTCTCTATTCTGCAATCCGTCACGCTGGGCGGGACCGGTAAAGCCGGCGGTGACCGCCACCCGAAAATTCGTGAAGGCGTGATGATCGGCGCGGGAGCAAAAATTCTCGGCAACATTGAAGTCGGGCGCGGCGCGAAGATTGGCGCAGGTTCGGTCGTGCTACAGCCCGTACCGCCGCATACCACCGCCGCAGGCGTACCGGCGCGCATCGTCGGCAAGCCTGACAGCGATAAACCGTCTATGGATATGGATCAGCATTTCAACGGGATACATCATACGTTCGAATACGGCGATGGAATCTGATTTCGAGCTATCTTACTTGTCATCTTGAACCCGGGCTGTGCTCGCCATCCTCACGTACTACGTGTACGCGCAGGTCGGCAAGCGCAGTCCGTGTCCAACCTGACTGCTCCGATAACGCTCGAAAAATAATGGTAAATTCTTTCGTAGGTCGGATAAGGCGTCAGCCGCCATCCGACAAAAATCAACTACGCAATACCGCGCCGGGATAACCTAATTGGCGCCAGGCCTCATACACCACTACCGACACCGCATTTGACAGGTTCATGCTGCGACTGTCCGGCATCATCGGAATACGAATTTTTTGTTCAGCTGGCAGTGCGTCGAGGATGCTGGCTGGCAGACCGCGAGTTTCCGGGCCAAACATCAGATAATCCCCATCCTGATAGCTTACCGCGCTATGCGCTGGCGTACCTTTGGTGGTCAGGGCAAACAGACGTTGCGGATTTTCTGCGGCGACGAAGGCGGCGTAATCAGGGTGGCGTTGCACGGCGGCAAATTCATGGTAATCCAGCCCCGCGCGGCGCAGGCGCTTGTCGTCCCAGGTAAAGCCCATTGGCTCAATAATATGCAGACGAAAGCCGGTGTTGGCGCAAAGACGGATAATATTGCCGGTATTTGGCGGGATTTCTGGTTCGAATAATACGATGTTTAGCATGCTGCCCCCTTAAGTACGGGGCAGCATAGCAAATTAACGTTTACGCCGCATTTCCACGTTTGGGCTGCATCGGGTAGTCAGCCACCTGTTTGCCCAGTTCTTGTACCAGTGAATCACGGCTGATTTCGCTAATCGATTTTGCACCGGTCAGGGTCATTGCCACCCTCATCTCTTTCTCGATCAGATTTAGCAGATTCGCCACCCCGGCCTGACCGTGGGTGGCCAGCGCGTACAGATAAGCACGTCCCAGCAGAACACTATCCGCGCCCAGCGCAATCATACGTACGACGTCCAGGCCGTTGCGGATCCCACTGTCTGCCAGAATGGTGATATCGCCTTTTACCGCATCGGCAATGGCGGGTAGCGCGCGAGCTGAAGACAGCACGCCGTCTAACTGGCGACCACCGTGGTTAGAGACAACAATACCATCCGCGCCAAAGCGTACGGCGTCTCGGGCATCTTCGGGATCGAGGATCCCTTTGATCACCATCGGACCATCCCAAAATTCGCGGATCCACTCGAGGTCTTTCCAGGAAATCGACGGGTCGAAGTTATTCGCCAGCCAGCCGATGTAATCCTCAAGACCGGTAGGTTTACCAAGATAAGTCGAGATATTACCTAAATCATGTGGGCGACCGTTCAGGCCAACGTCCCATGCCCACTGTGGATGGGTGACTGCCTGCCAGTAGCGGCGTAGTGCGGCATTTGGGCCGCTCATCCCGGAATGTGCGTCACGGTAGCGTGCGCCCGGGGTTGGCATATCGACGGTAAAGACCAGCGTGGAGCAACCCGCCGCTTTGGCGCGCTCCAGCGCGTTGCGCATAAAGCCGCGATCGCGCAGAACATATAGCTGAAACCACATCGGACGTTTGATGGTTGGAGCGACCTCTTCAATCGGACATACGGATACCGTGGAAAGCGTAAACGGAATGCCTTTGGCATCAGCGGCGGCGGCGGCCTGAACTTCGCCCCGGCGCGCGTACATGCCACACAGACCGACAGGTGCAAGGGCCACCGGCATGGAGAGCGTTTCGTTGAACAGCTTTGTCTCCAGGCTCAGGTCGGACATATTCTTCAGCACGCGCTGGCGCAGCGCCACCTCCGACAGGTCTGCCACGTTACGGCGCAGAGTGTGCTCTGCATACGCCCCACCGTCTATATAGTGGAACAAGAAGGGGGGTAGGATGCGCTGGGCTGCGGCGCGATAGTCGCTGGCTGCTGAAATAATCATGCGTTGTTCTCCCTGCTATTCTCACCAGGGTCACCGGGCAGGCGGGTGATACGCGCCTGGCGGGCCTGATCTTCATCAAATCGTTTAATCGTAGTGTGGACAAAACTGAGGTGCGCCATCATTGCTTTACGCGCTCCGTCGGCATCTCCGGCAACAATCGCATCCAGGACGGCCTGATGCTGCGCCGTCAGTTGCGAAAATACGGGCGGCACAAGGTACATACGCTGGCGGCTCTGTTTCACCGAAGACTGCAATACGTCGAAGAAACCGCGCATGGTCTGTAACAGCACCACGTTGTGCGAGGCTTCCGCAATGGCGAGATGAAAGCGAACGTCTGCCTGCGAGGCGAGATCTGGATCTTCGCTTTGTGTGGCCTCGAAACAGAGTCTGATTTTCTCTTTGTCGGCAGTAGTAGCACGCATAGCTGCATGCCAGGCGGTGCTGGCTTCGATGGCGTGGCGGGCTTCCAGAATATCGAAACTGTAATCAGGATCGTCCGCCAGCAGGGTTTTCAGCGGCTGAACGATGTTTTGTTCAGACCATGCTTCATGCTGCCAGCGGATAAACGTCCCGCCGCCACGACGGCTAATCAACACACCTTCACTCACCAGCTTGGCTAACGCCTCGCGCAGCGAGTTGCGCGATACGCCGAGCTGTACGGCCAGTTGGCGCTCAGCGGGCAACTTCATGCCCGCCTCCAGCTGTTGTTCTTCAATCAGCGCCCGCACACGAGATGCGACTTCGTCTGACAGGCGTCTGGGCATCACTATCATGGAATCATCCAGGTTAAGACATAGGCCTGCAGCGTGGTAATCACACCCACCATGCAGGTGAAAATCAGGCTGTGCTTCACGGTAAAGCGGAACAGATCAGACTCTTTCCCCACTAATCCCACTGCCGCACAGGCGATAGCGATAGATTGCGGAGAGATCATCTTGCCGGTCACGCCGCCGGTGGTATTTGCGGCCACCATCAGCACATCCGAAACGCCGATTTGCTGAGCGGCCGTGGCCTGCAGGGCGGCGAACAATGCGTTTGATGAGGTGTCGGACCCGGTCAGGAATACCCCCAGCCAGCCGAGGAATGGCGAGAAGAAGGTAAAAGCGCTGCCGGTGTGCGCCAGGGCCAGTGCCAGGGTGGATGAAAGCCCGGAGTAGTTAGAGATAAACGCGAACGCCAGCACCATCCCGATGGAGTAGATAGGCAGCGCCAGATCTTTCAACGTGCTGCCAAAGGTCTGCAGCGCAGCAGATGGCTTCATCTTCAGCCAGACGATAGACAGCAGGGCGGCAAACAGTATTGCGGTACCGGTCGCGGAGAACCAGTCAAATTTGTACACCGCCGCGTAGGCCGTGGCTTCGTGTACGACCGGCGGCATACGGGCAACCAGCTTGTCGAGGAACGGAACCGGAATATTGACCACCCAGTGGTACATCGCGCCGCCTGGCGCAAACAGCGCTTTAAACGGCGGTATGCTCCACAGCGTGACGGTAGCTGTCAGGAACAGGAACGGTGACCAGGCGCGTACCACCTGCCCAGCGGTGTAGCGGGTGCGCGACAGATCCATATCGACCTGCGAAGCGCCCATATCGCCAAAACGGAAGATGCGTACCGGCTGCCAGCGTTTCAGGAACAGCGTCAGACACACCAGTGAGACCAGAGAAGAGATGATGTCCGGCAGTTCCGGCCCGATAAAGTTAGAGCTGAGGTACTGTGCGATAGCAAACGAGCCGCCAGCGACCATCACCGCAGGCCAGGTTTCTTTGACGCCGCGCCAGCCATCCATAATCGCCATAATCCAGAACAGCACGATAATGGTCAGGAACGGCAGCTGACGCCCTACCATCTGGCCAATCTCGAAGCTGTCCAGTCCGGTAACCTGACCGGCAACCAGAATCGGAATGCCCATTGCGCCAAAAGCGACCGGCGCGGTATTTACGATCAGGCACAAACCTGCCGCATACAGCGGGTTAAAGCCAAGACCAACCAGCAGTGCGGCGGTAATCGCTACCGGAGCGCCAAAGCCTGCCGCTCCTTCGAGGAATGCCCCAAAGGAGAAACCGACAATCAGCATTTGCAGACGCTGGTCTGGGGTAATCGAGAGTATCGAGGAGCGGATAATGTCGAACTGCCCGGTCTTCACCGAGATTTTATAGACGAATACCGCGGCGATAATGATCCAGGCAATCGGCCACAGACCATAGAAGAAACCGTACACTACGGATGCCAGAGCGTGATCGACCGGCATTTTGTAAAACAGCAGGGCGACCGACAAAGCGATCACCACCGTCCATGACGCCGCAACATAGCCTTTGAGCTTGAGCTTAATCAGGGCGAAGAAAAAGAACAGGATAGGGAGCGATGCGATCAGACTGGAAAGCCAGATGTTACCGGCCGGGTCGTAGTTCTGTTGCCAGAGATTCATTGCAGGTCTCCTGGGGGCCGCCGACATAATGGAATGAGTCTGTGCTCATCTCCAGGTCACATTATGTGTAAAAGTGGCCCTGCCAATATTGTTGTGTAGGGGTAATGACAATGAATGGTTAATCAAATGTTATTTATTGGCAACGGTATTGTACGCACATTTTAATGAAATGTGAGGTGCTGGTAGGATCTGGTTAAAATTGGTAGGGCCAATTGCGAGGGGAAATGAAGGACCGGGCAAGCGGATGTTGCCCGGTGGGAGATTAGAACTCGCTCTTCGCGAAGCCCGTCATCTCTTTCAGGCCCATTTCACGGCCAAGCTCGGTCATCGGGTGGACGACGATCAGGCCGCGCACGCTCTTCTTCAGTTTGCCCATGTCAGCCTGCTCTTTTTTGGTGATGGCCCGACGGAACGGAAGTTTTGTCAGCTTTTGCGCTTCTTTGCTCAGCTTCTGGCTGTGAACTTCACGCAGGCGTGCGATCTCGGCTTCCAGAGTTTCTTTCTCTTTTTCCAGCTCGGCGTATTTGTCGGCGGCTTCAACCAGGGACAGGTCTGCCTGCTGGTGGCGAATAGCGTCCAGACGATCGCTCAGGCGTTTAATTTCGTTTTTTTCGACTTCTTTCATAGGATAGCTTCTGATAAAAATAGGATGAATATCCTATAGTATGCGCGCAGAGCGGGATTATTCACAACTGCTCGAAGATAAATAATCAAATACCGTAAGTATTAATTAGCTAATGATAATGTTACTTCATTGATTAACAAGGAATTTTAAGCGATAAGATCGGCCGTGGTGCTTTTTATTGGCATGTTCGTGGTGAAGCACGTTTTCCTCAATATAAACACCCAACTGATCCTAAACTTAAATGATCAACCGCACAGGCTGAGCGCGGTTAATACATGGAGGAGGGAAGATTATGGCGAAAATAGGTGAGAACGTTTCGGTCCTGATTGATAAAACTGTCGATTTTATGGCTTCAAGCCAGGCTTTTCGCGAATATTTGAATAAAACACCGCCGCGCAACGTTGTCCCTTCAGAAATACCGCAGGAAAACGCGCAGCTGTATCTGCAACGTCTGGCGTACTATCGGCAGCTGTATCGACCGCAGCAGGAAGAGAAATAAGCAAACATCGTCTTATTTTTGAAAGGCTTTTTTTAAGCTGATTTTAGAAATCAGCTCGGTCAGGGAAAGTACCATCGTGGAGCGCACCATCTGCTGGTAACGCTGGATTTGCATGGCATGCAAACCTGAGTCTGAGGTATCAAACTGCGGTGGCGGCGGGAGTGCCGTCACGCAGTGAAGTTCACCAAACGGTCCAAGAATTTCGTCGTCGGTGAACGCATATTCATTACCGTCATGGTTTAACTCTTCCCGCAGCGCCATCAGAAGCTCCGCGTCTTCATACTCCGGCCGGCTGAGTACGCCCAGACCGTAGATTAACTTCAGACGAACGGAAAGATCGCCCAACGGGCCATCGCCGTCGAGCAGCGGTTCTACGGCGTATTTCACCGCATAGTCGTCTTTGCGAAATACCTGAAGCACAAGGATATTCACCGCCTCGGTGAGCAGTTCTACGGCGGTGATGAGGAAGCTGCGTACGGTTTTGCCAGCATTCAGACGCTCAAGCACACGATTTTCAAAGGCCTGCGTTTGTTCCATTATTGCCTGCATATCTGACAATCTATTATTCAGGCGCAGGATATCCTGCGCCAGGTCCTGCATCATTTCTTTGCGTTATACGCGTTAACAGCCTCAAGCACGACATCACTGTTGGCATCCAGCCCGGAAACTTGCGCCAGCGCGGCCTGTGGACCTTTTTCGTCAATCAGTGCGGCCAGTTCCTGTGCCTGCGGATCTTCTTCGCTGCGATAGTGCATCGCTGCCGCAATACCGGTAACCAGATTCGCATGCGGCAAACCATATTCCAGCGTACCCAGCAGTGGTTTAATCAGACGATCGCCTGCGCTAAGTTTACGCAGTGGCTGACGACCCACACGCTCAACGTCATCTTTCAGATACGGGTTTTCAAAACGGCCGAGGATTTTCTGAATGTATGCCGCATGTTTTGCTGCATCAAAGCCATAGCGTTTGATCAGTACCGCGCCGCTCTCTTCCATCGCACCTTTTACCACTGCGCGGATTTTCTCGTCGAGAATCGCGTCACGGATGGTCTGATGACCGGTCAATTTTCCGAGGTACGCGGTTATAGCATGCCCGGTGTTCAGCGTGAAGAGTTTACGTTCGACAAATGCCATCAGGTTATCAGTTAATTCCATTCCTGGGATATTTGGCAGTTCACCTTTGAACTGTGTTTTGTCGACAATCCACTCACTGAAGGTTTCTACGGTAACTTCCAGCGGATCGTTGGTTGCTGAAGCCGAAGGCGGAACAATGCGGTCCACGGCAGAATCGACAAAGCCAACATGTTCTTCAACCCAGGCTTTATCTTCATCTGCTAACGCGTTCATTACATGGCCTTTCAACTGAGTCGTTCCGCGCACCATGTTTTCACAAGCGATGATATTTAGTGGAGTAGTGATTCTCTGCGCCTTGCGTTTAACCAGCCCTTTGGCGATGGCCGGAGCGATACGCTCAAGCACGACCGGACCGACGGCGGTAGTGACTAAATCTACGTGGGCAATCAGTTCAACAACATCATCGCCGATGCTGCTCACGGCGTTGACACCGGAGACGGTATCAACCTGCTCGTTTTCACCCACGACATGAACCTGATAGCTATGACGGGCATTCAGGGCATCGAGCACGACCTGATTTACATCCGCGAACGTCAGCTGTATCCCCGCGTCCGCCAGCAGTTTGCCGATAAAGCCACGACCGATATTACCTGCGCCAAAATGTAATGCTTTCATAGTATTAACCTTCATTAATGTTTTTACCCAAGAGGGCTGGGGTGAGGCTTTTCCCTCAACCTAACCCTCTCCACAAGGGAGAGGATATCGCCTTCATATTTCGAACTGCAGATGCGTTGGCTCTCCTCGCTCACCCCAGTCACGTACTTATGTACGCTCCTGGGGATTCACTGCGTTGCCGCCTTCCTGCAGCTCGAACTATTTTGGAGATACTTAAGCGTTAAGCTTTTTTACCCGCCAGCAGTTCCAGAACTTCATCCACGCTGGTGGTATGGGCCAGACGTTCGATCACGGATTCATCATCCAGAGCGTTGGTCAGGCTGGTAATCACCTGGATGTGCTCGTTGTTACGCGCTGCGATGCCAATCACCAGGCGGGCAATATCGTCTTCTTCTTCACCGAAGCGAACGCCTTCCGGGTACTGGCAGAACACCACACCGGTTTTCAGCACGCGGTCTTTGGCTTCAACCGTACCGTGCGGTACTGCGATGGACTCACCCAGGTAAGTCGGGGTCAGTTTTTCACGGTCCAGCATCGCCTCAACGTATTCTGGCTCAACGTAACCGCCTTTCACCAGTTGCTCACCAGCAAAGCGAATCGCTTCTTCTTTGTTAGCCGCTTTACGGCCAAGGAAGATGTTCTCCGCACCCAGTTTGAACAGGTGGGTATCACCCTCTTCAAAGCTGTCTTTCAGGTGGTCGCGAACTTTCTCCTCGTTCACGTTGTGGCGCTGCGCAGCGACCAGACGTTCGGTCAGGTTGGAGTACAGGCCACTGTCGAGGAAGTTGGTCAGCGAAATGTGCTGTGCCTGAGGCACCTGGCGCATCGCGCGTTCAGTCAGGTCACGGTGGGTAATGACCAGATCCACATCCGGCGGCAGATTGTTAATCGCGCTGTTAGTGACGGAAATCTGAGACAGCCCCGCATCCTGCACTTTCTTACGCAGTACGCCCGCACCCATGGCGCTGGAACCCATACCAGCATCGCAGGCAACGATGATTTTACGCACATGGCTCAGGTCGTTGGTTACATCGCCAGCCGTCAGCGGAGATGCGCCTTTGGATTCCGCTTTCATGTCGTGCATACGACGGGTTGCGGCATCAATGTCATCATCTTCTTTCACTTTGCTGGTTTTCAGCAGAATGGCTGAGACCACAAAAGAGACTGCCATAGCTGCGCAGATAGCAGCGATGTTAGCGAAGTAAGCACCCTTCGGCGTCATTGCCAGCACGGCCAGGATAGAACCCGGAGACGCCGGAGAAACCAGACCGCCGTTCAGGATAGTCAGGGTAAATACGCCAGTCATACCGCCGAGAATAACGGCCAGGATCAGGCGCGGGTTCATCAGCACGTACGGGAAGTAAATTTCGTGGATACCACCCAGGAAGTGGATGATAGCCGCGCCGCCTGCAGACTGCTTAGCGCTGCCGCGACCGAAGAACATGTACGCCAGCAGGACGCCCATACCCGGACCCGGGTTAGCTTCAATCAGGAAGAAGATGGATTTGCCCATCTCATGGGACTGCTGAATACCCAGCGGTGAGAAAATACCGTGGTTAATGGCGTTGTTGAGGAACAGGATTTTCGCCGGTTCAACGAAGATAGATGCCAGCGGTAGCATGTCATGGACAACCATGAAGTTAACGCCTGCCGCCAGAATTTTTGACAGCGCTTCAACCAATGGGCCAATGCCAAGGAATGCCAGAATGGCGAGGATCATACCGATGATGCCAGCGGAGAAGTTATTCACCAGCATCTCAAAACCGGATTTGATCTTACCGTCTACCCAGTTGTCGAAATGTTTGATAGCCCAGCCGCCCAGCGGACCTGCGATCATCGCGCCGAGGAACATTGGCATATCTGCACCGACGATAACGCCCATGGTGGTGATAGCGCCAACCACGCCGCCACGCTCGCCGCCAACCAGCTTACCACCGGTATAACCGATCAGCAGCGGCAGCAGATAGGTGATCATCGGGCCGACTAGCTTCGCCAGCGTTTCGTTCGGCAACCACCCTGTCGGAATGAATAATGCGGTGATAATACCCCACGCGATAAACGCGCCGATATTTGGCATCACCATGTTGCTGAGGAATCGACCAAAGCTTTGCACCTTGATCTTAATATCGGATGACATAAAAACACCCCTTCTTATGTTTGCTATCGCGCAGGCTGAAAGCCCGAGGTTTGTTAATGTAGCGGCAGGAGGTAGCCGGACCCTGTAGATACTGCGAAATCTGGCACTGAATCGTTCAACTGTCCAGTCGACGGCCTTTTATGTGACATTCGTCACGTAAATATAGGGTGTATGGCGTTAGTTAATGTGATTTGCATCACAAATTAACGGTACAAAAAAACATCACAGGGTTAGATTTAATGAAAAATGGGGATTAAATGTGAACTAATTCACATTTTTGGTTTTGCTGTTTGTTGAATCTTTGTGATGTGGATCGCAAAGTATTTTCATCTGGATTTGAGCAGATGTGATCTGCGGCAGATTCTACTCCTGACATTTTTATTGCAAAACAAAGCAACTTCTCGCCAGAAAAAATATTTTTTTTGTGATATGGCGAAAACCCCTAACTGCAGTTATGTTCAAAACATCAGCCAGGGTGCATACGGCTGCCGGCATAAAAAAACTCTAATTAGCGTGAATTCGAGGCAGGTATGTTTCTAAATTATTTCGCACTGGGCGTGCTGATCTTCGTTTTTCTGGTTCTGTTTTACGGAATCATCGCCATTCATGATATTCCCTATAACATGGCTAAAAAACGTAACCATCCCCATGCCGATGCCATCCATACTGCAGGATGGGTGAGCTTGTTCACTCTTCATGTTATTTGGCCGTTCCTGTGGATCTGGGCCACGCTCTACCAGCCTGAAAAGGGATGGGGAATGCAGTCACACATCACACCGACCGGAAAGGAGTCAGACCCTGAGATTGCCGCGCTGGCAGCGCGAATCACCCAGTTGGAAAAAAGACTGGATGGGGAGAAAAAAACCGATAACTCCACCTTTCCGGAGATTTAATCATGGATTTGTTGATAGTCCTGACCTATGTGGCCTTTGCCTGGGCCATCTTTAAAATATTCCGTATTCCGGTAAACCAATGGACGCTTGCTACCGCTGCATTAGGTGGGGTGTTCATTGTTGCGGGATTGATTTTATTAATGAACTATAACCACCCGTATACCTTTACGGCGCAAAAAGCGGTTATTTCAATTCCGGTCACTCCGCAAGTCACAGGAATTGTTAGTGAGGTAACGGATAAGAATAATCAGCTCATTAAAAAAGGCGATGTGCTGTTTAAGCTCGATCCGGTACGTTATCAGGCGCGTGTAGACAGACTGCAGGCCGACCTGGTAACCGCGACGCATAATATCGACAACCTAAAAGCGCAACTGTCGGAAGCGGTCGCTAATACTACCCGCGTGTCTGCGGAACGTGATCGCCTGTATAAGGATTATCAACGTTATTTGAAAGGCAGCCAGGCGAAGGTTAACCCGTTCTCTGAAAGCGATATCGATAACGCCCGGCAAAACTATCTGGCACAGGATGCGCTGGTCAAAGGCTCGGTGGCAGAACAGACGCAGATTCAGAGTCAATTAGACAGTATGGTCAACGGGGAGCAATCTCAGGTTGCGTCCCTACGTGCCCAGCTTGCCGAGGCTAAATACAACCTTGAACAGACGGTAGTTCGTGCCCCCAGCAACGGTTATGCCACGCAGATTTTAATTCGCCCAGGGACTTACGCAGCAGCATTACCTTTGCGTCCGGTAATGGTGTTTATTCCTGAGCAAAAACGGCAAATTGTGGCGCAATTCCGTCAAAACTCACTGCTGCGCCTTAAACCAGGCGATGAAGCGGAAGTGGTGTTTAATGCACTGCCTGGTCAGGTTTTCTCCGGTAAATTGACCTCCATTCTTCCGGTTGTGCCGGGCGGTTCTTATCAGGCGCAGGGGGCATTACAGTCCTTAACGGTGGTGCCGGGTACCGATGGCGTGCTGGCAACAATTGAGCTGGATCCGAATGCCGATGTGGATGCGCTGCCGGACGGTATCTATGCCCAGGTCGCGGTCTATTCTGACCATTTCGCCCACGTGTCGGTAATGCGTAAAGTGCTGCTGCGCATGACCAGTTGGATGCATTACCTTTATTTGGATCATTGAGACTGCCATCACCTGCCATTTTCAGTGACCTGAGCCATACTAAGCGGTGTCCCACTATCGTTGGGCACCGCTTTTTTGTTGGCAAAAAGGACCCGGCATGAAACTCATTGGCAGCTATACCAGCCCTTTTGTGCGTAAAATTTCGATTCTGTTACTGGAAAAGGGCATCACTTTCGAATTTGTGAATGAACTCCCCTACAACGCGGATAGCGGCGTGGCGCGCTATAACCCGTTAGGCAAAGTACCTGCGTTGGTCACCGATGAGGGCGAGTACTGGTTTGACTCTCCTGTCATCGCGGAATATATAGAGCTACTGGATATTGCACCAGCCATGCTGCCGCGTGATCCGCTGGCTGCGCTGAAGGTACGCCAGTTGGAAGCGTTGGCAGACGGTATTATGGATGCCGGTTTAGTTTCGGTGCGCGAACAGGCTCGCCCTGCAGCGCAGCAGTCAGAAACTGAATTGTTACGTCAGCGTGAGAAGATCACCCGTAGTCTGGATGTGCTGGAAGGTTATCTGGCGGACGGTACACTGAAAACGGATACGGTTAACCTGGCAACCATTGCGATTGCCTGCGCGGTCGGTTATCTCAATTTCCGTCGGGTCGCACCTGGCTGGTGTGTGGACCGTCCGCGTCTCGTCAAACTGGTGGAAACACTCTTTCAACGCGAAAGTTTTGCCCGTACAGAACCGCCAAAGGCTTGATGCGTATTATGTCCGCCTGAGCAAAGTCACGGTACAATCCTTCCTATATCGATATCCCTCTCTACGGTGGAGAGGGTCACCAACAGCCAGGCCCTTTCATGACAAGCGACTTGCGTTCACTCTACAGCCAGCTTCCTGCTATCGATCGTTTATTGCGCGATAGCGCCTTCCCAGCCTTACGTGAATCTCACGGTCATACCCGGGTGGTTGACCTGCTGCGTCACATGCTCGACGAAGCCAGAGAAGCTATTCGCGACACGCATGCGCTCCCTGCATGGTGTGAAGACTGGGCGCAAGAAGCCAGTGCCCGGTTGGAACGAGAATCACAAAGCGCACTGCGTCCAGTGATTAACCTGACCGGAACGGTGCTGCACACCAACCTTGGTCGCGCGTCGCAGGCCGAAGAAGCAATTGAGGCGGTGGTACAGGCGATGCGCACGCCGGTGACGCTGGAATACAGTCTGGATGATGCCGGTCGGGGACATCGGGATCGGGCCCTGGCGGATTTACTCTGCCGTCTGACGGGGGCGGAAGACGCCTGTATCGTCAATAACAATGCGGCAGCTGTTCTGCTTATGCTGGCTGCCACGGCGAACGGCAAAGAGGTGGTTGTGTCTCGCGGCGAGCTGGTGGAAATAGGCGGCGCGTTTCGTATTCCGGACGTCATGTGTCAGGCCGGATGCATTCTACGCGAGGTGGGGACCACCAACCGGACGCATGCGAAAGATTACCGCCAGGCGGTGAATGAAAATACCGCTCTGCTGATGAAAGTGCATACCAGTAATTACAGCATTGAAGGCTTCACAAAGTCGGTGGATGAGGCGGAGCTGGCCGTCATTGGCCAGGAGCTGGATGTTCCGGTGGTGGCGGATTTGGGCAGCGGTTCGCTGGTCGATCTCAGCCAGTATGGCTTGCCGCAGGAGCCGATGCCGCAGCAACTGATTGCTGCTGGCGTCAGTCTGGTGAGTTTCTCCGGCGATAAACTGCTGGGCGGGCCGCAGGCCGGGATAATTGTCGGTAAAAAAGAGATGATCGCTCGTTTGCAGAGCCATCCGCTGAAACGCGCATTACGGGCAGATAAAATGACGCTGGCTGCTCTGGAAGCGACGCTACGGCTCTACCTGCACCCTGAAGCACTGGCGGCGAAGTTGCCGACGTTGCGCCAGCTCACCCGCTCACAAGAGGCAATCCACGCGCAGGCACAGCAATTACAGGCACAGCTTGCAGAACATTACGGTGATGAGTTCGCCCTGAATGTGATGCCTTGCCTGTCGCAGATTGGCAGCGGCTCACTACCTGTTGATAGGCTGCCCAGCGCGGCGCTAACCTTTACCCCACATGACGGGCGCGGGAGCCGCCTCGAAGCGTTGGCAGCCCGTTGGCGTACGCTGCCCGTGCCGATTATTGGGCGAATTTATGATGGCCGCTTATGGCTGGATCTGCGCTGCCTTGAAGACGAGACCCGGTTTATGGAGATGATGCTGAAATGATTATTGCAACCGCCGGACACGTTGACCACGGAAAAACAACGTTATTACAGGCGATTACTGGCGTAAATGCCGACCGTCTGCCGGAAGAAAAAAAGCGCGGCATGACCATCGATCTCGGCTATGCCTACTGGCCGCAGCCGGACGGGCGGGTGCTGGGGTTTATCGACGTTCCTGGACACGAAAAGTTTCTGTCCAACATGTTGGCGGGGGTCGGCGGCATCGATCACGCGTTGCTGGTGGTGGCGTGTGATGATGGCGTAATGGCGCAAACCCGTGAGCATTTGCAAATTCTGCAGCTGACGGGCAATCCGCAGATCACCGTGGCGCTCACGAAAGCCGACCGCGTAGACGAAGCAAGAATTGAAGAGGTGCGTGCGGAGATTCAGGCCACGCTGGGGAATTATGGTTTCGCGGAGTCGGTGCTTTTCGTCACTGCGGCCAGTGAAGGCCGTGGCATCGAGGAACTGCGTGACCATTTGTTGCAATTAACGTCGCGCGAGCATGCCCGCGATCACAGCTTCCGCCTGGCGATTGACCGCGCCTTTACGGTCAAAGGCGCAGGGCTGGTGGTGACCGGGACGGCGCTCAGCGGTGAAGTGAATGTCGGTGACACGCTGTGGCTCACGGGCGTCAACAAACCGATGCGCGTACGTAGCCTGCATGCACAAAATCAGGCCACCGACCGCGCGCAAGCGGGACAACGTATTGCGCTGAATATTGCCGGCGATGCGCAAAAAGAAGAACTAAACCGTGGCGACTGGCTGCTTTCCGATGCGCCGCCAGAGGCTTTTACCCGCGTGATTGTTTCTTTAGAACATGCCGCGCCGCTGATGCAGTGGCAACCGCTGCATATTCACCACGCGGCTAGCCATGTTACCGGGCGTATCTCGCTGCTTGAAGGGACACTGGCGGAACTGGTGTTTGATACACCACTCTGGCTCGCCGATAACGACCGTCTGGTGCTGCGCGATATTTCTGCCCGTACGACGCTTGCTGGCGCGCGCGTGGTCACGCTCAATCCGCCGCGTCGCGGAAAACGTAAGCCGGAGTATTTGCAGTGGCTGTCGGCGCTGGAAAACGCGCAGACTGACGGTGACGCTCTGGCGCTGCACCTGACGCGTGGGGCGGTGAATATTCCTGACTTTGCCTGGGCGCGTCAGCTCAATGGCAACGGTATGCGTCCGTTGATTGAGCAACATGGATTTATTCAGGCGGGATACAGCCTGTTGAATGCCCCCGTTGCCGCGCGCTGGCAGCGGAAAGTTCTCGATACGCTGGCGACCTACCATGATCAGCACCGTGATGAACCAGGGCCCGGGCGCGAGCGCCTGCGCCGTATGGCTTTGCCGATGGAAGACGAAGCGCTGGTCTTGCTGCTGATTGAAAAGATGCGCGAGAGTGGCGCCATCCATAGCCATCATGGCTGGTTGCATTTGCCGGAACATAAGGCGGGTTTCAGCGATGAGCAGTTGGCACTCTGGCAAAAAGTAGAACCGCTTTTTGGCGATGAGCCGTGGTGGGTGCGCGATTTGGCAAAACAGACGGGCACGGATGAGCAGATGATGCGTGTGGCATTACGTCAGGCGGCGCAGCAAGGCATCATTACCGCGATCGTGAAAGATCGTTATTACCGTAACGATCGGATTGTGGCCTTTGCCAATATGATCCGCGAACTGGATCAGGAACGGGGATCGACCTGTGCAGCCGATTTTCGCGACAGACTTAACGTCGGGCGCAAATTGGCTATTCAGATTCTGGAATATTTTGACCGCATTGGTTTTACTCGTCGTCGGGGAAATGATCATTTATTACGCGATGCATTGCTGTTCCCTGAAAAATAATGAAACAATTAATTCATGGATTAAATGAATTAATACAAAATAGATGTTGATTGAAATAAGCACATTAGATTATGAACCTAATGTGCTTTTTAATTGTGAGTGTTATTAAAATAACAACCACGATCATATTTTGTTGGAAATTTCACTCGTATGCTTCCTACCTCTTTTGAGTAATTAAGGATCGTACAATGGCTGCTTCAACATTTTTTATTCCTTCTGTGAATGTAATTGGCGCTGGTTCATTAAAAGATGCAATGAATACAATGGCGGAATATGGTTTTCGCCGTACGCTGATTGTCACGGACGCCATGCTGGCGAAATTAGGTATGGCGAGTGAAATTCAAAAAGCGCTGCAGGAACGTGATATTTTCAGCGTAATTTATGATGGTACGCATCCTAACCCTACGACCAGTAACGTTGCTGCTGGCCTGAAAATGCTGAAAGAAAATGACTGTGATAGTGTTATTTCTCTCGGCGGTGGTTCCCCGCACGATTGTGCAAAGGGGATTGCGCTGGTGGCGGCTAACGGCGGCGATATTAGTGATTACGAAGGCGTTGACCGCTCTGCAAAACCGCAGCTGCCGATGATTGCCATCAACACCACGGCGGGTACGGCATCTGAAATGACCCGCTTCTGCATCATTACCGATGAAGTACGCCACATTAAAATGGCGATTGTGGATAAGCATGTTACGCCGCTGCTGTCCGTCAATGATTCCTCGCTGATGGTCGGTATGCCGAAGTCTCTGACGGCGGCTACCGGTATGGATGCGCTGACTCACGCTATTGAAGCCTATGTTTCTATTGCCGCGACCCCTATTACCGATGCGTGCGCGCTTAAAGCCGTCACCATGATTGCGGAAAACCTGCCGGTTGCCGTGGAAGAGGGCAGCAATGCTCAGGCGCGTGAAGCGATGGCCTATGCGCAGTTCCTCGCAGGTATGGCCTTTAACAATGCCTCTCTGGGATATGTGCATGCGATGGCGCACCAGCTGGGTGGCTTCTACGATTTGCCACACGGAGTATGTAATGCCGTACTGCTGCCGCATGTACAGGTATTTAATAGCAAAGTGGCTGCCGCCCGCCTGCGCGATTGCGCCTCGGCAATGGGTGTGAACGTTGCTGGTCTGAGCGAAGATCAAGGGGCAGAAGCCTGCATCGCAGCGATCCGCGAACTGGCGCAGAAAGTGAACATTCCAGCCGGGTTGCGTGAGCTGAACGTGAAAGAAGAAGATTTTGCCGTTCTGGCGACTAACGCCCTGAAAGATGCATGTGGTTTCACTAACCCGATTCAGGCGACACATGAAGAAATCATGGCGATTTATCGTGCTGCCATGTAATTCGTGATACCTGTCGTAAAGCAGTAAAAGGCTGGCGAATTATTCGCCAGTCCCGTCTACCCTTGTAGTACCCCTACAGCAAGGAGACGGTCATGACCAATAACCCCCCTTCAACGCGTATTTACCCCGGCGAGTATGGTTACCCTCTGAAGTTAAAAGCCCGATACGATAACTTTATCGGCGGTGACTGGGTCGCCCCGGCGGACGGTGAGTATTACCAAAACCTGACACCGGTGACCGGGCAACTACTGTGCGAAGTGGCCTCTTCCGGCAAAAAGGACATCGATCTGGCACTGGATGCCGCGCACAAAGTAAAAGACAAGTGGGCGCAGACATCCGTGCAGGACAGAGCGGCGATTCTGTTCAAAATCGCCGATCGTATGGAGCAAAACCTGGAACTGCTGGCGACGGCAGAAACCTGGGATAACGGTAAACCCATCCGCGAAACTAGCGCGGCAGATGTGCCGCTGGCGATTGACCATTTCCGCTATTTCGCGTCCTGTATTCGTGCACAGGAAGGGGGAATCAGCGAGGTTGATAGCGAAACCGTGGCTTATCACTTCCATGAACCTCTTGGCGTGGTAGGGCAAATAATCCCATGGAACTTCCCGCTGCTGATGGCCAGTTGGAAGATGGCGCCCGCCCTGGCTGCCGGTAACTGCGTGGTGCTGAAACCCGCGCGCCTGACGCCGCTGTCCGTGCTGTTGCTGATGGAAGTCATCGGCGATCTGCTCCCGCCAGGCGTAGTGAACGTGGTAAACGGTGCGGGTGGAGAAATCGGTGAGTATCTGGCGACGTCAAAACGTATTGCGAAAGTGGCGTTTACCGGCTCAACGGAAGTCGGGCAGCAGATCATGCAGTACGCCACGCAGAATATTATCCCTGTCACGCTGGAGCTGGGTGGGAAATCTCCCAATATCTTCTTTGCAGACGTGATGGATGAAGAAGATGCGTTCTTTGACAAAGCGCTGGAAGGTTTTGCATTGTTTGCCTTCAACCAGGGCGAAGTATGTACCTGTCCGAGTCGTGCGCTGGTACAAGAATCCATTTACGAACGTTTTATGGAAAGAGCCATTCGTCGGGTGGAAAGTATCCGTAGCGGCAACCCGTTAGACAGCGTGACGCAAATGGGCGCACAGGTGTCGCATGGTCAACTGGAAACCATTCTGAATTACATCGACATTGGTAAGAAAGAAGGGGCAGATGTTCTCACCGGCGGGCGGCGCAAGCAGCTGGATGGCGAGTTAAAAGAGGGTTACTACCTCGAACCGACCATTCTTTTTGGTAAGAACAACATGAGGGTTTTCCAGGAGGAGATCTTCGGTCCGGTGCTGGCTGTCACGACGTTTAAAACCATGGAAGAGGCGCTGGAAATCGCTAATGACACCCAATATGGGCTTGGCGCTGGCGTCTGGAGTCGTAACGGAAATCTGGCGTACAAAATGGGACGTGGGATTCAGGCGGGGCGAGTTTGGACCAACTGTTACCATGCTTACCCTGCTCATGCGGCGTTCGGCGGCTACAAGCAGTCGGGCATCGGGCGCGAGACGCATAAGATGATGCTTGAGCATTATCAGCAAACCAAATGTCTGCTGGTGAGCTACTCTGATAAACCACTGGGGCTGTTTTAATTTCACGTCACCTACTGCCCGGTCGCGTTTAGCGTACCGGGCATCAAGTTATGTCCTCAGGTATGTGGCTGGGGTGAACGAACGCAGCCAACAAAGAAGCAGCTCAAAAGACGACGGGTATATATAAACCCATATATCGTTATATAAATAAGATAATTGCATCCAATCTGGTCATTCCAATACTATTATCAACTCTATTGTTTAAATCAAATTGCATCCGAAATTCTTAATTTAAATCCCTGAGGCAAATATGTTCCTTAATTATTTTGCATTAGGAGTGCTTATTTTTGTATTCCTGGTCATTTTTTACGGGATTATTATTCTGCATGATATTCCCTATCTAATTGCAAAGAAACGTAACCATCCTCATGCCGACGCAATACATGTTGCGGGTTGGGTTAGTTTGTTTACCTTACATGTTATTTGGCCCTTTTTATGGATCTGGGCAACGCTTTATCGCCCGGAGCGCGGATGGGGTATGCAGAGCGCGGATTCTTCCCTGATCCAGCTTCAGGCAAGGGTTGCGGATCTGGAAAAGAAACTGGGCGAGGCCAAGACCTCTCCGGCGGAGTAATATCGATGGATTTACTGATTGTTCTGACCTATGTGGCGTGTGCATGGTCAATATTTAAAATTTTTAAAATTCCTGTAAATAAATGGACAGTTCCTACCGCGGCATTAGGCGGTATATTCATTGTTTGCGGACTTATATTACTGATGAATTATAACCATCCGTATACATTTAAGGCACAAAAAGCGGTAATTTCTATTCCCGTGGTGCCGCAGGTAACGGGTGTAGTGACAGAAGTGACGGATAAGAAGAATACACTAATCAAAAAAGGCGAGGTTCTGTTTAAGCTTAATCCAGGGCGTTATCAGGCGCGGGTCGATCGCCTGAAGGCTGATATTGTCACCGCACAGCATAAAGAGCAGGCTCTGGTTGCGCAGTTAGACGAAATGAAAGCCAACACGCAGCGGGCAAAGGCCACGCGTGACAAACTGGCAAAAGATTACCAGCGCTATGCGCAGGGGAGTCAGGCGAAGGTGAATCCTTTTTCTGAACGCGATATCGATGCGGCGCGCCAAAACTACCTGGCGCAGGAAGCCTCGGTGAAATCCTCCGTTGCAGAACAGCAGCAAATTCAGAGTCAGTTAGACAGCCTGGTACTGGGTGAGAATTCGCAAATTGCCAGCCTGAAAGCACAGCTAGCGGAAGCAGAGTTCAACCTGGACCAGACCGTGGTTCGCGCGCCCAGCGATGGTTACGTCACGCAGGTGCTGATGCGC
The DNA here is from genome assembly GCF_030332425.1 of Citrobacter sp. Cpo142. Classification (NCBI taxonomy): domain Bacteria; kingdom Pseudomonadati; phylum Pseudomonadota; class Gammaproteobacteria; order Enterobacterales; family Enterobacteriaceae; genus Citrobacter; species Citrobacter sp. Cpo142. The sequence goes on from NZ_JAOWHW010000091.1 coordinate 81,387, forward strand.
CCAGGAACCTATGCCGCCGCACTGCCGATGCGTCCGGTAATGGTATTCATCCCGGATCAAAAAAGACAAATTATCGCCCAGTTCCGTCAAAACTCGCTGTTGCGGCTGGAGCCAGGCGATGAAGCGGAAGTGGTGTTTAACGCTCTGCCGGGTAAGGTGTTTAGCGGTAAACTGGCCGCCATTAGTCCGGCGGTACCGGGTGGTACATACCAGTCGAACGGGGCACTGCAATCTTTAAACTCTACGCCCGGTTCGGAAGGGGTGATCGCCACGATTGAGCTGAACGACAATGCGGATGTGAACGCGTTACCTGATGGGATTTACGCCCAGGTCGCCGTTTACTCTGACCACTTCGAACATGTGTCGGTCATGCGCAAGGTCTTACTACGGATGACCAGCTGGGTGCATTACCTGTATCTCGACCATTAGACGCAGGCTATTTTGCTTGCTCAGTCTGCTGCTCCAGCGACTGAGTAAGCTGCTGGCGGATCTCTGCCAGCATCTCATCAAGAATAAACTGTACCCGCCATGGCTGGTATTCACGCTTGCGGAAAATCGCCACCAAATCCAGCCACCATTCATGTTGTTCTGAGAAACATGGGACCAGCAATCCGGATTGAACATCTTTTTGTACACTCGCATTCGGCGCAAAAACAATGCCCAGATGGTTACGTGCCAGCGCCAACGCAGACTGTGTATTGTCGCAGACATAATTTCCGGTCACCCGATAATCGTGCATTTCCTTGCCGCCGGCGGAGGTGAAGCGCCAGATATTGGCATCATCTATCATCATGGAATCAATCAGAATGCAGGAATGTTCTTCCAGCTCATCAGGACTACTAATAGGATGTTGTTTGATGTATTCAGGGCTGGCAAATGCCGTCACTGCATATTTGGTAATAAAACTGGCGACCAGTGATTCATCTTTAGGGTGTGCATAGGTGATTAAAACATCACAATCATCAGGAAAGTCGACGCCTTCATAAAATGCTTTACGTTCAAGGTTACATGTTTTAAGTGAGAGGCTAATGCCGCCGATATTCTGAATTTTTGCAATAACATGTTGCGATAAGTAAGCAATAATTCCCGTTGGTGCATAGACCGTTACCCGCCCACGTTTTTCATGCTTATAATCAGCAATGAAACTATTGAGCTGATCGTTTCTTTCCAACATATCATTGATGTAAGGAAGCAGCGCCGTACCAAACGGCGTAAGAGTTAGCTGTCGAGTGGTGCGGTCAAACACCTTTAATCCAACTTTTGATTCAAAATCAGCAAGATATTTACTGACATTGGCCTGCGCGATGCCGAGAACAGTAGCGGCATGACTGATATTTTCACTGGCAGCGATTACCGAAATAATCTTCAGCTCCCGGTGTTTAAGTTGTAATTTATTCATCGCCAAGCCCAATATATATAATTTTTTATATATTACTATATAAATATGAACCTTGCACCGATGAAATTGTAAGCATTATTATGCACCAGCTTTGTAGCTTATTTTAAAATGGAATGTTGGCATGTTAATTAAACACAATATTGTGGCGCTGCTCGCCTTTTCTTTTATGGCGAGTGCAACTGCCGCAGAGTTTTCTATTGGCGCTGGTGCTGTATATAATGAATCACCTTATCGCGGGTATAATGATAATGTTCACGCAGTACCGCTTGTCAGTTACGAAAGTGAATCATTTTATTTTAGGCAAACAACGCTAGGTTATATTTTGTCTAAGAGTGAAAGTAATGAATTTAGTATTACTGCCTCTTATATGCCGCTTGAGTTTGATCCCGGCGATAATGACGATCATGCGATGAAAAAGCTGGATAAGCGTGACGCAACTGCAATGGCGGGTGCCGCGTGGTATCACCATGAAAGATGGGGTAGCGTGAAAGTCTCCGCCGCTGCGGATGTGCTGGACAACAGTAATGGCTGGGTAGGGGAAGTTTCACTGTTCCGTCCAATGCCGATGGGCAAGCTGACGCTGACACCATCGATTGGCGTGCTCTACTATGACGAAAAATTCAATGAATACTACTACGGCATATCGGGTAATGAGTCCCGTCGTAGTGGCTTATCAAGCTATTCCCCAGGCGATAGTTGGACACCGTATGTTGGCCTGTCCGCTAAATACGCATTGACCACTAACCTGACGCTGCTGGCAAGCGCCAACTATAGCGCACTGCCGGATGACATTAAAAATAGCCCAATGGTTGATCGCGATGACAGCTTCACCTTTATGTCCGGTCTGACCTGGCGTTTCTGATTTAAATATGTGCCTGATGGCGCTTTGCTTATCAGGCCTACGTGGATGGGTTTTGTAGGCCGGATAAGACGTGAAGCGTCGCCATCCGGCACGGTTTAATTACTGCTCGTTTATCCAGATACGCATTTCGCCTTCACCACGGTTTGCCCAGCTAAACCACGGAATAAACGTCAATGTATGCGCCTGACGCGAAGTTGGGGAAACATCGTAGTGCCACAACGATTGTTGTGCTGCATCGGCTGTACTTTGCTTCACGCCTTCAGCCTGAATTAACATTTTATGGCTGAACAGTCCCTTACCCTCGAATACTCTGAACTCACTCTCTTTTGGCAACCACAGATTATGCAATTCCTCGCCGTTGTCGGCTTGCTCCAGGCAATACACCAGCGGTCCACGCTGAATAGCGACCTTACCAGCAACATGGCGCACTAATGGATTTCCGTACACCCGACGCACCGGCATTGGCAGGGTCAGACTGAGCGTATCGCCTTCCTGCCAGGTTCGGCTGATGTGCAAATAGCCTTTGCGAATATCCTGCTCAACTGGCTGACCATTCAGTAAAACCTGCGGTGCGGTGCACCAGTCTGGCAGGCGCAGGGCCAGGGTGTGATATATCGACTGCGGTGATTCGATGGCGATTTTCACCTGCTCATGCCATGGATAATCCCCGCTAATGCGCAGCTTGAGCGAGCCATCCGCCACGGGGACTTCCATGCTATTGCCCACGTACATATTGATATACAGCGCGTCCTGACGTGGTGTGTAGATGTAATGACCAATTGAGGTTAACACGCGGGCGATATTCGGCGGGCAACAGGCGCAGCCAAACCAGCGCTGACGAACGGGTTTCACGTGGTCATAAATATGATTGAATTTTAATGATTTAGGATGCACTTCCAGCGGGTTCACATAGAAGAAGTGCTTGCCATCGAGCGCCATCCCGCCCAATACAGTGTTATACAGGGCGCGCTCCATCACGTCGGCATACTGGCTGTCTGCCTCCATCTCCAGCATTCTGCGGGCGAACATCATTAGACCGATTGAGGCGCAGCTTTCCGCATACACGGAGTCGTTAGGCAGATCGTAATCGCTGCTAAACGCCTCGCCGCTGCTTTGTGAACCGATCCCGCCGGTAATGTACAACTGACGCTGGGCCATGTTTTTCCACAGACGCAGGCAATCCTGACGTTTGCCTTCGTCCTGACTCAAGCGTGCCAGATGCGCCACGCCGGTCATCAGATAAACAAAACGTACTGCATGACCGATCGCCGTTTGCTGTTCTGAAATGGGCTGATGAGCCTGGCTATAGGGTTTATCCTTCACCATCCATGCCGGGCCGTAAGTATGCCAGTAAGAGGTTTGGCCACGCTTTTCGTACTCTTCATCATAGAAATGGGGTTGCGCGCCGCGCTGTTCCACAAAGTAATTTACCAGCGCCATATAGCGTGGTTGCTGGGTCACTTCGTATAAGCGCATTAACGCCAGCTCAATTTCCGGGTGTCCCGGATAGCCGCGCAGTTGATTCTCTCCAGGCCCGAAAACGTTATCGATGTGGTCTGCCAGGCGGCACACTACGTCTAAAAGACGACGTTTTCCCGTCGCCTGAAAGAACGCGACGCCTGCTTCGATCAAATGACCTGCACAGTACAACTCATGACACTCGGCAAGATTAGTCCAACGTTCATCCGGGGCTTTTACTGTAAAGTATGTATTGAGATAGCCGTCTTCACACTGCGCAGCGGCTACCAACTCGATGACCTCATCTGCGGTTTTCTCAAGTTCCGCATCAGATTTCTGGCACAGGGACCAGGCGACTGCCTCCAGCCATTTCGCTACGTCGCTATCCTGAAAAACCATGCCGTAAAATTCGCCATCCTGCAGTCCTGCGGCGATACGAAAGTTCTCTATTGCATGACTTGGTTCCGCCTCTGCAATGCGGTCATTGAGCGCATCCCATTGGTAGGGGATCACGACATCACGGACCAACTGTTGGTATTGTCCGAGGAACGGATCGCTGACGGTGAGCTTATGCAGGTCGACTTCCAGTACGTTCATTTCGTGCTCCTTAAGGCTGTACATGACGCTGACGCAGATCGGTGGCAATGCGCGACATCATCGGATTATTGAGTTTGCAGATGCGGACAGACAGCGCCAGCAGCAGGTGGAACAGTGCGGGCAGCAGCGTTTCCATCGCGGTAATTCCTTGCAGCGAACTGGAGGTTTGATTACCAGCGCCTGGCTGATAGGCGACAAAAATAAACAGCAGGCTGATGATCCCCGCGCTCGAGGCCCAGGCCAGCTTGATGAAAAACAGGTTGAAGGCGAAATTCATGCCGGAAGAACGCACGCCGGTTTTCCACTCGCCGTAGTCGTCGGCAAAGGCCATCAGCGAGAAGTGCAGTGGCAGCGTGAAGCCCAGAATAATGCCGTTGCCGAGGATCACCGCCAGCCATAATGTTTGATAAGCCGAACCGGTTGGCAGGAACCACATCATCACTGCCAGGGCTGCCAGCACCAGGTTGGTGTAGTAATAGAGTTTGACGGTATCTATACGGCGGGTCAGCGGGCTGACAACCACTGAACCGATGATGGACGCAAAGGTCACCATGGTGAAAAACAGCGACGTGTAAGCGGTACTGCCTTCCAGCACGTAGGTAATGAAATACATGTACCCGCCGCCACGAATATTGAAGACGTTAATCAGCAGGAAAGACATCACCAGCATCAGCAGCAACTGGTCATTTTTGCGTAGCCCACCAATGTGTTCACGCAGGGTAAATTTCCCCATCATCGCCAGCGGCACACGCTCGCGAACCCAGAAGAAGCAGCACAGGAACATCACCACAGCGATGGCGCACAGGATGCCCACGCCGAACTGATAACCCTGCGCGGCATTGCCCTGACCCAGAATATCCACCATCCACGGCAGACCAACGGAGACAAGGAATCCCGCCACGCCGCACAGCACAAAGCGCCAGGACTGACAGGCGATCACCTCGTTATGGCGGGTCGTCATGGTGTTGATCAGCGCACAATACGGTACGTTGATGGCGGTATAGCCGACAGAAAGCAGTAGATAGGTGCCGAATGCCCAGGCGATTTTTACGCTCATGCTGGCGTCAGGGACGGTAAACGTGAGTACGCCAATGATGCCAATGGGAATTGCCACCCACAGCTGCCATGGGCGAAAACGCCCCCAGCGGCTTTGCGTGCGGTCGGCAAGTATGCCCATTATCGGATCGGAAATGGCATCAAATACGCGCAGGGCAATAAACAATGTGCCGACCAGCGCGGGCGTTAACCCGAAGACATCGGTGTAGAAAAATGTCAGGAAGTTCATGATCAGACAGGTAATTACCGTCCCGCCAGCATCGCCTAACCCATAACCTATTTTTTCACGCAGGGATAATTTGTCGTCCTGGGCACGCTGTGCCAAATCAGATGTCGTAATCGGAGCCGAAGTCATAAATAACTCCCGGAGAGGATGTTCAGAAAGTATCCCGCTACGTTGCGGGTTATTTGTTTGTAATTTGCAAAGTACGTTATTTATTCTGCACGAAATGTTTGGGTCAACAAGGGAAGAGAAAAGTATAAAAAGATGACAATTCCGACTTCATTATAAAAATGTGATTTCGATCCGGCGAAAAGCAAGTTTATCGTGAATAATCAATGATAAAGATCGGTTTAAATAATGCAATAAGCGGGAATTTGAATATATATGCTCGAATTATCCATGTCTCTTCCTATTAAAGTGCAAAATGGTGGGCTATTTATTTCCCGAGGCGTGGGAAGCCATCCGGCGCGGCAATTGCAATCCTGGGAAATTATCTTTGTCGAAAAAGGGACATTAACGATTCGCGAAGGCCAGACCGTTTTTTGCGTGAATGCCGGAGAAAGTTTGCTGCTATGGCCGCAGCGTTCGCATATTGGTGTGGGACAGTTTCCGGCTGATTTGAAATTTTACTGGCTACACTTTGAGGTGACAGCAGAAAACGATGCTTCACTTACAGAACCGTTGCTTGCGATTCCTCAGCATGCCCGGGTTAGCGAGCCACAAAATATTATTTCGCTGTTTCGCCAGTTCTTACGCGAGCAGGAAAATATTCATCGCAGCGTTGCGCTGGAACTGATCCTACTACTGATTTTGCAGCAAATCTCCGCGGCGGCTAGCGAGCAACCCGCAGATAGCCCCGGTAATGCGCTGGCATGGAAAGCGCAACAAATAATCCACACCCAGTTCCACCTGCCGATTAGTGCTTCAACTCTGGCGAAAGAACTGCATTGCAATGCCGACTATCTGGGGCGTGTATTCCGGAGCGTTTTCCGGCTGACGCTAACTGAAGCGTTGCATCGCCAGCGGGTAAGGGCGGCAGAAAAGCTGTTGATCAGTGACTCGCTGTCGCTTACCGAAGTGGCGATTAAATGTGGGTTTAATGATGTTGGCTATTTTCGTCAGATCTTTCGTAAACGTACGGGGCTCACGCCAGCAGCCTGGAAGCGACTCTATTGTAAGGAGCATATTAACTCATAATCGATCAGGTATTGTTACGTGTGCAATAGAATAAAGGGGTATGGTCGTAGAGAAATAAATATCCATCGGCGTTCTGTTGCATGACTTGCAGGGCAAGTCCTCGATTGTGTTTCCTGAAGAAATCAGGTTTCCAGCTAAGAATAGGTACATCCCTTTTAGGTAGTTCGTTTGTTGATTTTGAGAACAGGTAAAGATTTTGCCCTTTACGCCAATAATCAAAAGTTACTTTATTACTGGTTTTTATTTCATGACCCTGCTGATCTCTGAAAATGCCGGTTGCTTCATATTTACCCGAATCACCAGAAAAGGTGAAGTTCATGAGCACTTCATAAGATGAGATTTGGTCCTGCAATGTTAATTGGGCTTCACAGGAAAAATGTTTATGTGCGGTAGAAGTACGCCAGTGGACGATAAATATGGCCGCCAGTCCTGCTAAAAACATAATCCATAAGAATATAGAGAGTTTCTTAATCATCATATTTCTCCATGAAAAATAATGATTTGCACTTTGCGAGAGGGGAGTTTATTTTTTCGCGGCAAACCAGAATAGACGTTCCGGATTGTGAATTATTAAGTGTCATATATACAGTCTTTGCTGGCGGGCAGGTTAAGTTTTGTTTGACATAGAACTGGTTAAAGACTTGAGTACTTTTCTCCTTGCCTGACCATGACGAGTAGACCTGGCAGCCATGTAATTTACCAATGTCTATGTAATTAGCATAGAAAGAGTTTTTATGCTGATGTGAGTAGAGAATAAAAAATAGTAAAAATATGCTGCCAAGAAGAGGTATGAGTATATATCGCTGAAGAAAATTACACTTGAGTATATTTTTTTTTGCAGTGGTTGGCGGGGGTGGGGTTTCTACCGGAGCAGCAACCTGCCGGGCAGTGCGAGCGGCCATGAACTCATCGAAAGGAATTATCACTACATGAGCTTCAGCTTTGAAGCCTATTTTTGGCAGAGTGAATATGATTTCCTCATCTAGGGAAGGTGCGAATAAGCAGGTCATTTCTTCCCAAGCTGACTCGCTGATTAAAATTTCGCGGATCTGGGCCGATTTT
>NZ_JAOWHW010000092.1:0-264 GCF_030332425.1 Citrobacter sp. Cpo142
AAACCGATGATGACACTGCCGGCGATCAATACTGATGCCAGCAAGCATGAGAAAGAACAGATAAGCCGTACTGTTCAGGAAATGTTTGAAGAGGCTGATATGTGGCTGGTTTCAGATTAAGTGCCTTGAACCGTCATATCACTTAAGTACAATCCGCCGTGACTGGCCATCATTCAATACTCGCACTATCGGACGTTTGCCAGTCGCCGCAGTCATGCTTTTGCATACGGCATGGTTGCGGCAGCTTCACCGCCCCACTCCTGT
>NZ_JAOWHW010000093.1:0-545 GCF_030332425.1 Citrobacter sp. Cpo142
GTCATGTCAGGCGGTAGCGTCAGGTCGGCCTACAACAAAGTGTTTGCGGACCGCAATTCCGGTTCTTGGGATATGACCCGAAACAGAAATATCGCCATGCCCATTCTTATTCTTCCGAACATGTACTGAGGAAAAACTATGTCAGCAGGAACATTAACCCTGACGAATAATTCTACTGCGGTCGCTGGCAGCGGGACCGCGTTTACTACCGAGGTGGCGGCAGGAGATTTTATTGTTGTCACAGTCGGCGGCGTTCCCTATACGCTCCCGGTTAAATCAGTGGAAAGCGGTACAGCATTGACGCTTGTCAGCAATTTCACCGGGCCAACACAATCTGGCGCTGCCTGGTCAGCTGTTCCTCGTGTGGCGCTAAATATGGTTACCGCAGCGCTGGTGGCACAAAGTGCAGAAGCCCTGCGCGGACTTAATTACGACAAACAGAACTGGCAACTTTTATTCTCTGCAAACGGCAATATTACTGTCAGGCTTCCTGATAATTCGGAGTTTACCGGGCCGTCATGGAAATATCTGGCAGATAACATGGC
>NZ_JAOWHW010000094.1:0-85015 GCF_030332425.1 Citrobacter sp. Cpo142
CGGTAGTTCAGTTGGTTAGAATACCTGCCTGTCACGCAGGGGGTCGCGGGTTCGAGTCCCGTCCGTTCCGCCACTTATTAGAAAATTAAGCCTGCTACTAAGCAGGCTTAATGATAAGAAGATTTAGGGGCGTAGCTCAGTTGGTAGAGCACCGGTCTCCAAAACCGGGTGTCGCGAGTTCGAGTCTCTCCGCCCCTGCCAGAAACAATCCTTAGCATTATTGCTAAGGATTTTTTTTTACCTGTAATTTGAGTTTTTCCTTCTTTCTATTTTACTCCCGGCATCCTTGCCAGCGTTTTCCTTAATCTTCCAGAATATTCGTTCTCAGCAGATCGCAAATCAGTGCATGTTTATCGCTATTTTGCAGCCAAACTGCATATAACGGGCGTGAAAGCGTTGTACTGTCGGTAACCGTATGGAGATCGCTTTTACCTTTAGCCCAACTGACCGGTAGCCAGCTAAAACCTTTGAGGACTGAAAGTTGCTGCCTGGCTAATTCTGCCGAACTGGTGGTAAGTACCGGCACTTCATCTCCCGCAATCAATCCAGCCTCGTGTTGCTGAAAGTCAGGTCCCCATTCCAGACGCAGATAATTCAGTTCATCTTTGGTTTGTGAAGGAGAACTGCAATAGAGCGCCAGCGTGAAATATCCCAACAGTTGGCTGCTAAATTCGTCCATTTTGGGCGTTTCGGTAGTAATCAATAGATCAAGCTGTCGTTCATGAAGCTGTTTTACTAACGACTGTCGCTGCGCGATCCTCGCTTCAAATTGTAGGCTGGATTGTGGCTCCTGGGATTGGTACAAACGCCCCAGCCAGCCATTAAGCATGCATTCCCAGAGGGATGCGCTGGCACCAATAGAAAACTCGTTATGCCGCGAGGTATTCGCAACCTCCTTACGTGCTGCTTGCCACGTATTCATCAGCGTTTCAGCGTAAGGTAATAATTTTTCACCTGCAGCGGTTAAACGGATATTGTTTCTGTGTCGGGTGAACAGGTTTACACCCAATTGATTTTCCAGTTGTCTGATCCGAAAACTAACCGCTGATTGGGTCAGATAGAGCGCTTCAGCAGCCCTGCCAAAGTGGCGTGTCCGGCTAACTTCCAGGAAAGTTTTTAACAATTCCGTATCCACAACTCGCTCCATAAAATTATTTGTCGTTATGATTTAAATCTTTTGTTTGACGCTCTGTCAAGCGTAACTAATACTCCGCGCCATAAATAGCTCGGCCAAAGAATTAGGAGCGTGCAGGATGGCGGAAAGCTTTACGACGACTAATCGATATTTCGATAATAAATATTATCCCCGCGGATTCTCCCGTCATGGTGATTTCACCATTAAAGAAGCACAACTGCTTGAGCGTCACGGTTATGCTTTCAACGAGCTGGATCTGGGCAAGCGTGAGCCGGTAACGGAAGAAGAAAAACTGTTTGTTGCGGTATGCCGTGGTGAGCGCGAACCGGTTACCGAAGCTGAACGTGTGTGGTCCAAATACATGACGCGCATTAAGCGTCCAAAACGCTTCCACACGCTGTCTGGCGGGAAACCTCAGGTGGAAGGTGCGGAAGACTACACCGAATCTGATGATTAATAAAAAAGGGCGAAAGCCCTTTTTTTATGCCAGTAGTTTCTGCAAATGAATGAGTAATCTGTCTATCGCCCGATACCCAACAGCCTCCTGTAAGTGCTGGCGAGATATATGGTCAGATTGTTCTATATCCGCGATCGTTCGAGCGACCTTTATCAGGCGTAACCAGGCGCGGATGGATAATCCGAGATGCGCGAGCGTTTCTTCAAGCCACTGCGCATCGTCGCTACGCAATGGACAGTATTTATGGATATCCTGACTGTCCAGGTGCGCATTTAACTTATTCTGCCGCCGATACTGACGCTCTCGTGCTGCCATAACGCGTTGCTTCACCGTTGCGCTATCTTCCCCTTTTATCTGGCTCTGGCTGAGTATGCCGGGCGGCGGTAAGGGGATTTCGAGGGAGAGATCGAAGCGGTCAAGAAATGGACCTGATAATCGATTGAGGTAGCGTAGTGTCTGCTCTGGGGTACAGCGGTTATGGTTCCCCTGATAATGTCCTGTTGGGCTGGGATTCATGGCAGCAATAAGCTGAAAACGCGCGGGGTAAGTTATTTTTGCCCGAGTGCGGGATAAATGAATCTGCCCGGACTCAATGGGCTCTCGCAGTGCATCCAGCGTGCGCCGCTCAAACTCGGGAAGTTCATCCAGAAACAGTATGCCGTTATGCGCCAGAGATATCTCGCCTGGCGCAGGAATAGAGCCTCCACCGACCATGGCAGTTAATGAAGCACTGTGATGCGGCGAACGAAAAGGGCGTTGTTTCCACTGTTTTTGTAGCGTGTCGGAATTGACCAGACTTAGAATCGCGGCGCTTTCCAGTGCTTCATCATTGCTCAGTGGCGGAAGCAATCCTCTCAGGCGACTGGCCAGCATGGTCTTACCCGTTCCCGGCGGCCCGATGAGTAAGAGGTTATGACCGCCAGCTGCGGTAAGTTCCAGTCCGCGTTTACCCTGTTCCTGGCCGATAACATCGCTCAGATCATCTGCTAATGCGCAGGGGGTAAAATCTGCCGATGATGGTCTGTCTAAATCATGCTTACCTTCGAGAAATGCGCATACAGCCTGTAGATGATCGGCTATCAGGCACCCTTCACCGTGTATCAGTCCCACTTCAGCTGCATTCTCTTTTGCGACAATAATTCTCCTGCCTGCGCGAATAGCTTCAGTTGCACTTGATATCGCACCGGGAACGCCGCGTAACGCGCCTGTAAGCGCTAATTCGCCTACCAGCTCATATGTATCGAGGTTATGGGTTGTAAGCTGCTCAGACGCAGCCAGAAGCGCAACTGCGATAGGTAAATCATATCGTCCCCCTTCTTTCGGGAGATCGGCCGGAGCGAGGTTTATGGTTATCTTCTTCGCCGGGAATTCATAACCGCTATTAATAATCGCACTGCGAACTCGATCGCGAGCCTCTTTTACCGTTGTTTCGGGTAATCCCACCATGGTTAAACCAGGCAAACCATTACTGATATGTACTTCGATGGTAATGGCTGGCGCATTCACGCCCAGCGCAGCGCGTGTGTGAACAATCGATAGTGACATAAGCCCTCCTGATGAAAGCATTATGTCGCAATACATCGCGGCAAGATTTCACATAATTACGGTTTTTAGAGGCTTATTCCCGTGTTTTTATGTAGCTCAATACTGCTTGCATAAAGCCTGGAATAGCGCTCGCAAACGCTTTTGAATAACGTTTTTAGTAGGGAACGGGTTGCCGAGAATCACCTGAAAAGTGAAATATTTTCACTTTTGATTTTTTGTATAAAAAACAATGATATTTATCTAAACCGTTAACGGCGTCAGAAAAACGAATAAAAAAATATCTTGTGTCATTTGCAAATTCTATGGTAACTCTTTAGGTATTCCTTCGAACAAGATGCAAGAAAATACAAAAATGACAGCCCTTCTACGAGTGATTAGCCTGGTCGTGATTAGCGTGGTGGTGATTATTATCCCACCGTGCGGGGCTGCACTTGGACGAGGAAAGGCTTAGAAAACAAGCCTTAACGAACTAAGACCCCCGCACCGAAAGGTCCGGGGGTTTTTTTTGACCTTAAAAACATACATGAGGAGCAGAAAGTGAACGGTAGCATAAAATTCTGTTTCTCAAGATTTACGGCGGGGATGTAACTATGAATGGGGCACAGTGGGTGGTACATGCGTTGCGTGCACAAGGGGTTCAAACCGTCTTTGGTTATCCTGGTGGCGCAATTATGCCGGTTTACGATGCGTTGTATGACGGCGGCGTAGAACACCTGTTGTGCCGACACGAGCAGGGTGCGGCAATGGCGGCAATTGGCTATGCCCGTGCGACCGGTAAAACCGGTGTGTGTATCGCCACTTCAGGTCCTGGCGCTACCAACCTGATCACCGGACTCGCCGATGCGCTGTTAGATTCTGTTCCTGTGGTGGCGATCACCGGTCAGGTGGCCTCACCTTTCATCGGAACGGATGCGTTCCAGGAAGTGGACGTTCTCGGTATGTCTTTGTCCTGCACCAAACACAGTTTCCTGGTGCAGTCACTGGAAGAGCTGCCGCGCATTATGGCAGAGGCTTTCGCTGTGGCGAACTCCGGTCGTCCGGGTCCGGTTCTGGTTGATATCCCGAAAGACATCCAGCTGGCCAGCGGTACGCTGGAGCCGTATTTTACGACCGTCGAAAACGTAGAGGTTTTCCCGCACGCGGATGTTGAGCAGGCACGTAAAATGCTGGCGCAGGCGCAAAAACCGATCCTGTACGTCGGTGGCGGCGTTGGTATGGCGCAGGCGGTCCCGGCCCTGCGTGAATTTATCGCGGTAACCCAAATGCCGGTCGCCTGCACGTTGAAGGGGCTGGGCGCAGTAGAAGCTGACTACCCATACTATTTGGGTATGTTGGGAATGCATGGCACTAAAGCGGCAAATTTCGCGGTGCAAGAATGTGATTTACTGATTGCAGTGGGTGCGCGTTTTGATGACCGGGTGACCGGCAAGCTGAATACCTTCGCACCGAACGCCAGCGTGATCCACATGGATATTGACCCGGCGGAAATGAACAAGCTGCGCCAGGCGCACGTCGCCCTGCAGGGTGATTTAAGTTCTCTGCTGCCGGCATTGCAGCAATCGCTGAAGATTGACGCATGGCGTCAGCATAGCGCTGAACTGCGCACAGAGCATACCTGGCGCTATGATCATCCCGGTGAGGCTATCTACGCGCCACTGTTGTTGAAACAGTTGTCCGATCGCAAACCCGCGGACAGCGTAGTGACAACGGATGTTGGTCAGCATCAGATGTGGTCGGCGCAGCATATGACCTACACCCGCCCGGAAAATTTCATCACCTCGAGCGGCCTGGGTACGATGGGCTTTGGCCTGCCAGCAGCGGTTGGCGCGCAGGTTGCTCGCCCGAACGATACGGTAATCTGTATCTCCGGTGACGGTTCCTTCATGATGAATGTACAGGAACTGGGCACCGTAAAACGCAAGCAGTTGCCGCTGAAAATAGTCTTACTCGACAACCAGCGGTTAGGCATGGTGCGACAATGGCAGCAGCTTTTTTTCCAGGAACGTTATAGCGAAACCACCCTTACCGATAACCCCGATTTCCTCATGTTGGCCAGCGCCTTCGGCATACCAGGTCAACACATCACCCGTAAAGACCAGGTTGAAGCGGCACTCGACACCATGCTGAACAGCGAGGGGCCATACCTGCTTCATGTCTCAATCGACGAACTTGAGAATGTCTGGCCTCTGGTACCGCCAGGTGCCAGTAACTCAGAAATGCTGGAGAAATTATCATGATGCAACATCAGGTCGCCGTTGAGGCTCGTTTCAATCCGGAAACGTTAGAACGTGTTTTACGCGTGGTACGCCATCGTGGTTTTCAGGTGTGCTCCATGAATATGGAAGCCGCCAGCGATGCGCAAAATATAAATATCGAATTGACCGTTGCCAGCCCCCGGTCGGTCGACTTACTGTTTAGTCAGTTAAGTAAACTGGTAGACGTTGCACATGTTGCTATCTGCCAGAGCACAACCACATCACAACAAATCCGCGCCTGAGCGCAAAAGGAAGAAAAATGACGACGAAAAAAGCTGATTACATTTGGTCTAATGGCGAGATGATTCGTTGGGAAGACGCGAAGGTTCACGTGATGTCCCACGCGCTGCACTACGGTACTTCAGTATTCGAAGGCATCCGTTGCTACGATTCTCACAAAGGGCCGGTGGTGTTCCGTCATCGCGAACATATGCAGCGTCTGCGTGATTCAGCCAAGATCTATCGTTTTCCGGTTTCTCAGAGCGTTGATGAGCTGATGGAAGCTTGCCGCGAGGTGATTCGTAAAAACAATCTGACCAGCGCCTATATTCGTCCGCTGGTGTTTGTTGGCGACGTGGGGATGGGCGTTAACCCGCCAGCGGGATACACCACTGACGTGATCATCGCCGCGTTCCCGTGGGGTGCTTACCTTGGTGCAGAAGCGCTGGAGCAGGGGATCGACGCGATGGTTTCTTCCTGGAACCGCGTTGCGCCGAACACCATCCCTACTGCTGCTAAAGCGGGCGGTAACTATCTGTCTTCGCTGCTGGTGGGTAGCGAAGCGCGTCGTCATGGCTATCAGGAAGGCATTGCGCTGGATGTGAATGGTTACATCTCCGAAGGTGCGGGCGAAAACCTGTTTGAAGTAAAAGACGGCATTCTGTTTACCCCGCCGTTTACCTCTTCTGCACTGCCGGGTATTACCCGTGACGCGATCATTAAGCTGGCGAAAGATCTCGATATCGAAGTGCGTGAGCAGGTGTTGTCCCGTGAATCACTGTACCTGGCCGACGAAGTGTTCATGTCCGGTACCGCGGCCGAAATCACCCCAGTACGCAGTGTCGATGGTATCCAGGTTGGCGAAGGCCGCTGCGGTCCGGTCACCAAACGCATCCAGCAGGCCTTCTTTGGCCTCTTCACCGGTGAAACGGAAGATAAATACGGCTGGTTGGATTCAGTAAACCAATAAAAAAATTAATATTTCCCCAAAATAATTCACGTTGCAGGAAGACGGCAACGCAGCAAGTCCCAGGAGCTTACTGTAGTAAGTGACTGGGGTGAGCGAGGTAGCCAACGCACCTGCGGCGTGAAGTATGCAGGGGAAAGACAGACGGGAGTTAATCAAGCATGCCTAAGTATCGTTCTGCTACCACCACCCACGGCCGCAATATGGCGGGTGCCCGCGCACTGTGGCGCGCCACCGGGATGACCGATGATGACTTCGGTAAACCAATTATCGCTGTGGTGAACTCCTTTACCCAGTTTGTGCCGGGTCACGTCCACCTGCGCGATCTCGGTAAGCTGGTTGCCGAACAAATCGAAGCCTCAGGCGGCGTGGCGAAAGAGTTCAACACCATTGCTGTGGATGATGGTATCGCCATGGGGCACGGTGGCATGCTGTATTCACTGCCGTCGCGTGAGCTGATCGCTGACTCCGTTGAGTACATGGTTAACGCTCACTGCGCTGATGCGATGGTCTGCATCTCCAACTGCGACAAAATCACCCCCGGGATGTTAATGGCCTCTTTGCGCCTGAATATTCCGGTGATCTTTGTTTCCGGCGGTCCGATGGAAGCCGGGAAAACCAAGCTCTCTGACCAAATCATCAAGCTTGACCTGGTTGATGCGATGATTCAGGGGGCTGACCCGAAAGTTTCCGACTCACAAAGCGAGCAGGTTGAACGTTCCGCCTGTCCGACCTGCGGGTCCTGTTCCGGGATGTTCACCGCTAACTCGATGAATTGCCTGACTGAAGCGCTGGGCCTGTCGCAGCCGGGTAACGGTTCACTGCTGGCGACTCACGCCGACCGTAAAGAACTGTTCCTCAACGCAGGTAAGCGCATCGTCGAGCTGACCAAACGCTATTACGAGCAGGATGATGCCTCCGCCCTGCCGCGCAACATTGCCAGCAAAGCGGCGTTTGAGAACGCCATGACGCTGGATATCGCCATGGGCGGTTCCACCAATACCGTTCTGCACCTGCTGGCGGCCGCGCAGGAAGCGGAAATCGACTTCACCATGAGTGATATCGACAAGCTGTCCCGCAAAGTCCCGCAGCTGTGTAAGGTGGCGCCGAGCACGCAGAAATACCATATGGAAGACGTACACCGCGCAGGCGGCGTTCTGGGTATTTTAGGCGAACTGGATCGTGCCGGACTGCTGAACCGCGACGTGAAAAACGTGCTGGGTCTGACTCTGCTGCAAACGCTTGATCGGTATGACGTGATGTTGACCAAAGACGACGCGGTGAAAAAAATGTTCCGTGCCGGCCCGGCCGGCATTCGTACTACCCAGGCATTCTCACAGGATTGCCGTTGGGATACGCTGGATGATGACCGCGCTGAAGGCTGCATTCGCTCGCTGGAGCACGCTTATAGCAAAGACGGCGGTCTGGCAGTTCTGTACGGTAACTTCGCGGAAAACGGCTGTATTGTAAAAACCGCAGGCGTGGATGACAGCATCCTCAAATTCACCGGCCCGGCAAAAGTGTACGAAAGCCAGGATGATGCGGTAGAAGCCATCCTCGGCGGTAAAGTGGTGGCTGGCGACGTGGTTGTCATTCGCTACGAAGGGCCGAAAGGCGGACCAGGCATGCAGGAAATGCTCTACCCAACCACCTTCCTGAAATCGATGGGTCTCGGTAAAGCCTGCGCGCTGATTACCGACGGTCGTTTCTCTGGCGGTACCTCTGGTCTCTCTATCGGTCACGTTTCTCCGGAAGCGGCAAGCGGCGGTAATATCGCGATTATCGAAGATGGTGACATGATTGCCATCGATATCCCGAATCGTGGCATTCAATTGCAACTGAGTGATGCGGAAATCGCTGCGCGCCGTGAAGCGCAGGAAGCTCGCGGTGACAAAGCCTGGACGCCAAAAGATCGTCAGCGTCAGGTCTCCTTTGCACTGCGCGCCTACGCCAGCCTGGCAACCAGCGCCGACAAAGGTGCGGTGCGCGATAAGTCGAAGCTCGGGGGATAATGATCATGGCGGATTCACAACCTCTATCCGGCGCTCCTGAGGGCGCCGAGTATCTCAGAGCGGTACTGCGTGCGCCGGTATACGAAGCGGCACAGGTAACGCCGCTACAGAAAATGGAAAAACTCTCTTCGCGCCTCGACAACGTCATTCTGGTGAAGCGCGAAGACCGTCAACCCGTTCACAGCTTCAAGCTACGCGGTGCCTATGCCATGATGGCGGGCTTGACCGAAGAACAAAAAGCGCATGGCGTCATTACCGCATCGGCTGGTAATCATGCTCAGGGCGTCGCTTTCTCCTCTGCGCGATTAGGCGTGAAGGCGCTGATTGTCATGCCAACGGCTACCGCCGATATCAAAGTCGATGCCGTTCGCGGCTTCGGCGGGGAAGTGCTGCTGCACGGCGCGAACTTTGATGAAGCCAAAGCTAAAGCGATTGAATTGTCGCAGCAGCAGGGTTTTACCTGGGTGCCGCCGTTCGATCATCCGATGGTGATTGCCGGGCAGGGCACGCTGGCGCTGGAGCTGCTCCAGCAGGACGCGCATCTCGATCGCGTTTTTGTGCCAGTTGGCGGCGGTGGTCTGGCGGCGGGCGTGGCGGTGCTGATAAAACAGCTGATGCCGCAAATCAAAGTGATTGCCGTGGAAGCGGAAGATTCGGCCTGTCTGAAAGCGGCGCTGGATGCCGGTCATCCGGTGGATCTGCCGCGTGTGGGTCTCTTTGCCGAAGGCGTGGCGGTGAAACGTATTGGCGATGAAACCTTCCGTCTGTGCCAGGAATACCTCGACGATATTATTACCGTGGATAGCGATGCTATTTGCGCGGCAATGAAAGACCTGTTCGAAGATGTACGCGCGGTGGCGGAGCCTTCCGGGGCGCTGGCGCTGGCGGGGATGAAAAAATACATCGCCCAGCATAATATTCGTGGCGAGCGTCTGGCGCATGTTCTTTCCGGCGCTAACGTTAACTTCCACGGCCTGCGCTATGTTTCTGAACGTTGCGAGCTTGGGGAACAGCGTGAAGCCTTGCTGGCCGTGACCATCCCGGAAGAAAAGGGCAGCTTCCTTAAGTTTTGCCAACTGCTGGGCGGGCGCTCGGTGACCGAGTTTAACTACCGCTTTGCGGATGCGAAAGACGCCTGCATTTTTGTCGGTGTACGTCTGAGCCGCGGGCTGGAAGAGCGTAAGGAAATCCTGCAACTGCTCAATGAGGGCGGCTATAGCGTAGTGGATCTGTCTGATGACGAGATGGCGAAGCTACACGTACGTTATATGGTCGGTGGACGCCCGTCGAAACCCTTACAGGAACGTCTCTACAGCTTTGAATTTCCTGAATCGCCGGGGGCATTGCTCAAATTTCTGCATACCCTGGGGACGCACTGGAATATTTCATTGTTCCACTATCGCAGTCACGGCACCGATTATGGTCGCGTACTGGCGGCGTTTGAGTTGGGTGAACACGAGCCTGATTTCGAAACGCGGCTAAACGAACTGGGTTATGACTGTCACGATGAAACGCATAACCCGGCGTTCAGGTTCTTCCTGGCGGGTTAACAACAGCCATTAAAAAAGGGTTCATGTAAAAACATGAACCCTTTTTGCTACTGAATCAGCAGATTACAGCGTGATAACGTCGAATTCGACTTCGGTGTTCACGTCTGCATCGTAATCCACACCGTCGAGAGCAAAACCGAACAGATTCAGGAATTCCTGCTTGTATCCTGCATAGTCAGTTTCTTGCGCCAGGTTTTCGGTGGTGATCAGCGGCCACAGATCGCGGCATGCCTGCTGAATGTCGTCACGCAGTTCCCAGTCATCCATACGGATACGCTGGTTGTCATCAAGCGCCACTTTATCGCCGTACAGGCTGGTGGTCATCAGACGGTTGATCTGCTCGATACAACCTTCGTGAATCCCCTGCGCTTTCATCAGCTTGAAGACCATGGAGATGTACAGCGGCATTACCGGAATCGCAGAAGATGCCTGGGTGATGACGGACTTCAGTACGGCAACGTTAGCGGAACCGTTCAGCGGGGCCAGCTGGTTACGCAGTTCACCCGCCGCGCGATCGAGATCTTCTTTCGCTTTGCCCAGCGCGCCGTGCCAGTAGATTGGCCAGGTCAGGTCGGTACCGATGTAGGAGTAGGCCACGGTTTTCACGCCGTCAGCCAGCACGCCCGCTTCGCTCAGCGCGCCCATCCACAGTTCCCAGTCTTCGCCGCCCATCACGGTGACGGTGTTCTGAACTTCTTCTTCGGTTGCCGGCTCAATGCTGGCGGTGATGATCTGATCTTTGTTGGTATCGATCGCTTTAGAGGTGTAAACCTCACCGATTGGCTTCAGCGCAGAACGGACGATTTCACCGGTTTTCGGCATTTTACGCACTGGGGAAGCCAGTGAGTAAACCACCAGGTCAATCTGGCCCAGGTCTTCTTTGATCAGTTTGATTACTTCATCACGGCATTCGTCAGAGAACGCATCGCCGTTGATGCTTTTGGAGTACAGACCTTCGCGCTTGGCCGCTTCGTCGAAAGCTGCAGAGTTATACCAGCCTGCGGAACCTGGTTTGGTATCCGTGCCCGGTTTTTCGAAAAATACGCCGATAGTGGCGGCACCGCTGCCAAAGGCGGCGGAAATTCTGGAAGCCAGACCGTAACCAGTGGAAGCACCGATCACCAGCACGCGGGACGGGCCGTTCTCGATTTTCCCGTTCTGCTTAACATACTCGATCTGCTTTTCCACGTTGACTTTGCAGCCAGTCGGATGGGTCGTTGTACAGATGAATCCACGAATTTTTGGTTTGATTATCATAATGATGGCTAATTAAGTTTGTATTTTCGCTGTCAAGTGCGCAATGACACCGTCTGTTCTGGCCTGCTTAACGCGATGGTTAACAAGCCCCCCACTACAATGGATCACGACATTATACAGAAAAGGAGCGCCAATACTGAATCTACCACTGATTTTAGGCCTGACGCTGGCGCTACTCGGCGGATTTACGTTCCAGAACAATCTTCCAGAACGCATCAATCAGCGGCTCATGCAGCCGTTTTTTCGGCGCGCAGACGCCCAGCTCGAACGGCGTTTTTTCGTCGCTGCGTTCTAAAATCATCACGCGGTTGCGTACCGGCTCCGGGCTGTTTTCCAGCACCACTTCCGGCAGCAGCGCCACGCCGCAGCCCAGCGCCACCATTGAGACCATCGCTTCGTGGCCACCCACCGTGGCGTAAATCGATGGGTTGCTGATTTTGTGACGGCGAAACCACAGCTCGATGCGGCGGCGTACCGGACCCTGGTCGGCCATGATAAACGGCACCGTTGACCAGTCGGGCTTATCGACCGATACCTGATTACGCACCGGGCAGGGCAGCGCCGGGGCGATTAGCACGACCGTCAGATTCTCCAGCATCGAGAATGCCACCGCGCCGGGCAGCGTTTCGGGCTTACCGGCAATCGCCAGATCGGCTTCGCCAGTGACCACTTTGTCCATCGCATCGGCGGCGTCGCCGGTGGTGAGCTTAATTTCCACCGATGGATGCTCGGCGCGGAAACGATCGAGAATGGGTGGCAGATGGCTGTATGCGGCAGTTACCGAACAGAAGATATGCAGTTCGCCCGACAGCGACGGTCCCTGCTGATCGAGGGTGTGGCGCAACTGTTGATACTGCAACAGCGTCTGTTGGGCAAACACGCGCAGCTCTTCACCTGCTTCGGTCAGCGTGACCGTGCGGTTATCGCGCACAAACAGCGGCTGCCCGAGATCTTCTTCCAGCCTCTGAATCTGCCGGGAAAGCGTGGATGGGCTGACGTGCATTGCCCGCGCGCTGCGGCCAAAGTGACGACTTTCAGCCAAATGCAGGAACATTTTCAGATCGCGTAAATCCACAGACGAGCCTCCGATTTTCTACGTTGCATAAATTGCAATGTGACGTTGTGAATATATCAATTTCCGCAATAAATTTCCTGTTGTAATGTGGATTCAATCTCGCAAATACAAATCTGCGAACCGAATAATAAGCACCACAACACAACATCACGGAGTACACCATCATGGCTAACTACTTTAATACACTGAACCTGCGCCAGCAGCTGGCACAGCTGGGTAAATGTCGCTTTATGGGCCGCGACGAATTCGCCGATGGTGCGAGCTACCTTCAGGGTAAAAAAGTGGTCATCGTCGGCTGTGGTGCTCAGGGTCTGAACCAGGGCCTGAACATGCGTGACTCCGGTCTGGATATCTCCTACGCACTGCGTAAAGAAGCCATTGCTGAGAAGCGTGCTTCCTGGCGTAAAGCGACCGAAAACGGCTTCAAAGTGGGTACCTACGAAGAGCTGATCCCGCAGGCTGATCTGGTGGTTAACCTGACGCCGGACAAGCAGCACTCCGACGTTGTGCGTTCTGTACAGCCGCTGATGAAAGACGGCGCAGCGCTGGGTTACTCCCACGGCTTCAACATCGTGGAAGTGGGCGAGCAGATCCGTAAAGACATCACCGTCGTGATGGTGGCACCGAAGTGCCCGGGTACTGAAGTTCGTGAAGAGTACAAACGTGGTTTCGGTGTACCGACCCTGATCGCCGTTCACCCGGAAAACGATCCGAAAGGCGAAGGCATGGCTATTGCTAAAGCCTGGGCTGCGGCTACTGGCGGTCACCGTGCGGGTGTGCTGGAGTCCTCCTTCGCTGCGGAAGTGAAATCTGATCTGATGGGTGAGCAGACTATCCTGTGCGGTATGCTGCAGGCCGGTTCTCTGCTGTGCTTCGATAAGCTGGTGGAAGAGGGTACTGACCCGGCATATGCTGAAAAACTGATTCAGTTCGGCTGGGAAACCATCACCGAAGCGCTGAAGCAGGGCGGCATCACCCTGATGATGGACCGTCTGTCTAACCCGGCGAAACTGCGTGCTTACGCGCTGTCCGAACAGCTGAAAGAGATCATGGCACCGCTGTTCCAGAAACACATGGATGACATCATCTCCGGTGAATTCTCTTCCGGTATGATGGCTGACTGGGCTAACGACGATAAGAAACTGCTGACCTGGCGTGAAGAGACCGGCAAAACCGCGTTCGAAACCGCTGCCCAGTTCGACGGTAAAATCGGCGAGCAGGAATACTTTGATAAAGGCGTTCTGATGATTGCGATGGTGAAAGCGGGCGTTGAGCTGGCGTTCGAAACTATGGTGGATTCCGGCATCATCGAAGAATCTGCTTACTACGAATCACTGCACGAACTGCCGTTGATCGCCAACACCATTGCGCGTAAGCGTCTGTACGAAATGAACGTGGTTATCTCTGATACCGCAGAATACGGCAACTACCTGTTCTCTTACGCTTGCGTACCGCTGCTGAAAGAGTTCATGACCACTCTGCAGACCGGCGACTTGGGCAAAGCGATTGCTGAAGGCGCGGTAGACAACGCGCAGCTGCGTGACGTGAACGATGCGATTCGCGGCCATGCTATCGAGAAAGTGGGCCAGAAACTGCGTGGCTACATGACCGATATGAAGCGCATTGCGGTCGCAGGATAATTCCTCATAGAGGAATGGCATATCAACAGCGCTTCGTAGGCCGGATAAGCGAAGCGCTATCCGGCAAAAAAAGCCCGGTGTTTAAACACCGGGCTTTCTATTAGTTACGGTACAGTACTTTAATGATGTGGTAACCGAACTGAGTGTGCAGCGGACCGGTTGGCTCCAGCACAGGGCAGGAAAAGACCACTTTGTCGAATGCCGGAACCATCTGGCCCTGACGGAATTCGCCCAAATCACCGCCGCGTTTGCCTGATGGGCAGATGGAGTGTTTTTTCGCCAGTTTGCCGAAGTCGGCGCCGTTTTTAATCTGCTCCAGAAGATCCAGTGCCAGTTTCTCTTCTTTAACAAGGATATGCACTGCTGCTGCTGTTTTTGCCATGATCGTGCCTTGAGTGGGGTGGTTAAGGCTGGCTATACTACCACGCTGTTATTCTCCCCTCCCGACTTTCATGAGTGACCCTTTATGCGTTTGAACCCCGGACAACAACAAGCCGTCGAATTCGTCACCGGACCTTGCCTGGTGCTGGCGGGCGCGGGTTCCGGCAAGACGCGTGTTATCACTAACAAAATCGCGCATTTGATTCGTGAATGTGGCTATCAGGCACGACATATTGCGGCAGTGACCTTTACCAATAAGGCTGCGCGCGAGATGAAAGAGCGTGTGGCGCAAACGCTGGGTCGTAAAGAGGCGCGTGGGTTGATGATCTCCACCTTCCACACCCTGGGACTGGATATCATTAAGCGTGAATATGCGGCGCTGGGGATGAAGTCTAACTTCTCGTTGTTTGACGATACTGACCAGGTGGCCTTGCTTAAGGAACTGACCGAAGGGCTAATCGAAGACGATAAGCTTATTCTCCAGCAGCTGATCTCGACGATCTCCAACTGGAAAAACGATCTGATGACGCCAGCGCAGGCGGCAGCCAGCGCAAAAGGCGAGCGCGATCGTATTTTTGCCCACTGCTATGGTCTGTATGACGCGCATATGAAGGCGTGCAACGTCCTCGATTTTGACGATCTGATCCTGCTTCCCACGCTGCTGCTACAGCGCAATGAAGAAGTACGTGAGCGCTGGCAAAACAGAATCCGCTACCTGCTGGTGGATGAATATCAGGATACTAACACCAGCCAGTACGAGCTGGTGAAGTTGCTGGTAGGGAAACGTGCGCGCTTTACCGTCGTGGGCGATGACGATCAGTCGATCTACTCCTGGCGCGGCGCCCGTCCGCAGAACCTGGTACTGTTGAGCAAAGATTTTCCGGCTTTGCAGGTGGTGAAGCTGGAGCAAAACTACCGTTCATCAGGTCGCATCCTTAAGGCGGCGAACATCCTCATTGCGAACAATCCACACGTCTTTGAAAAGCGGCTCTTTTCCGAGCTGGGTTACGGTGCTGAGCTGAAGGTACTAAGTGCCAATAATGAAGAGCACGAAGCGGAACGCGTGACCGGGGAATTAATTGCCCATCACTTTGTGAACAAGACTCAATATAAAGACTACGCCATCCTGTATCGCGGCAACCATCAGTCACGCGTGTTCGAAAAGTTTCTAATGCAGAACCGTATCCCGTACAAAATTTCCGGCGGAACATCGTTCTTCTCGCGTCCGGAAATTAAAGATCTGCTGGCCTACCTGCGTGTGCTGAGCAACCCGGATGACGACAGCGCATTTTTGCGCATCGTAAACACGCCAAAGCGTGAAATCGGTCCGGCTACGCTGCAAAAGTTGGGTGAATGGGCGATGACGCGTAATAAAAGCCTGTTTACCGCCAGCTTTGATATGGGGCTTAGCCAGACACTGACCGGGCGCGGGTATGACTCTCTGACCCGCTTTACGCACTGGCTGGGTGAAATTCAGCGCCTGGCGGAGCGCGAACCGGTTGCCGCTGTGCGCGATCTTATTCACGGTATTGATTACGAATCCTGGCTGTATGAAACCTCGCCGAGCCCGAAAGCGGCTGAAATGCGTATGAAAAACGTCAATACGCTGTTCAGCTGGATGACGGAGATGCTGGAAGGCAGTGAGCTGGAAGAGCCAATGACCCTGACCCAGGTCGTTACCCGCTTTACACTGCGCGACATGATGGAGCGCGGAGAGAGCGAAGAAGAACTGGATCAGGTGCAGTTGATGACGCTGCATGCCTCAAAAGGACTGGAATTCCCGTATGTATTTATGGTGGGAATGGAAGAGGGATTTTTGCCGCACCAGAGCAGCATCGATGAAGACAATATCGACGAAGAGCGTCGTCTGGCTTACGTAGGGATTACGCGTGCACAAAAAGAACTCATCTTCACGCTATGTAAAGAGCGTCGTCAGTACGGTGAACTGGTGCGCCCGGAACCGAGTCGCTTCCTGTTGGAACTGCCGCAAGATGACGTTATCTGGGAACAAGAGCGTAAAGTGGTGAGTGCTGAGGAGCGGATGCAAAAAGGACAGGCCAGCATCGCTAATATTCGGGCGATGATGGCGAAAGCTAAAGCGAAGTAGATATTTTGTAGGCCGGATACGTGTAAACGCGCGCTATCCGGCAACCAACATCTAATGAACGTCCAGTGGCCAGTGGACATAGCTTTGCCACTGACTTTCCTGATCGATTAACTCTTTACCCAGCGGATGATGTTCCAGCCAGCCTTCTGGTAGCGTGACCGTCAGGTGCTCGTTTCTTGCATCCATTTGAATTTCCGGCACAAGATCGTCACGGCGACGGCTGGCGAAGATGATCGCCAAACGTAGCAAACGGCAAAGATGCTCTGCGATGCGCGGTGGCACTGCGTTTTGCTGGTGGAGCGAAGAGAGATCGACGGGATTGGTCTGGTTGAGTAACAGCGTTGCTAGCAGTTTCTTTTGCGCAGGGGTAAAACCCGGGAGATCGAGATTGCGCACCAGATAAGCGGCATGCTGTGGTGCCTGTTTAAAATCAACGCTTAGGCCAATTTCATGCAGCTGACAGGCACTAATCAGTAGTTCGCGGCTAATCGGTTCAAGATGCCACTTTTTTTCTACCTGATCGAGAAATTTAGTCGCTAAATTAGCAACGCGATGTGCTTGCTCTGTATCGACCATAAAGCGACGCTGGATATTGCGTAATGTGCGGCTACGAATATCCTGATCCACCGCCAGGTGCAGCATACCGTAGACCAGACCTTCACGTAATGCGCCGCCGGCCAGGGTCATGCATTGAATGTTCAGTTCGGTGAAAATAGCAATCAGAATGGCCAGCCCGCTGGGGAAAACCAGCGCACGTTCCAGCGTTAACCCTTCGATTTCCAGCTCTTCCAGACGACCGCAGTGAATGGCGCGCTGTTTGAGCTGCTGAAGTTTGGCCAACGTAATGCGCTCATCCATGCCCTGCGCCATCATGATTTCCTGCAACGCCTGGACGGTGCCAGAGGCACCAACGCAAACTTTCCAGCCATGAAAACGCAGTTTGTCGGCGACCGGGCGCAGAACTTCACGTGCGGCCTTCTCTGCCTCGTCAAAGTTTTCCTGTGCCAGATTACGATCGGTAAAATAGCGTTCGAGCCAGGTGACGCAGCCCATCGACAGGCTGAACAGAGAGGTGGTTTGTGCGCCGGAACCGGTGACTAATTCAGTGCTGGCGCCACCAATATCCACAACCAGACGCTGATCGGCACCGCCGGTTGTGTGGGCTACACCTTGATAAATCAGTCGCGCTTCTTCTTCACCGCTAATTACCTGGACAGGGCAGCCAAGGATCTCTTGCGCTTTGGCAATAAACACATCGGCATTTACGGCGATGCGTAATGTTGCCGTGGCGACCACCCGGATTTGTGGATGCGGAATATCCTGCAGACGTTCTGCAAACAAGCGCAAGCATTGCCAGCCGCGCTCCATCGCTTCAACAGAGAGCTCGTTGTCACCGTTGAGTCCAGCGGCCAGACGCACTTTGCGTTTGATACGCGTGAGCGTCTGGATGCTTCCTGCCACCTCGCGTACAACCAGCATATGAAAACTATTCGAGCCGAGATCGATTGCCGCATACAGCGAAGTAGAATTCATACACTTCATCCTTCAACCTGTATCTGTGTTGGCTGCGTTCTCTCACCCGAATCACTTACTAAAGTAAGCTCATCGGGATTCGTTTTCTTGCCGCCTTGATACAGGCTGAATGATTTTGTGTATGGCATAACTTTTCTTAACCTGAACGACGACGATTACGCGGAGCACCACCGGTACGGCGTGGGCCATTGCCTGTACGCGGGCGCGTTAAGCGCAACGGCTTCGGCAGATCGGTCATCAGCGCATCCGGGTTATATTTGCTTACCGGAATCGAGTGGCCGATATAGGTCTCGATTGCGGGTAAATTCAGCGCGTACTCTTCACAGGCCAGGCTGATAGAGTGACCGCTTGCGCCAGCACGTCCGGTACGACCGATACGGTGAACGTAATCTTCACAGTCATCCGGCAGGTCATAGTTAAATACGTGCGTTACGGCTGGGATATGCAGACCACGCGCAGCGACATCCGTCGCGACGAGAATGTCGAGATCGCCACGGGTGAATTCATCAAGAATACGCAGACGTTTTTTCTGTGCTACGTCACCGGTCAGCAGACCGACGCGATGACCGTCCGCAGCAAGGCTGCCCCAGATATCTTCACAACGATGCTTGGTGTTAGCAAAAACAATGGCGCGATCTGGCCACTCTTCTTCAATCAGCGTTTGCAGCAAACGCATTTTCTCTTCGTTGGAAGGGTAGAAGAGCTCTTCTTTAATGCGGTGGCCTGTTTTCTGTTCCGGTTCGACTTCAACGTACTCAGCGTTATTCATCTGTTCGAACGCCAGTTCGCGAACGCGGTATGAGAGGGTTGCAGAAAACAGCATGTTCAGACGTTGGGTGGTTGGCGGCATACGACGGAACAGCCAACGGATATCTTTAATAAAGCCCAGATCGTACATACGATCGGCTTCATCCAGCACCACGACCTGAATCGCGCCCAGATTAATGTGGTTCTGTTTTGCATAGTCGATGAGACGACCGGTCGTGCCGATAAGAATATCGACGCCGCTTTCCAGCACTTTCAGTTGTTTATCATAACCGTCGCCGCCATACGCCAGGCCTAATTTCAGACCCGTGGTCTGTGCCAGCGGCTCGGCATCGGCGTGGATCTGCACGGCTAACTCACGCGTTGGCGCCATAATTAACGCACGCGGTTGGTTCACCTTGCGATCGGCAATCGCGGGATGAGAGAGAAGATAATGAAACGTTGACGTCAGGAACGCCATCGTTTTTCCGGTACCGGTTTGCGCCTGCCCGGCAACATCACGACCAGCCAGCGTTAGCGGCAGCGCGAGGGCCTGAATGGGCGTGCAGTTATGAAAGCCTTTGTTTTCAAGGGCTTCTATCACCTTTGGGTGCAGGGCGAAGTCGGAAAACTTCTGTTCTGTTAAATGTGTTTTGCTCATAGTGTGGTAGAATATCAGCTTACTATTGCTTTACGAAAGCGTATCCGGTGAAATAAAGTCAACCTTTAGTTGGTTAATGCTACATCAACACGTCGTTGATTAATGCTACACCAATGCACCAGGCTTATTCCTGTGGAGTTATTATGAGCGATAAAATTATTCACCTGACTGACGACAGTTTTGACACGGATGTACTCAAAGCGGACGGAGCAATCCTCGTTGATTTCTGGGCAGAGTGGTGCGGTCCGTGCAAAATGATCGCTCCGATTCTGGATGAAATCGCTGACGAATATCAGGGCAAACTGACGGTTGCTAAACTGAACATTGACCAAAACCCAGGCACCGCGCCGAAGTATGGTATCCGAGGCATCCCGACCCTGCTGCTGTTTAAAAACGGTGAAGTTGCGGCGACGAAAGTCGGCGCGCTGTCCAAAGGTCAGTTGAAAGAATTCCTCGACGCTAATTTAGCGTAAGGAAGTCTCATGATCGGGCGACCCTACTTCGAAATGATTCGGATGACTGGACGCCCGACTTGAGTCGTGCTAAGTTAGTGTTGACTTCGTATTAAACATACCTTATTAAGTTTGAATCTAGTTATATCCAATACTTCCCGTTGTTTCTCGCGCGAGAAGTGGACAGATTCCTGGCTTGTCACTCAATCCGTCTTGTCGTTTCAGTTCTGCGTACTTTCCTGTGACCAGACAGCGAACAGACATGAGTTGATGGCCGTAAACAGGCATGGATGACCCTGCCATACCATTCACAACATTAAGTTCGAGATTTACCCCAAGTTTAAGAACTCACACCATTATGAATCTTACCGAATTAAAGAATACGCCGGTTTCTGAGCTGATCACTCTCGGCGAAAATATGGGCCTTGAAAACCTGGCTCGTATGCGCAAGCAGGACATTATTTTTGCCATCCTGAAGCAGCACGCAAAGAGTGGCGAAGATATCTTTGGTGACGGTGTGCTGGAGATATTGCAGGATGGATTTGGTTTCCTCCGCTCTGCAGACAGCTCCTACCTCGCCGGTCCTGATGACATCTACGTTTCTCCCAGCCAAATCCGCCGTTTCAACCTCCGCACTGGTGATACCATTTCTGGTAAGATTCGCCCGCCAAAAGAAGGTGAACGCTACTTTGCGCTGTTGAAAGTTAACGAAGTTAACTACGACAAACCAGAAAACGCCCGTAACAAAATCCTCTTTGAGAACTTAACGCCGCTGCACGCAAACTCTCGTCTGCGTATGGAACGTGGTAACGGTTCTACTGAAGACTTAACGGCGCGTGTACTGGATCTGGCATCGCCGATCGGTCGTGGCCAACGTGGTCTGATTGTTGCTCCGCCGAAAGCGGGTAAAACCATGCTGCTGCAGAACATCGCGCAGAGCATTGCATACAATCATCCTGACTGCGTGCTGATGGTGCTGCTGATTGACGAACGTCCGGAAGAAGTTACCGAGATGCAGCGTCTGGTGAAAGGTGAAGTGGTTGCCTCTACCTTTGACGAACCAGCCTCCCGTCACGTTCAGGTTGCGGAAATGGTTATCGAGAAGGCGAAACGTCTGGTTGAACACAAGAAAGACGTTATCATTCTGCTTGACTCCATCACCCGTCTGGCGCGTGCATATAACACCGTGGTTCCGGCTTCCGGTAAAGTACTGACCGGTGGTGTGGACGCCAACGCCCTGCATCGTCCTAAGCGTTTCTTTGGTGCTGCACGTAACGTGGAAGAGGGCGGTAGCCTGACAATTATCGCGACTGCGCTGATTGATACCGGCTCTAAAATGGATGAAGTTATCTACGAAGAGTTTAAAGGTACCGGCAACATGGAACTGCATCTCTCTCGTAAGATTGCTGAAAAACGCGTCTTCCCGGCTATCGACTACAACCGTTCCGGTACCCGTAAAGAAGAGCTGCTCACTACCCAGGAAGAGCTGCAGAAAATGTGGATCCTGCGCAAAATCATCCATCCGATGGGTGAAATCGACGCAATGGAATTCCTCATTAACAAACTGGCGATGACCAAGACCAATGACGACTTCTTCGATATGATGAAGCGTTCCTGATTCGGGCATCATCTGAAAACGCCACGTTTTTACGTGGCGTTTTGCTTTTGTGGATGTAATCTTAACGACACAATAATAATAATCCGGTATGACATACCGCCTGGCGACGAAGGGTTGTAATTCGTATTTTGTGGTTAATAATCATACAGAACCACCTGATATGGAATCGGGTTTCTCTTCTGAATAATCGCCTGGATGGTTATACTTCATATATTGATATTCTTTGAGAGTATGTATAGTGAATTTACTGACAGCAAGTACTGATCTCATCAGTATTTTTTTATTCACAACGCTGTTTCTTTTCTTTGCCCGTAAGGTTGCGAAAAAGATAGGATTGGTGGATAAACCCAACTTCCGCAAACGTCATCAGGGACTGATTCCGTTGGTTGGGGGGATTTCGGTTTACGCAGGCATTTGCTTTACGTTCCTCATCGCCGATTATTATATCCCGCATGCAACTCTTTACCTGGCTTGTGCTGGTGTACTGGTATTTATCGGTGCACTGGACGACCGCTTTGATATCAGTGTAAAAATCCGTGCGACCATCCAGGCTATCATCGGCATCATTATGATGGCGGTAGGTAAGCTCTATCTGTTGAGCCTTGGGTTCATTTTTGGCCCTTGGGAGATGGTGCTCGGTCCTTTTGGCTATTTCCTTACCCTTTTCGCCGTTTGGGCTGCAATTAACGCCTTTAACATGGTGGATGGGATTGATGGTCTGTTAGGCGGGCTATCCAGCGTATCATTCGCCGCAATGGGGCTTATCTTGTGGTTTGACGGCCAGACAAGCCTGGCTATCTGGTGTTTTGCCATGATCGCCGCCATTCTACCTTATATCATGCTGAACCTGGGGATTCTCGGACGTCGCTATAAGGTCTTTATGGGCGATGCGGGGAGTACGCTGATTGGCTTTACGGTCATCTGGATCCTGCTGGAGACCACTCAAGGTAAAACGCATCCTATTAGTCCGGTCACCGCACTGTGGATTATTGCTATTCCGTTAATGGATATGGTGGCGATCATGTATCGTCGTTTACGTAAAGGCATGAGCCCTTTCTCCCCGGACCGTCAACATATTCACCATTTAATCATGCGTGCCGGGTTTACCTCCCGACAGGCTTTTGTCCTGATTACGCTGGCTGCTGCGATCCTGGCTGCCATTGGTGTACTGGCTGAATATTCCCGGGTCGTTCCGGAATGGGTGATGCTGGTGCTCTTTTTACTGGCATTTGTCTTGTACGACTATTGTATTAAACGTGCCTGGAAGGTAGCGAGATTTATCAAACGCTGGAAGCGCAAGTTGCGTAGAAACCGTGACAGTAAACCAAACTTAACCAAATAAATTGAGGGTACGATGACACAACCATTACCGGGGGAACATGCCATGAGCGCTGAAAATGAACTGGACATCCGTGGGTTGTTTCGTACTTTGTGGACAGGGAAGGTGTGGATCGTCGGTATGGCTCTCGCCTTCGCGTTAGTCGCTCTCGCCTATACGTTTTTTGCTCGTCAGGAGTGGAGCGCGACGGCGATTTCAGACAGGCCAACGGTTAATATGTTGGGCGGCTATTACTCTCAGCAGCAGTTCTTACGTAACCTGGACATCAAGGCCAGTCTTGCATCTGCGGATCAGCCGTCAGTGATGGATGAGGCCTATAAAGAATTTATCATGCAGCTTGCCTCATGGGATACGCGCCGTGAATTCTGGCAGCAGACTGATTATTACAAGCAACGTATGGTGGGTAACAGTAAAGCCGATGCGGCGATGCTGGATGAACTGATTAATAACATTCAGTTTATGCCCGGCGATGCGGTTCGTAATACCAATGACAGCGTGAAGCTGATTGCCGAAACGGCACCTGATGCCAACAATCTGTTGCGTCAGTACGTCGCGTTTGCCAGTCAGCGTGCGGCGCGTCATCTGAACGACGAGTTAAAGGGAGCCTGGGCTGCGCGCACTGTGCAGATGAAGGCGCAGGTTAAACGCCAGGAAGAAGTGGCGAAATCGATTTTCTCTCGCCGAGTTCACAACATTGAGCAGGCTCTCAAAATTGCTGAACAGCATAATATTTCGCGTACTTCCACTGACGTTCCGGCTGAAGAGCTACCCGATTCTGAACTGTTTTTGCTTGGACGTCCTATGCTGCAGGCACGACTCGAAAACCTGCAATCTGTTGGTCCCGATTTCGATCTGGACTACTTCCAAAACCGAGCCATGCTTAACACACTGAACGTTGGGCCAACTCTGGATCCGCGTTTTCAGACCTATCGTTATTTGCGTACGCCGGAGGAACCGGTAAAACGTGACAGCCCTCGTCGTGCCTTCCTGATGATTATGTGGGGCATCGTTGGGGCTCTGATCGGTGCCGGTGTCGCGTTAACCCGTCGCCGCACGATTTAGCAATATCGTTGCAGTGAGGGGCTGGGCCCTCACTGCCAATCCGAAGAGAATCGATGTGAAAGTACTGACTGTATTTGGCACGCGACCGGAGGCCATAAAAATGGCACCTCTGGTTCATGCGCTGGCAAAAGATCCTGATTTTGAGGCAAAAGTTTGCGTCACGGCGCAGCATCGGGAGATGCTCGATCAGGTGTTGAACCTCTTTTCCATTGTACCTGACTACGATCTCAATATTATGCAGCCAGGTCAGGGACTAACAGAAATTACCTGCCGAATACTGGAAGGATTAAAGCCAATTCTGGCTGATTTTAAACCTGACGTTGTGTTAGTTCACGGCGATACCACAACCACCATTGCTACTAGCCTGGCCGCGTTCTATCAGCGCATCCCGGTAGGGCATGTGGAGGCAGGCTTACGTACAGGCGATCTCTACTCTCCCTGGCCGGAAGAGGCGAACCGTACGCTGACCGGGCATTTGGCGATGTATCATTTTGCACCAACAGAAAACTCGCGCCAAAACCTGTTACGAGAAAACATTTCTGATAGCCGTATCTTCGTTACAGGTAATACGGTTATTGATGCGTTGATCTGGGTACGCGATCGCGTACTGGCGAGCGATGCATTGCGAGCTGAACTGGCAGAGCATTACCCATTCCTGAGCTCGGATAAAAAGATGATACTGGTGACCGGTCATCGTCGGGAAAGCTTCGGTCGCGGTTTTGAACACATTTGCCATGCGCTGGCGGAAATTGCTGCGGCCAATCAGAACGTACAGATTGTCTATCCGGTGCACCTGAATCCTAACGTCAGCGAACCGGTTAATCGCATTCTGGGTCACGTTGAAAACGTCATCCTGATTGAACCGCAGGATTACATGCCGTTTGTCTGGCTGATGAATCACGCCTGGCTGATCCTTACCGACTCTGGCGGGATTCAGGAAGAAGCCCCATCTCTGGGGAAACCCGTACTGGTGATGCGCGAAACGACGGAACGTCCGGAAGCGATTACTGCAGGCACAGTACGTCTGGTAGGGACCGACCCGCAGCGTATTGTCGAAGAAGTCACGCGTTTGCTGCATGACGAAAATGAATATCAGACCATGAGCCGCGCCCATAATCCGTATGGTGACGGGCAGGCATGTGGCCGCATTTTACACGCGTTAAAAAATAATCGGATATCGCTATGAGTTTTACGACCATTTCTGTCATTGGGCTGGGTTATATCGGACTGCCGACGGCGGCTGCCTTTGCTTCCCGTCAAAAGCATGTGATTGGCGTAGATGTAAATCAACACGCGGTGGATACCATTAATCGCGGTGAAATTCATATCGTTGAGCCAGATTTGGGCGCAGTGGTGAAAACGGCGGTCGAAAATGGATTTCTGCGTGCGACCACAACCCCTGTAGATGCGGATGCCTATCTGATTGCTGTGCCTACTCCGTTTAAGGGGGAGCACGAACCCGATATGGTTTATGTGGAAGCCGCAGCCAAGTCTCTTGCACCGGTGCTGAAAAAAGGCGCGTTGGTGATCCTTGAATCGACGTCGCCTGTCGGGGCCACTGAACAGATGGCCACATGGCTGGCTGAAATGCGTCCTGACCTGACTTTCCCGCAGCAAGTCGGTGAACACGCGGACGTTAACATTGCTTATTGCCCAGAGCGCGTGCTGCCGGGCCAGGTGATGGTTGAACTGATTAAAAACGACCGCGTGATTGGGGGAATGACCTCCGTCTGTTCCGCGCGTGCTAGCGAACTGTACAACATTTTCCTTGAGGGCGAATGTGTCGTGACCAACGCCCGTACGGCGGAAATGTGCAAACTGACTGAAAATAGCTTCCGTGACGTCAATATCGCCTTCGCCAATGAGCTGTCGCTGATTTGCGCCGATCAGGGGATCAACGTCTGGGAACTGATTCGACTGGCAAATCGCCATCCGCGCGTGAATATTTTGCAACCGGGTCCGGGGGTTGGCGGGCACTGTATCGCGGTTGATCCGTGGTTTATCGTGGCGCAGAACCCGCAGCAGGCGAAATTGATTCGCACCGCGCGTGAGGTAAACGACGGAAAGCCTCATTGGGTGGTTGATCAGGTAAAAGCTGCCGTGGCCGACTGTCTGGCGGATACCAATAAACGGGCCAGCGAAGTGAAAATTGCCTGTTTTGGTCTGGCATTTAAACCGAATATTGATGACTTACGTGAAAGCCCGGCGATGGGAATTGCGCAAAGCATCGCGCATTGGCACAAAGGCGAAACATTGGTGGTGGAACCGAATATCCATCAACTGCCGAAAAAACTGGACGGTCTGTGCCAACTGGCAGCGCTGGACGATGCCCTGGCAAGCGCCGATGTGCTGGTCTTGCTGGTCGACCATAATGAATTTAAAGCCATTAAAGGCGATGCGGTTCACCAGCAATATATCGTTGATACCAAAGGGGTCTGGCGGTGAAAATCCGCGCCAGTATTGAGCCGCTTAGCTGGGAAAATACGTTCTTTGGCGTGAATAGCGCCATTGTGCGTTTTGACCAACACGCGCCGGTTCTGACTGCGGATGTGTTGCAGCCCTGGTCGCGGGTACAGGCAAAAATTCCTGCCGCCAATATCCATGAATTAGATGCCCTGCAACAGTTGGGCTTCTCACTGGTTGAAGGTGAAGTGGATTTTGTGCTGCCGGTGACGTGTGCGCATGGCGACCCCGGTGCGCAGGTCGCACAAACTACGGATATCCCTGCATTACGCCAACTGGCAGGACAGGCGTTCGCGCAAAGTCGTTTTCGCGCCCCGTGGTATGCCGCAGATGCCAGCGCGCGTTTTTACGCGCAGTGGATTGAAAACGCGGTGCTGGGGACGTTCGATCATCAATGCCTCGTTTTTCGTACACCGGCTGGTGATATTCGTGGCTATGTCTCGCTGCGTGAACTGAATGCGACCGAGGCGCGAATTGGCCTGCTGGCTGGGCGTGGCGCGGGTGCAGAACTGATGCAGGCCGCGCTTTGCTGGGCGCAGGCTCGCGGTAAAACAACATTGCGCGTGGCGACCCAAATGGGCAATACCGCCGCGCTTAAACGCTATATACACAGTGGTGCGAATGTGGAAAGCACCGCGTATTGGTTATACAGGTGACACGATGATTCCATTTAACGCACCGCCGGTGGTGGGCACTGAACTCGATTACATGCAGTCTGCGATGAACAGCGGCAAGCTGTGCGGTGACGGCGGTTTTACCCGTCGCTGCCAGCAGTGGCTGGAACAGCATTTTGGTAGCGAGAAAGTATTGCTGACGCCTTCCTGCACCGCATCGCTTGAGATGGCGGCATTGCTGCTGGATATCCAGCCTGGCGATGAAGTCATAATGCCGAGCTATACGTTTGTCTCCACGGCCAATGCTTTCGTGCTGCGCGGCGCGAAAGTCGTCTTTGTTGATATCCGCCCGGATACCATGAACATTGACGAAACACTGATTGAAGCGGCGATCACCGACAAAACCCGCGCTATCGTGCCGGTGCATTACGCGGGCGTAGCCTGTGAAATGGATACCATCATGGCGCTGGCGACCAAACATAACCTGTTTGTGGTGGAAGATGCGGCCCAGGGCGTCATGTCGACTTACAAAGGTCGGGCGCTGGGGACGATTGGTCACATCGGTTGCTTTAGCTTCCATGAGACCAAAAACTATACCGCAGGCGGTGAAGGTGGTGCGACGCTGATTAATGATAAAAAATTAGTCGAACGTGCAGAGATCATCCGTGAAAAAGGAACTAACCGCAGCCAGTTTTTCCGCGGTCAGGTGGATAAGTATACCTGGCGTGATATTGGCTCCAGCTATCTGATGTCCGATCTGCAGGCTGCCTATCTGTGGGCGCAACTGGAAGCGGCTGACCGTATTAACCAGCAGCGTCTGGCGCTGTGGCAGAACTACTATGATGCTCTCGAACCGCTGGCGCGTGCCGGACGTATCGAGCTGCCTTCTGTCCCGGACGGCTGCGTGCAAAACGCCCATATGTTTTATATCAAGCTGCGCGATATCGACGATCGCACGGCGTTGATTAACTTCTTGAAAGAAGCTGAAATTATGGCGGTGTTCCACTATATCCCGCTACATGATTGTCCGGCTGGCGATAAATTCGGCGTATTTGCCGGTGTTGATCGTTTCACCACTAAAGAGAGCGAGCGTCTGCTGCGCTTGCCGCTGTTTTACAACCTGTCGCCAGTAAACCAGCGAACGGTCATTTCGACCTTACTCAACTTCTTCGCCTGATATGTCGCTTGCTAAAGCGTCCTTATGGACGGCAGCCAGTACGCTGGTAAAAATTGGTGCAGGATTGCTGGTCGTGAAGCTGCTGGCGGTGTCGTTTGGCCCGGCAGGCGTGGGGCAGGCGGGTAACTTCCGCCAGATGGTCACCGTGCTTGGTGTCCTGGCGGGGGCCGGCATTTTCAACGGCGTCACGAAATATGTTGCGCAGCACCATGACGATCCGACCCAGCTCCGTAAGGTAGTCGGTACATCTTCCGCGATGGTGCTCGGATTCTCTACGCTGATGGCGGTGATTTTTCTGCTGGCGGCCGCGCCAATCAGTCAGGGATTGTTTGGCCATACTCATTATCAGGGGCTGGTAAGACTGGTTGCGCTGGTGCAGATGGGTATTGCCTGGGCGAACCTGCTGCTGGCGTTGATGAAGGGCTTTCGCGATGCGGCGGGTAACGCGCTGTCGCTGATTGTGGGTAGCCTGGTGGGCGTAGTGGCTTATTATGGCTGTTATCGCCTGGGAGGGTATGAAGGCGCTTTGCTGGGTCTGGCGTTAGTGCCCGCGTTGGTCGTTATCCCCGCCGCTATTATGCTGATTAAGCGTGGGGCAATTCCCCTGCATTACCTGAAACCCTCGTGGGATAACGGTCTGGCTGGACAGCTAAGCAAGTTTACCCTGATGGCGCTGATTACCTCCGTAACGCTGCCTGTGGCATACGTGATGATGCGAAACCTGCTGGCGGCGCAGTACAGTTGGGATGATGTGGGGATTTGGCAGGGAGTAAGCAGTATCTCTGATGCTTATCTGCAATTCATTACCGCTTCATTCAGCGTTTACTTGCTTCCGACGTTGTCGCGACTGACCGAAAAGCGCGACATTACGCGCGAAGTAGTTAAGTCGCTGAAGTTCGTGTTACCGGCGGTTGCCGCCGCGAGCTTTACCGTTTGGCTGCTGCGTGATTTTGCGATCTGGCTGCTTTTCTCCGCAAAATTCACCGCCATGCGCGATCTGTTTGCCTGGCAACTGGTTGGAGATGTACTGAAAGTTGGGGCGTATGTCTTTGGGTATCTGGTGATCGCGAAAGCGTCACTGCGGTTTTATATTTTGGCTGAAATTAGCCAGTTCATGTTATTGACGGTGTTTGCTCACTGGCTGATCCCTGCACACGGTGCGCTGGGAGCGGCACAGGCTTATATGGCAACGTACATCGTCTATTTTTCTCTTTGTTGTGGCGTGTTTTTACTCTGGCGTAGGCGGGCATGACTGTACTGATTCACGTTCTGGGATCGGATATCCCTCACCATAACCAAACCGTGCTGCGGTTTTTCAACGACTCGCTGGCCGCGACGAGCGAGCACGCGCGCACGTTTATGGTTGCCGGTCAGGATGCGGGATTCAGTGAGAGCTGCCCGGCGTTATCGCTAAGCTTCTACAGCGGGAAAAAGGCGTTGGCTGAAGCTGTTATCGCGAAGGCAAAAGCCGATCGCCAGCAGCGTTTCTTCTTCCACGGTCAGTTCAACACCAGCCTGTGGCTGGCGCTGCTGAGTGGCGGGATTAAACCGGCGCAGTTTTACTGGCATATCTGGGGCGCTGATTTATACGAAGTCTCCAGTGGGCTGAAATTCCGCCTGTTTTACCCGATTCGCCGCATGGCACAGAATCGTGTGGGCTGCGTGTTTGCCACACGGGGCGATTTACGTTATTTCGCCGAGCAACATCCCTGTGTGTGGGGTGAGTTGCTCTATTTCCCAACGCGAATGGACCCTTCACTCAATAACATGAGCAATGATTGCCAGCGCAGCGGCAAGATGACGGTGCTGGTTGGCAACTCTGGCGATCGCAGCAATGAGCATGTTGCCGCGCTTCGCGCCGTCCATCAGCAGTTTGGCGACACGGTGAATGTGATTGTGCCGATGGGTTATCCCGCCAATAATGCGGCCTATATCGACGAGGTTCGCCAGGCCGGTCTGGCATTATTTAGCGCAGATAATCTGCAAATTTTAAGTGAAAAGCTGGAATTTGACGCTTATCTCGCGTTATTGCGTCAATGCGATTTGGGTTACTTTATTTTTGCCCGTCAACAGGGAATCGGTACCCTGTGTTTGCTGATCCAGGCGGGTATCCCATGCGTGCTCAACCGTGAAAATCCCTTCTGGCAGGATATGGTGGAACAAAATCTTCCGGTGTTATTCACCACTGATGATCTCAATGAAGGCGTCGTACGTGAAGCGCAGCGCCAGTTGGCATCAGTAGATAAAAATACTATTACCTTCTTTAGCCCGAATTATCTGCAGCCATGGCATAACGCGCTGCGCATTGCTTCAGGAGAAACCGCATGAGCCTGATGCAATTCAGCGGTCTGCTGGTGGTCTGGTTACTCTCCACCTTGTTTATCGCCACGTTGACCTGGTTTGAGTTCCGCCGCGTACGTTTTAACTTCAATGTTTTCTTCTCATTGTTGTTCTTGCTGACGTTCTTCTTCGGATTCCCGTTAACCAGCATCCTGGTGTTCCGCTTTGATGTGGCAGTGGCTCCGCCGGAGATCCTTCTACAGGCCTTGCTGTCAGCCGCCTGTTTCTATGCCGTCTACTACGTGACGTATAAAACGCGCTTGCGCAAACGAGTAGATGATAAGCCGCGCAGGCCGCTGTTTACCATCAATCGCGTTGAAGCCCATTTGACCTGGGTTATCCTGATGGCGATTGCGCTGGTGAGCGTGGGCATCTTCTTTATGCACAACGGATTCCTGCTGTTCAGACTGCAATCCTATAGCCAGATTTTTTCCAGTGAAGTCTCTGGCGTCGCTCTGAAGCGTTTCTTCTACTTCTTCATTCCGGCAATGCTGGTGGTTTATTTCTTACGTCAGGACAGCAAAGCGTGGGTGTTCTTCCTGGTGAGTACCGTCGCGTTTGGTTTGCTGACCTATATGATTGTGGGTGGGACGCGGGCCAATATCATTATCGCGTTTGCCATCTTCTTGTTTATCGGCATTATTCGCGGCTGGATTTCGCTGTGGATGTTGGCCGCTGCAGGCGTGTTGGGCATTGTCGGGATGTTCTGGCTGGCGTTGAAGCGCTACGGAATGAGCGTTAGCGGCGATGAGGCGTTCTATACGTTCCTGTACCTTACGCGCGACACCTTCTCGCCGTGGGAGAACCTGGCGCTGTTGCTGCAGAATTACCACAATATTGAGTTCCAGGGGCTGGCGCCGATCGTCCGTGACTTCTACGTCTTTATCCCCTCCTGGCTGTGGCCTGGGCGGCCGAGTATTGTACTCAACTCAGCGAACTACTTTACCTGGGAAGTGTTGAACAACCACTCAGGACTGGCGATTTCGCCGACGTTAATTGGTTCACTGGTGGTGATGGGCGGGGCGCTGTTTATACCATTAGGCGCGATTGTTGTTGGGCTCATCATCAAGTGGTTCGACTGGCTGTATGAGCTAGGTAACCGAGAAACCAATCGATATAAGGCGGCGATTTTGCACAGTTTCTGTTTTGGCGCCATTTTCAATATGATTGTGTTGGCACGTGAAGGGCTGGATTCGTTTGTCTCACGAGTGGTCTTTTTCCTCGTGATTTTCGGCGTTTGCCTACTGGTGGCAAAACTGCTGTTCTGGCTATTCGATAGCGCGGGACTCATCCATAAACGAATCAAATCGCTGCCCCGTACACAGATTGAAGGATCGTAATGACAGATAACACAACTGCGCCGCTGTATTCGTTGCGCGGATTACAACTGATTGGCTGGCGCGATATGCAACATGCGCTGAATTACCTGTTTGCCGAAGGACACCTCAGGTCAGGAACGCTGGTGGCTATCAACGCTGAGAAGATGCTGACAGCAGAAGATAACCCTGAAGTGAGGGAGCTGATCAACGCCGCGGAGTTCAAATATGCGGATGGAATTAGCGTGGTGCGTTCGGTGCGCAAAAAATTCCCGCAGGCACAGGTTTCACGCGTGGCCGGAGCTGACCTTTGGGAAGCGCTGATGGCGCGAGCCGGGCAAAACGGAACGCCTGTTTTCCTGGTTGGTGGCAAGCCTGAAGTTCTGGCGCAAACAGAAGCAAAACTACGTGCGCAGTGGCGCGTGAACATTGTGGGTAGTCAGGACGGTTATTTTGCCCCAGAGCAGCGTCAGGCGTTGTTTGAGCGTATTCACGCCAGCGGTGCGCAAATTGTGACGGTGGCGATGGGTTCGCCAAAACAAGAGATCTTTATGCGTGATTGCCGCAAGACTCACCCTGACGCGCTGTATATGGGCGTGGGAGGTACCTACGACGTCTTTACCGGTCACGTTAAGCGCGCACCTAAAATCTGGCAAAATCTGGGGCTGGAGTGGCTGTATCGCTTATTGTCGCAGCCGAGCCGTATTACTCGACAACTTCGCTTATTACGCTATCTCCGCTGGCACTATACCGGCAACCTCTGACGCCCTCTCTCCTCTGGTAAGTAGCGTGATCTGCTAATTACGCTACTTATTCACAACATTATCGCTGCTTTCTCGCACAATCTATTTATTTTTTGAATGCTTTAATTGCCATTTAAGCGATTTTAGGAAACCATTCGCAACAATCATTGCAGTGCCATGGTGTGTTTGGCGCCAACCGTTAAGCGGTCGGTGCCGTATGGCCTGTTATGGCATAACAAGATGTACCCATAACGAGAACCGGTAATACCGGACAGCATGCAAACACAACAAGAGGATTTATGGCCGAGAACAAACCTGAGCTACAGCGTGGGCTGGAGGCTCGTCACATCGAATTAATTGCCCTTGGGGGCACTATTGGCGTTGGGCTATTTATGGGGGCCGCCAGTACCCTTAAATGGGCGGGACCTTCGGTTCTGCTGGCGTATATCGTCGCCGGGCTGTTCGTCTTTTTCATCATGCGTTCTATGGGGGAGATGTTATTCCTCGAGCCGGTTGCCGGTTCATTCGCTGTTTACGCCCACCGTTATATGAGTCCCTTCTTTGGCTATCTTACCGCCTGGTCATACTGGTTTATGTGGATGGCGGTGGGGATCTCAGAGATTACCGCCATCGGGGTGTACGTGCAGTTCTGGTTCCCGGAAATGGCGCAATGGATACCCGCACTGATCGCAGTCGGACTGGTTGCGTTGGCAAACCTCGCAGCGGTTCGCCTGTATGGTGAAATTGAGTTCTGGTTTGCCATGATCAAAGTGACCACCATCATTGTGATGATCGTCATTGGGGTTGGGGTGATTTTCTTCGGCTTCGGCAATGGCGGCCAGGCGATTGGTTTTGGCAACCTGACCGAGCACGGTGGCTTCTTTGCTGGGGGCTGGAAGGGCTTCCTGACGGCATTGTGTATTGTTGTGGCGTCTTACCAGGGCGTGGAGCTGATCGGCATCACTGCAGGGGAAGCGAAGAATCCACAGGTCACGCTGCGTAGCGCGGTGGGTAAAGTGTTGTGGCGCATTCTGATTTTCTACGTTGGTGCGATTTTTGTCATCGTCACTATTTTCCCGTGGAATGAGATTGGCAGCAACGGTAGCCCGTTTGTGCTCACCTTTGCCAAGATTGGTATTACTGCTGCGGCAGGGATTATTAACTTTGTGGTGCTGACGGCGGCGCTGTCTGGATGTAACAGCGGCATGTATAGCTGTGGGCGTATGCTCTACGCGCTGGCAAAGAATCGCCAGCTTCCTGCCGTTGTTGGAAAAGTATCACGCCATGGCGTGCCGGTTGCCGGAGTGGCTATTTCTATCGCGATCCTGCTGATTGGCTCATGCCTGAACTACATCATTCCTAACCCGCAGCGCGTGTTTGTTTATGTCTATAGTGCCAGCGTGTTGCCGGGGATGGTGCCGTGGTTTGTGATCCTGATAAGCCAGTTGCGTTTCCGTCAGGCGCATAAAGCGGCGATTGCCAGTCATCCATTCCGCTCCATTCTGTTCCCGTGGGCGAATTATTTGACGATGGCGTTCCTGATTTGCGTATTAATTGGCATGTACTTTAATGAAGATACCCGAATGTCGCTTTTTGTTGGCATGGGTTTCTTACTGGCCGTGACGCTCATTTATAAGGTTTTTGG
The DNA here is from genome assembly GCF_030332425.1 of Citrobacter sp. Cpo142. Classification (NCBI taxonomy): domain Bacteria; kingdom Pseudomonadati; phylum Pseudomonadota; class Gammaproteobacteria; order Enterobacterales; family Enterobacteriaceae; genus Citrobacter; species Citrobacter sp. Cpo142. The sequence continues at coordinate 34,308 of NZ_JAOWHW010000094.1, forward strand.
TCTGAATCGTCATGGCACAGCCCATAAATTGCGGGAATAAGCGACAAAACGCACAAACCATGACCAAACGATAATTTATTTTAAAAAAGCACTAGACAGAAGACCGAGACCTCCGTAATATCCAGCCCCGCAACGGCGCTAAGCGCCCGTAGCTCAGCTGGATAGAGCGCTGCCCTCCGGAGGCAGAGGTCTCAGGTTCGAATCCTGTCGGGCGCACCATTTAGTAGGGTGCCAGAGCTGCGGTGGTTTTAATACCGCGTAAAAGATTTGCAGTGGTGGCTATAGCTCAGTTGGTAGAGCCCTGGATTGTGATTCCAGTTGTCGTGGGTTCGAATCCCATTAGCCACCCCATTAATTTAAAGTTGTGAAATGCGAAGGTGGCGGAATTGGTAGACGCGCTAGCTTCAGGTGTTAGTGTCCTTAGGATGTGGGGGTTCGAGTCCCCCCCCTCGCACCACGACTTAAAGAATTGAACTAAAAATTCAAAAAGCAGTAAAACGGCGAGTAGCGCAGCTTGGTAGCGCAACTGGTTTGGGACCAGTGGGTCGGAGGTTCGAATCCTCTCTCGCCGACCAATTTTGAACCCCGCTTCGGCGGGGTTTTTTGTTTTCAGATTTTCCCTTCTTAGCCTTCACACCTGCGAATTTCCTGAAGTCTTAAAAAGTCCGAATACCTGGTTTTTGCAGTGCAATCGTGGCATGCGTTGTGCAATAATATGCGGGTAGATGCTCATTCCATCTCTTATGTTCGCCATCTGGCCTCATAAACTCAGGAATGATGCAGAGCCGTTTACGGTGCTTATCGTCCACAGACAGATGTCGCTCAAGCCTCATCAAACACCATGGACATAACGTTGAGTGAAGCACCCATTTATGTTGTCATACAGACCTGTTTAACGCCTGCTCCTTACCGAGCGGGCGTTTTTTTATGCATAAACAAAATCCTTCGAGCGACTTCTCGAAGGATTTTGTTTATACGATTGAAAAATATGTAGGCCCGGTAAGCGAAAGCGCCACCGGGCATTCAGGAGTTACTGCGGGGGATTGTTGTTCTGCAGCGTCAACATCAGGCCATCGCGGCGCATGGTGGCGGCTTCTTCCGGCTGGTGCAGTCTGTCCAGTGCGTCAGCAAGCCAGGCGTAGTCATAGGCATCCGGGCGCTGTTTGAGAGCGGCACGGAAGGCGAGCGTAGCTTCCTGCCATTCCCCATGCTTCATTAACGACTGACCCAGCGTACTCCACAGCAACGGGCGATCGCCCACGGCTTTAATCTGCTGGCGCAGCACTTTTTCTATCTGTTCCGGATTATTGGTTTTCAGACGCGGGATCGGCAGCACCAGGCGGTCATCGTACTGACGTTTCAAACCATCAATGATGACCTGCTGCGCCGTATCGTGATCGTCACACTCAATCAGATGTTCAGCCATCGCTACCTGCAAAGCAACCTGATGACGGGTTTTACGGCTCTGGTTTTTCCACCATGCACGCAGCCCCTCGCTGCCCTGATCGGCGCGGACCTGATCCATCAAACCAACCCATGCCTGTTGTTCCAGCATGGCGCGGTGCTCGTCATCACCCACATGCGCTTTTGCCATGGATGGGATGATATCCAGCAAGGAGCTCCATGCGCCGGTGCGAATGTAAGCCTGCTCAGCCAGACGCAGTACTTCCGGATGACGTGGCGTCACTTCCAGCAGTTTGTCTACGCTGTGGCGTGCGGCGTGATTTTCATTGCGCGCCAGTTGCAGGCGAACGCGAGCGATTTCTACCGGGATCGTATCATTTCCGGCCAGTTCGGCAGCACGCTCAAGGTGTTGGTTGGCGCGCGCTTCGTCACCGCGCTGCTGAGCCGCTTCTGCCGCCAGCAGGTAATTCACTACCGGCTGTTCTGCATGATCGGCATTTTTCGACATCAGCTTCTCAACCTGCTGATAGTCACCTTCTGCCAGTTTGAGCAGCGCCTGTTCGGTCTGCTTACGGGCGCGACGCCGCTTACGACCCACAAACCACCCACGGGTATGTGCGCCGGTGCGGAAAATTCGGCGCAACAGCCATTCAATCGCAAACAGGACGACCATGGCGACGATCAGGATGATCACCAGGCCCGTCACGCTGGTTTCGATATTGTAGTTATCCGTCTGGATCAGCACGTAACCCTGATGACCGGCTATCATAGGACCGACGACGATCCCGGCGATCAACAGCACAAAGAGCAACAATACTTTTAGCATCATTATTCTCCTTGCGGCGCGGTTGCCGGAGCGTCTGTCGAAGGCGCAGGCGCTGCTGCTACCGGTGCTGTGGCAGGCTGCGCCAGTAAATTACGTACGCGGGTCTGCATTAACTTGTCGAGAATAGCCTGGCTCTGCAGCGTTTCCGGAACATCCATACTGATGCTTTGCTGGCTCAGTTGGTCTACTTCTTCAAGGAACGCTTTGGTCGCTGCATCGTCGGTGTCGTAGTAAGCACGCACCCATGTGGAGACATTTTCCAGCGCCTGGCGATATGTTTCTTCCTGATGACGCGGCACGGCCTGGGCAGCCACTAACAGGCGGGAACGGATGTTCTCCCGTAAGTAAACATCCTGGTTCGGCGCCAGCAGCGGAACGGCGGTTTCATCACGACGGCGAACGGTGATAAAGCTGTCCATAAAGTTCTGCCAGCTTTTTTGCAGATTGACGCGCCATTCGCTGATCGAGCTGGAAAGCTCACTGCTGTCAGAGTCCATCGGTGAATCGTCGGTGTCATTGTCGGCCAGACGCAGGTTATCAATCTGATTAGAGAGCTGATTCACTTTCAGGATAATGCCGTCATAGTCGACCTGAGTCACCGCGGAGAGGCTCGCGATGTCGTCAGTAATCGCACGTCGCGCGGTAATTAAGCTCGGGTCGTTCATATCTGCCAGACTGGCGTCGGCGCTTTTCAACAGCGCCGCGGCGGTGGTGACGTCCTGATCGCTCCATAATTTACGACCGGCCAGTTTCACCAGAAAATCAGCCTGCGCCAGCAGCCATGTACCAGCATCGCTGCCGGAGATGGTGGCGACTTTTTGCTGGACTTCATCAAGCTGTTTGACCAGCGCCGCCTGTTGGCGAGTGGCTTCATCCAGCTGCGTTGCCTGCTGTTTAATAATGCCTTCCAGCTCAGCTTTTTGGCTTTCCTGGGCTTTTTGCAGCGCCGTCAGCTGGTTCGCCAGCGCATCGCTGGTTGCCGTTTGTGTTGTTGCCTGTTGTTTCCCCCAGCCGTATAGGCCAACGCCTGCTGCCAGAGCAATAGCAATCGCCACAGCGCTCAGAATCAGCGCCGTGCTGTTCTTACTCTTTTTTTCAGTATTAACTGGCTGTGACGTGGTTTCCACGGCCTCCCTGGTCTCTTCAACCACGGCGGAGGATTTTTCTTGTTCCGTCATTATGGCATCCCATTATGAGAGTTATTGTAATGCGCGTAGTAGCGCATCGTTGTCGGCGTTATCAGCGACCTTAATATCTTGCCAGCCCAGTTCCCGGGCGAGGTGCGCCAGACGCTCACTGACGACCAGCAGCCGACAGCGTAGTAACCAGTGCTCACGATACCATTGCGGAATGAGCGACCAGAGCTGCTGTAGCATCTCTCCGCTGGTGACAACCACCGTGGTTACGCCACGGGATTGCCAGCGCATCGCTTCTTCTGCACCATCGTAATATTTTGCACTGCGTTGATAACATTCACAAAAATCGACATCGGCTCCGCGTGCCGTCAGGGTTTCACCTATCAGCTCACGGCCACCGTTGCCGCGTAATATAAGCGCGCGTTTTCCCGCAATATTTTGTAATTCAGGTAATTGTAGCAAGACTTCGCTAATTTCCCGATCCAGAGGGTAGTGAATATTGAAGCCGCTAACAGTATGCAGCGCCAGCGCCGTTGTACGGCCAATGGCAAAATAACGCGGAAGGGATGGCCAGCTTTTCTCTTGCTGCTGAAGCTCGGCATCGGCAAAGGTGACCGCGTGCTGCGAGAGGGCGAAGACCAGATCGTTCTCCGTCAGCGCCGACAGTCGGGAAGCAAGCGTTGCCAGCTCCCGACCTGGTGAAAACTCGATGAGTGGAAAACTCCAGGCCACCTGCCCCAGTGTGCGCAGTCGGCTCACTAACTCTTCCCCTGCGGGAGACGGGCGGGTGACCAGAATACTCATGCGGGGGCTTCTCCGTTATAAACTTCCGCCAGAATGGCGCGCGCACCGTTCTCCAGCAGTTCTTCTGCCAGAGAGATGCCCATCTGTTCGGCATCCTGTGTGGCGCCGCGACGTTCTCCGCATACCATCTGTGAACCGTCTGGCGCGCCGACCAGCGCACGTAGCCAAATCTCACCGTCGATGATTTCGGCATAGCTTCCAATAGGTACCTGACATCCCCCTTCCAGGCGGGTGTTCATGGCGCGTTCTGCTTTGACGCGTAGCGCAGTCTCTTCATGGTTGAGCGGCGCTAGCAGCGCCTGAGTGCGCATATCATCCAGTCGACATTCTATGCCTACTGCGCCTTGTCCAACTGCGGGCAGGGAGGCTTCCGGCGGGAGAGCGGTGCGGACTCGCGACTCAAGACCTAAACGTTTTAATCCGGCGACCGCCAGTATAATGGCGTCATAATCGCCGTTATCCAGTTTGCTGAGGCGCGTGCCTACGTTGCCGCGCAGCGAACGGATAACGAGATCCGGGCGACGTTTTGCCAACTGGCACTGGCGGCGCAAACTGGATGTCCCGACGATGCTGCCTGCGGGGAGTTCATCCAGCGAGTTGTACTTATTTGAGACGAAAGCATCACGCGGATCCTCTCGCTCACAAATGGTGACCAGCCCAAGACCGTCAGGGAATTCAACCGGCACATCCTTCATGGAATGCACAGCGATATCGGCGCGTTTTTCCAGCAGCGCGACTTCCAGCTCTTTAACAAACAACCCTTTCCCCCCGACCTTCGCCAGCGGGGTATCAAGGATCACATCGCCACGGGTTACCATAGGAACCAGTTCCACGATCAGACCGGGGTGGTTTGCCATTAAGGCGTCTTTGACATAATGTGCCTGCCAGAGCGCAAGGGGGCTTTGGCGTGTGGCAATTCTCAAAACATTGTCTAACATGCTTGTTACCGTCATTATCAATCATTGACCATCCTAACATCCTTATCAAAGGGATGTCAGCGTTACGCTCAAACGTAAGTGAGAGGAAAAGGCGCTGCATCATCACTGGCAGTGAATAATGACGAGAAACCTCCCGACCGTATGAAGGAATTTACACGTAACGAACGGTGCTACACTTGTATGTAGCGCATCTTTCTTTACGGTCAATGAGCAAGGTGTTAAATTGATCACGTTTTAGACCATTTTTTCGGCTGAACAGCATAAAAAAATATGGGCGAAAAACAGGTAACGGTTATTTTTGACATACGGTTTATCCGAATTGATGGCGATTATTGTGAGCGCTTGCGCCGCGGCAATCGACAACATGACGGATAGCAACATCAGGCGATACGTCTTGTACCTCTATATTGAGACTCTGAAACAGAGACTGGATGCCATAAATCAACTGCGTGTGGATCGCGCGCTTGCTGCCATGGGACCTGCCTTCCAGCAGGTATACAGTCTGCTGCCGACATTATTGCACTACCACCATCCGCTGATGCCGGGTTACCTCGATGGTAACGTTCCCAAAGGCATATGCTTTTACACGCCTGATGAAACCCAACGCCACTACCTGAACGAACTGGAACTGTACCGCGGTATGTCGCCGCAGGATCCTCCCAAGGGCGAACTGCCGATCACCGGCGTTTACTCAATGGGCAGCACCTCTTCGGTAGGGCAAAGCTGTTCCTCTGACCTTGATATCTGGGTCTGCCATCAATCCTGGCTGGATAGCGAAGAGCGCCAGCTGCTGCAGCGAAAATGTAGCCTGCTGGAAAGCTGGGCCGCCTCGCTGGGCGTAGAAGTCAGTTTCTTCCTGATTGATGAAAACCGTTTCCGTCACAATGAAAGCGGCAGTCTGGGTGGTGAAGACTGTGGCTCGACGCAGCATATCCTGTTGCTTGATGAATTCTATCGCACCGCTGTGCGCCTCGCGGGTAAACGTATTCTGTGGAATATGGTGCCTGGCGACGAAGAAGAGCATTACGACGATTACGTCATGACGCTCTACGCACAGGGGGTGTTAACGCCAAACGAATGGCTGGATCTCGGCGGGCTCAGTTCGCTTTCCGCCGAAGAGTACTTTGGCGCCAGCCTCTGGCAGTTGTACAAGAGTATCGACTCCCCGTACAAAGCGGTGCTGAAAACGCTGCTGCTGGAAGCCTATTCCTGGGAATACCCCAATCCACGCCTGTTGGCGAAAGATATTAAACAGCGCCTGCATGATGGCGAGATCGTCTCTTTTGGTCTCGATCCTTACTGCATGATGCTGGAGCGCGTTACCGAGTACCTCACGGCGATCGAAGATCCGACGCGCCTGGATTTAGTGCGTCGATGTTTCTACTTAAAAGTGTGTGAGAAACTGAGCCGTGAGCGCGCCTGCGTGGGCTGGCGTCGTGAAGTATTAAGTCAGTTAGTGAAAGAGTGGGGCTGGGATGACGCCCGTCTGACCATGCTGGATAACCGCGCTAACTGGAAGATTGACCAGGTACGCGAAGCGCATAACGAACTGCTCGATGCGATGATGCAGAGCTATCGTAACCTGATCCGCTTTGCGCGGCGCAATAACCTCAGCGTCAGCGCCAGCCCGCAGGATATCGGCGTGCTGACCCGTAAGCTGTATGCCGCGTTTGAAGCGTTGCCGGGTAAAGTCACGCTGGTGAACCCACAGATATCTCCGGATCTCTCGGAACCGAATCTGACCTTTATCCATGTACCGCCGGGTCGTGCTAACCGTTCAGGTTGGTATCTCTACAACCGCGCGCCTAACATGGACTCGATCATCAGCCATCAGCCGCTGGAATATAACCGCTATCTCAACAAGCTGGTGGCGTGGGCCTGGTTCAACGGCCTGCTGACCTCGCGTACGCATTTGTTTATTAAGGGCAACGGCATTGTTGATTTGCCGAAGCTGCAGGAAATGGTCGCCGACGTGTCGCACCACTTCCCGCTGCGACTGCCTGCACCAACACCGAAAGCGCTCTATAGCCCATGCGAAATTCGCCATCTGGCGATTATCGTTAACCTCGAATATGACCCAACGGCCGCATTCCGTAATCAGGTGGTACATTTTGATTTCCGTAAGCTGGACGTCTTCAGCTTTGGCGAAGAGCAAAATTGCCTGGTAGGAAGCGTCGACCTGCTGTACCGCAACTCGTGGAATGAAGTGCGTACGCTGCACTTCAACGGCGAGCAGGCGATGATTGAAGCGTTAAAAACGATTCTGGGCAAAATGCACCAGGATGCCGCGCCGCCGGATAGCGTCGAGGTCTTCTGCTATAGCCAGCATCTGCGCGGTTTAATTCGCACCCGCGTGCAGCAACTGGTGTCTGAGTGCATCGAGCTACGCCTCTCCAGTACCCGTCAGGAAACCGGACGTTTCAAAGCGCTGCGTGTTTCCGGCCAGACGTGGGGATTGTTCTTCGAGCGCCTGAACGTTTCGGTACAGAAGCTGGAAAACGCAATTGAATTCTATGGTGCGATTTCACATAACAAACTGCACGGCCTTTCCGTCCAGGTTGAGACCAACCATGTGAAACTGCCGTCGGTGGTCGACGGTTTTGCCAGCGAAGGGATTATTCAGTTCTTTTTCGAAGAAACGGGTGATGAGCAGGGCTTTAATATCTACATTCTGGACGAAAGTAACCGGGCCGAGGTGTATCACCACTGCGAAGGTAGCAAAGAGGAGTTGGTACGCGACGTAAGCCGTTTCTACTCATCGTCGCACGATCGCTTTACCTACGGCTCCAGCTTCATCAACTTTAACCTGCCGCAGTTCTATCAGATTGTGAAAACCGACGGGCGCGCGCAGGTGATTCCGTTCCGTACCCAACCGATTAGCGCTGTTCCGCCAGCCAGTCAGGACAACGACACGCCGCTGTTACAGCAGTATTTCTCGTGAGTTAACTTGCCCGGTGGCGCTATGTTTACCGGGCCTACAGTAGGCCGGATAAGCAAAGCGCATCCGGCACTAAAGCTTAGCGGAAGCTCACCTCTTCACCCGCCTGCTGTGTTGCCGCCTGCTCCAACAGATCCCAGAACGTTTCGCCGCTTCGATCGCAGATCCACTCGTCGCCTTTCAGGTCAAAGTGGTAGCCGCCCTGTTTGGTCGCCAGCCACACCTGATGCAGCGGCTCCTGACGGTTAATGATAATTTTGCTGCCGTTTTCGAAGCTGATGGTCAGCACGCCGCCGTTGATCTCACAATCGATATCGCTGTCGCCATCCCAGTCATCCAGACGTTCTTCAATGGTCATCCACAGGGTGTCAGCAAGGCGATGAAATTCACTGTCGTTCATTTTCTTATCCTATTTTTCGTGATGCTCGCAGTATAACGTGGAATAAATCGCGATGCAGTTTTTAGCCAAACTCTTGCTTTTACGCCTTCTCCTGCGATGATAGAAAACAGAAAGCATGAACTTTACAGGCAATCCATAATGAAAAACGTGTTAAAGCCACTCGCTGTCATTTTTACTCTGTTCAGCCTGACGGGCTGTGGGTTAAAAGGCCCGCTCTATTTCCCGCCAGCTGATAAAACCGCGCCGCCTCCGACCAAGAGCGTTCAGCCGCAATCGCAATCCACCACGCCTGAGAAAAACGATCGTGGGATTAGTGATGGGCCTTCTCAGGTGAATTACTAACGGCAGAAATAGATTTTACATTTCTGTACCCGCGTGAACGGAGTGAATGATGCAATTCTCTAAAATGCATGGCCTTGGCAACGATTTTATGGTCGTCGACGCGGTAACGCAGAATGTCTTTTTCTCACCAGAGCTGATCCGCCGCCTGGCCGACAGACATCTCGGCGTTGGATTTGATCAACTGCTGGTGGTTGAGCCTCCGTATGATCCGGAGCTGGATTTCCACTACCGTATTTTTAATGCCGACGGCAGTGAAGTGTCACAGTGTGGCAATGGCGCCCGCTGTTTTGCCCGCTTTGTTCGACTGAAAGGGCTGACCAATAAACGTGATATTCGCGTCAGTACCGCGAATGGTCGTATGGTATTAACCGTAACCGACGACGAGCTGGTGCGGGTGAATATGGGCGAACCCAATTTTGAACCCTCGCAGGTTCCTTTTCGCGCTAACAAAGCAGAGAAGACCTATATTATGCGCGCGGCCGAACAGACAGTATTGTGCGGCGTGGTTTCAATGGGGAACCCGCACTGCGTGATTCAGGTTGATGATGTTGATACGGCCACGGTAGAAACACTGGGACCGGTTCTGGAAAGCCACGAACGCTTTCCTGAACGCGCCAATATCGGATTTATGCAGGTGGTAAAACGCGAGCATATCCGACTGCGCGTCTATGAGCGCGGCGCGGGTGAAACGCAGGCCTGCGGCAGCGGTGCGTGCGCTGCCGTTGCGGTCGGTATCCAGCAGGGTCTGCTGGCAGAAGAAGTGAGGGTGGAATTACCGGGCGGTCGACTTGATATCGCCTGGAAAGGTCCGGGTCATCCGCTGTATATGACTGGCCCGGCGGCACATGTCTACGACGGATTTATTCACTTATGAAGCAACCAGGGGAAGAACTACAGGAAACGTTCATGGAGCTGGACGACCGGACGGTCGTCGATTACCTGCAACGTAATCCTGAGTTTTTTATCCGTAATGCCCAGGCCGTTGAAGCGATGCGAGTTCCGCACCCAGTGCGGGGCACGGTATCTTTAGTGGAATGGCATATGGCGCGGGCACGTAATCATATTAACGTGCTGGAAGAGAACATGGCGTTGTTGATGGAACAAGCCAACGCCAATGAAAGCCTGTTCTATCGTCTGTTAAATCTGCAAGGACGGCTGGTGTCGGCCAGCAGTCTTGACGACATGCTGATGCGATTTCATCGCTGGGCGCGTGAGTTAGGGCTGGCCGGAGCGACGGTTCGTCTGTTCCCGGATCGCTGGCGACTTGGCGCGCCATCAAAATTCACCCATCTGGCATTAAGCCGTCAGGCTTTTGAACCGCTGCGTATCCAGCGTCTGGGTCAGTCACAGCACTATCTTGGGCCGCTTAATGGTCCGGAATTGCTGGTCATGATGCCGGAGGCGAAAGCCATAGGCTCGGTGGCGATGTCGATGCTCGGGCAAGATGGCTCTCTGGGCGTGATGCTGTTTAGCAGCCGTGACGTTAATCATTACCAGCAGGGGCAAGGCACGCAATTGCTGCAGGAAATCTCGCTGATGTTGCCGGAGCTGCTGGAGCGCTGGATTGAACGCGTATGACCGATTCACCCCTTTCTCAGGATGTGGCGCGCTTTTTGCGCTATCTGGGCGTTGAGCGTCAGCTTAGCCCGGTCACATTGCTTAATTATCAGCGTCAGCTTGATGCCATCATTGCGTTAGCCGGAGAGACCGGTCTGCAAAGCTGGCAACAATGTGATGCTGCGATGGTACGCAGTTTTGCTGTTCGCAGCCGTCGTAAGGGACTGGGGCCGGCGAGTCTGGCGCTGCGTCTCTCTGCGTTACGCAGTTTCTTCGACTGGCTGGTTAATCAGGGCGAGCTGAAAGCCAATCCGGCAAAAAGCGTTTCCGCGCCGAAAGCACCGCGTCATCTCCCTAAAAATATCGATGTCGACGATGTTAATCGTCTGCTGGATATCGATCTCAACGATCCCCTTGCCGTGCGCGATAGAGCAATGCTGGAAGTGATGTACGGCGCGGGTCTGCGTTTATCTGAGTTGGTTGGGCTGGATATTAAACATCTCGACCTCGACACCGGCGAAGTGTGGGTGATGGGTAAGGGCAGTAAAGAGCGTCGCCTGCCGATTGGCCGCAACGCGGTGGCGTGGATTGAGCACTGGCTGGATCTACGCGGGCTATTTGGCAGCGATGACGATGCGCTATTTCTGTCCAAACTGGGCAAACGTATCTCGGCGCGTAACGTGCAGAAACGCTTTGCTGAATGGGGTATCAAGCAGGGGCTGAACAGCCACGTACATCCCCACAAATTGCGTCACTCCTTTGCGACGCATATGCTGGAGTCGAGCGGCGATCTGCGCGGAGTGCAGGAGTTATTGGGTCATGCCAATCTCTCCACGACTCAAATCTATACCCATCTTGATTTTCAACACCTGGCTTCAGTGTACGATGCGGCGCATCCGCGCGCCAAACGGGGGAAATAATGCGTTTTTACCGGCCTTTGGGGCGCATTTCTGCGCTCACCTTTGACCTTGATGACACCCTTTACGATAACCGTCCCGTTATCACACGCACCGAGCAGGAAGCGCTCGCGTTTGTACAGAATTACCATCCGGCGTTGAATTCGCTGCAAAATAGCGACCTACAGCGCTTACGTCAGGCCGTTCGCGACGCCGAGCCGGAAATCTACCACGATGTTACCCAATGGCGTCACCGTGCCGTAGAGCGCGCTATGCTGGAGGCGGGGTTGTCAGCGGCAGAAGCCAGAATGGGGGCGAATGCGGCAATGATGAATTTTGCCAAATGGCGTAGCCGCATTGAAGTCCCGCAGACGACGCATGACACGCTGAAGGCGCTGGCCCGCAAATGGCCGCTGGTGGCGATCACCAACGGTAACGCGCAGCCGGAACTGTTTGGCCTGGGTGATTACTTTGAGTTTGTGCTGCGCGCCGGTCCCGACGGGCGATCAAAGCCCTTTAGCGACATGTACACGTTGGCGGCGGAAAAACTGAAAATGCCTGTGGGTGAGATTCTGCACGTGGGTGATGACCTGACGACGGACGTCGCGGGCGCCATCCGTTGTGGTATGCAGGCCTGCTGGATCAAACCGGAAAATGCCGACCTGATGCAAACCGCAGACAGTCGTTTGCTTCCGCATATCGAAATTTCACAGTTGGCATCTCTGACCTCGCTGATATAATCACCAGCAGAACTCTGTATATATACCCAGCTTTTTGGCGGATGGCGCTACGCTTATCCGCCTTACCTACTTTTACGCGGCGGTGCCAATGGACGTTTCTTACCTGCTCGACAGCCTTAATGATAAACAGCGTGAAGCGGTGGCCGCGCCACGCAGCAACATGCTGGTTCTGGCAGGCGCGGGGAGTGGTAAAACGCGCGTGCTGGTGCACCGTATCGCCTGGTTACTGACGGTTGAGAACAACTCGCCGTACTCCATTATGGCGGTGACCTTTACCAACAAAGCGGCGGCGGAAATGCGCCACCGTATCGGCCAGATCATGGGAACCAGCCAGGGCGGTATGTGGGTGGGGACATTCCACGGTCTGGCGCACCGTCTGCTGCGCGCGCACCATATGGATGCAAACCTGCCGCAGGATTTTCAGATCCTCGACAGCGAAGACCAACTGCGTCTGCTCAAGCGTCTGATCAAGGCGATGAACCTGGATGAGAAGCAGTGGCCGCCGCGTCAGGCGATGTGGTTCATCAACAGCCAGAAAGATGAAGGGCTGCGTCCGCATCACCTGCAAAGCTACGGCAACCCGGTTGAGCAAACCTGGCAGAAAGTGTATCAGGCTTACCAGGAAGCGTGTGACCGCGCGGGGCTGGTGGATTTCGCCGAGTTGCTGCTGCGCGCCCATGAACTGTGGCTTAACAAGCCGCATATCCTGCAGCACTACCGCGAACGCTTTACCAATATCCTGGTGGATGAATTCCAGGATACCAACAACATTCAGTACGCGTGGATCCGCCTGCTGGCGGGCGATACCGGCAAGGTAATGATCGTCGGCGATGACGATCAGTCGATCTATGGCTGGCGCGGAGCGCAGGTGGAGAACATCCAGCGCTTCCTCACTGACTTCCCCGGCGCAGAAACTATTCGCCTGGAGCAAAACTACCGCTCGACTAACAATATCCTCAGCGCGGCCAACGCCCTGATTGAAAACAACAACGGGCGTCTGGGTAAAAAACTGTGGACCGACGGCGTCGACGGCGAACCGATCTCGCTGTACTGCGCGTTCAACGAGCTTGATGAAGCGCGCTTTGTGGTCAATCGCATCAAGACCTGGCAGGACAACGGCGGAGCGCTGGAACAGTGCGCCATTCTTTATCGCAGTAACGCCCAGTCGCGCGTACTGGAAGAGGCGTTGTTACAGGCTAGCATGCCGTATCGGATCTATGGCGGGATGCGCTTCTTCGAACGCCAGGAAATCAAAGATGCGCTCTCTTACCTGCGCCTGATCGCCAACCGCAATGACGACGCCGCGTTTGAGCGCGTGGTGAATACGCCAACCCGCGGGATTGGCGATCGTACTTTAGATGTGGTGCGTCAGACCTCCCGTGACCGCCAGCTAACACTGTGGCAGGCCTGTCGTGAGCTGTTGCAGGAAAAAGCCCTCGCGGGTCGCGCCGCCAGCGCCTTACAGCGCTTTATGGAGCTGATTGACGCACTGGCGCAGGAGACCGCCGATATGCCGCTGCACGTGCAGACTGACCGGGTGATTAAAGACTCCGGCCTGCGCATGATGTACGAGCAGGAAAAAGGTGAGAAAGGCCAGACGCGTATCGAAAACTTAGACGAACTGGTGACGGCAACGCGCCAGTTCAGCTACAACGAAGAAGACGAAGACTTAATGCCGCTGCAGGCGTTCCTGTCTCACGCCGCGCTGGAAGCGGGCGAAGGGCAGGCGGATACCTGGCAGGACGCGGTACAGCTGATGACGCTGCACTCGGCGAAAGGTCTGGAGTTCCCGCAGGTGTTTATCGTGGGAATGGAAGAAGGCATGTTCCCCAGCCAGATGTCGCTGGACGAAGGTGGTCGCCTCGAAGAAGAGCGCCGCCTTGCTTACGTCGGTGTAACCCGCGCGATGCAGAAGCTGACGCTGACCTATGCCGAGACGCGTCGTCTGTACGGCAAAGAGGTTTACCATCGTCCGTCGCGCTTTATCGGCGAACTGCCGGAAGCGTGCGTTGAAGAGGTTCGCCTGCGTGCCACGGTTAGCCGCCCGGTGAGTCATCAGCGGATGGGCACGCCAATGGCGGAAAATGATACCGGCTACAAGCTCGGCCAGCGCGTGCGCCACGCTAAGTTTGGCGAGGGCACCATCGTTAATCTGGAAGGAAGCGGCGAACACAGTCGTTTGCAGGTCGCATTCCAGGGGCAGGGGATCAAATGGCTGGTTGCTGCCTACGCCAGACTGGAAACGGTATGATCGCCTGATGTCGCTGCGCTTATCAGGCCTACGCAGAACGTAATATTTTGATTTGTAGGCCGGATAAGGCGAAGCCGCCATCCGGCTATCTGTCGGTTAATATTCTGAAATCATAGATAAATAATTCCCCTCTGCTAACCTTTCTGTATAAGGGGAAATTATTACTTTTTCGCCATCCGTTGCGTGTTGACGTCAAAATTTTGCTGGCGTAACATGCGCGCACGATTACGCTAAGAGGACATTCGCCTTGGACACACCCAGTAGATACTGGCTCATTATCCTGTCATCCAGGATCAACTCCTAAGGCTATCCCTTTTTGCTGATAGCCTTCGCGGTTGTCAGCGACCTTCTGTTTTTTCCCGTCGCGCTGAGTCAGGCTGTTTAATGGTCTGAAACCCAATTTGTTTCTGTGTGCCCTCCGAACTGTCCGATAATTTTTTGCATTGGGAGTCCCGGTCATGCTGAGCGCATTTCAACTGGAAAACAATCGTTTAACTCGCCTTGAGGCAGACGAGATCGAGCACCTGGCCAGTTCGGTCTGGGTCGATTTAGTCGAGCCGGATGACGAAGAACGAAACCGTGTGCAAAAGGACTTGGGCCAGAATCTGGCTACGCGCCCTGAACTGGAAGACATCGAAGCATCCGCACGTTTTTTTGAAGACGAAGACGGTCTGCACATCCACTCCTTCTTCTTTTACGAAGACGCCGACGATCACGCAGGTAACTCAACCGTCGCATTTACCATTCGCGAAGGCCGCCTGTTTACTCTGCGCGAGCGCGAACTGCCGGCCTTCCGCCTGTACCGCATGCGTGCGCGTAACCAGGCGATGGTGGATGGCAACGCCTACGAGCTGTTGCTCGACCTGTTCGAAACCAAAATTGAACAGCTGGCGGATGAGATCGAAAACATCTACAGCGACCTGGAAAAACTCAGCCGTGTGATCATGGAAGGGCGTCAGGGCGATGAGTATGACGAAGCGCTGTCGACATTGGCGGAACTGGAAGATATCGGCTGGAAGGTACGTCTGTGTCTGATGGATACCCAGCGCGCGTTGAACTTCCTTGTACGTAAAGCGCGTTTGCCGGGCAGTCAGCTGGAGCAGGCGCGTGAGATCCTGCGCGATATCGAGTCCCTGCTGCCGCATAATGAATCGCTGTTCCAGAAGGTTAACTTCCTGATGCAGGCGGCGATGGGCTTTATCAACATCGAGCAGAACCGCATCATCAAGATCTTCTCGGTGGTTTCTGTGGTATTCCTGCCGCCGACGCTGGTGGCTTCCAGCTACGGGATGAACTTTGAGTTTATGCCGGAATTGCACTGGAGCTTCGGTTACCCGGGCGCGATTGTCTTTATGATGCTCGCGGGTCTGGCGCCATATCTGTACTTTAAGCGCAAGAACTGGCTGTAATCACTGTACTTTATCCGGCCTACGGCGATGTGCTTTTGTAGGCCGGATAAGCGAAGCGCCATCCGGCACTCCCCTAGCTCCGACGAACCCGTCGTTGCGTATAAATCGCATCCATCACGAAAATCGCCAGCGCCACCCAGATAAACGCAAACGTGACCATTTTATCCGTTCCCGGAACTTCACCATAGAAGGTGACGGCCAGCAGGAACATCAGCGTAGGCCCGATATACTGGAAGAATCCCAGCGTTGACAGACGCAGGCGGGTTGCCGCGCCGGTAAAGCACAACAGCGGAATGGTGGTCACGACACCCGCGGCAATCAACAGCAGGTTGAGCGACATGGGGTTTTGCCCCATATGGCTGGTTGAGCTGTCCGCAATGCCAAACAGATAGATGGCGGCGACAGGTAAAAGCCACAGGGTTTCGATCAGCATGCCGGTTTGTGCTTCGACGGCAATCTTCTTGCGCACCAGCCCATAGAACGCAAAGCTGAACGCCAGTCCCAGCGCGATTATTGGCAGCGATCCGAAGGTCCACAGCTGTACCAGCACGCCGCAGGCGGCTAACAGTACCGCCAGCCACTGCATGCGACGAAAGCGCTCACCGAGGAATAGCATTCCCAGCACAATATTCACCAGTGGGTTAATAAAATAGCCGAGGCTGGCTTCCAGCATATGGTGATTATTGACCGCCCAAATGAACAGCAGCCAGTTTCCGCCGATGAGCACGGCAGAGAGCGCCAGCAGGAAAATCTTCTTTGGCGTTTGTAGTAGCGTTTTGACGCCCGACCACTGGCGACTGATGCTCATCAGTACCACCATAAAGAAAAACGACCAGATGACGCGGTGCGTCAGGATCTCATCTGCCGGGACATAGTAAATCAGCTTGAAGTAGGCAGGAGCGATACCCCAAATAAAATAAGCAGCAAGAGCGAGTAGCACGCCCTGCCGCGTTTGTTTAGCATCCATCGGGAAAACTCATTGCAGAAATGTAACAGCAGTTTACCTTTTTTTAGGCACTTACCCCACCATATAAGTGGCGGTTGCGCTGGCAATATAAAGCTGTTCTTCGTTATGCAGTTCCACGCGCGCCACAGCGACTTTATTGCCCGCCCGCAGCAGGCTACTGGTGGCGGTAAAGCGGCTCCCTCTTCCGGGGCGCAGATAATCAACACGCAAATCGATTGTGCCCATGCGTGACATTCGCTGACGCAGTTCGTCCTCGCTGATCGTTTCATGGCGGGTCAGCGTACTCCCAACGCATACCAGCCCCGCGGCGACGTCCAGTGCCGAGGCGATCACGCCGCCATGCAGAATGCTTTGCGCCCAGTTGCCGACCATCATCGGTTGGTTATTAAAGGCTAATTGAGCAAATTCTTTCTCATAGCGTTCGAGCTCCAGTCCCAGCGCCCGGTTAAACGGCATATGATAGACAAACATTTCACCCACTAACTTCAGCGCTTCCTCAGCAGTAAGTACGGCAGACATACGATCCCTACATCTCAATGGTTAATGAAATGTTGATATTATGCTTATTATTTGTTGTTTTCTACTTTAGGACGGGATAACTAACGAGGAACTCGCTAAGTATGTAGAATACTTGCCAGATAATTATACAATTCATCAATATTTTGGTTCAGGAGAACATGACCGATGCGGGCGATTCTGGGATGGTTACTACCAGCAGTCATGCTGCCGTTGACCGCGTATGCGCAGGAAGCGACAGTGAAAGAGATTCATGATGCACCGACAGTTCGTGGCAGTATTATCGCCAATATGCTGCAGGAACATGACAACCCTTTCACGCTTTATCCTTATGACACCAACTATCTTATCTACACCAATACCAGCGACATGAACAAAGAGGCGATCAGCAGTTATAGCTGGTCCGAAAATGCGCGCAAAGATGAGGTTAAGTTTCAGTTAAGCCTGGCGTTTCCGCTCTGGCGCGGGATATTAGGCCCAAACTCGGTACTTGGCGGTTCCTATACCCAGAAGTCCTGGTGGCAGCTTTCGAACAGTGAAGAGTCTTCACCGTTTCGCGAAACCAACTACGAACCGCAATTGTTCCTCGGTTTCGCCACAGACTATCGCTTTGCCGGTTGGACGCTTCGTGATGTCGAAATGGGTTATAACCATGACTCCAACGGCCGATCCGATCCCACTTCACGTAGCTGGAACCGTCTTTATACCCGTCTGATGGCTGAAAATGGTAACTGGCTGGTGGAAGTTAAGCCGTGGTACGTGATTGGTAGCACCGACGATAACCCTGATATCACTAAATACATGGGCTACTATCAGCTGAAAATGGGGTATCACTTGGGTGACGCGGTTATCAGCGTGAAAGGCCAGTACAACTGGAATACCGGCTACGGCGGCGCAGAGCTGGGGGCCAGTTACCCCATCACGAAGCATGTGCGTCTATACACTCAGGTCTACAGTGGTTACGGCGAATCGCTGATTGACTACAACTTCAATCAGACGCGTGTTGGTGTGGGCGTGATGCTCAACGATATCTTCTGATAAGTATTGAGAGTATTTTAATCATTGCAGTTTCTCTCTCAGGCGCTGAAAATAGCGCCTGTTTTTATTTCGGGCGAATGGGGTTAATGTGGCGCAGGCGGAAGTGTTGAATCTGGAAATGGGCGCTAAACAGGTTTTGCAGGAAACCTTTGGCTACCAACAGTTTCGCCCCGGTCAGGAAGAAATCATTGATACCGTGCTCTCTGGTCGCGACTGCCTGGTCGTTATGCCGACCGGCGGCGGTAAATCCCTGTGCTATCAAATTCCCGCATTATTGCTAAACGGACTCACCGTTGTTGTTTCCCCGCTGATTTCCCTGATGAAAGATCAGGTCGATCAACTGCTGGCCAACGGCGTGGCGGCGGCGTGCCTGAATTCTACTCAAAGTCGTGAACAGCAGCTTGAGGTGATGGCGGGCTGTCGCAGCGGGCAGATTCGCTTACTGTATATTGCGCCCGAACGCCTGATGCTGGATAACTTCCTTGAGCATCTGGCGCACTGGAATCCGGTACTGCTGGCGGTTGATGAAGCGCACTGTATTTCGCAGTGGGGGCATGATTTCCGCCCCGAGTACGCTGCGCTGGGCCAGTTACGTCAGCGTTTCCCAACCCTGCCGTTTGTGGCGCTGACCGCGACCGCGGATGAGACAACCCGGCTGGACATTGTGCGTCTGCTGGGACTGAACGATCCGTTAATTCAGATCAGCAGCTTTGACCGCCCGAACATTCGCTACATGCTGATGGAGAAGTTTAAGCCGCTCGATCAGCTGATGCGCTACGTGCAAGAGCAGCGCGGTAAGTCTGGCATTATCTATTGTAACAGTCGCGCCAAAGTCGAAGACACCGCCGCGCGTCTGCAAAGCCGTGGCATCAGCGCCGGGGCTTATCATGCCGGGCTGGAAAATGCCGTACGCGCCGAGGTGCAGGAGAAATTCCAGCGTGATGACCTACAAATCGTAGTGGCGACCGTGGCGTTCGGTATGGGGATCAACAAACCTAACGTACGCTTCGTGGTGCATTTCGATATTCCGCGTAACATCGAATCCTATTACCAGGAAACCGGCCGCGCCGGGCGTGATGGCCTGCCGGCGGAAGCGATGCTGTTTTACGATCCGGCTGATATGGCATGGCTACGCCGTTGCCTCGAAGAGAAACCCGCCGGGCAACTGCTGGATATCGAACGTCATAAGCTCAATGCGATGGGGGCGTTTGCCGAGGCGCAGACCTGTCGTCGTCTGGTGTTGCTGAACTATTTTGGCGAAGGGCGCCAGGAGCCGTGTGGCAACTGCGATATCTGTCTCGACCCGCCAAAACAGTACGACGGACTTATGGATGCGCGCAAAGCGCTGTCGACGATTTACCGTGTTAACCAACGCTTCGGCATGGGATACGTCGTGGAAGTGCTGCGCGGAGCGAATAACCAGCGTATTCGCGAACTGGCTCATGACAAACTGCCGGTCTATGGCATTGGTCGCGAGCAAAGCCACGAACACTGGGTGAGCGTTATTCGCCAGCTTATTCACCTGGGCCTGGTGACGCAGAATATTGCTCATCACTCCGCGTTACAGCTAACCGAAGCCGCGCGTCCGGTGTTGCGCGGTGACGTTGCGTTACAGCTTGCTGTACCGCGTATTGTGGCGCTGAAACCGCGTGCGATGCAGAAATCCTTCGGTGGTAACTACGACCGCAAACTGTTCGCCAAATTGCGTAAGCTGCGTAAAGCCATTGCCGACGAAGAGAACATTCCGCCGTACGTGGTGTTCAACGACGCCACGCTGATTGAAATGGCGGAGCAGATGCCGGTTTCACCGAGTGAAATGCTAAGCGTCAACGGTGTGGGGATGCGTAAACTTGAGCGTTTCGGTAAAGAGTTTATGGCGCTTATTCGCGCACACGTTGATGGTGACGACGAAGAGTAGTCAGCCGGGCAAAAAAGTGCCAGGATGGTGACTCACTGAACTATTCCCCCGCGAGTCATTTATGTTAACGCTATTTTTCACCGTTGCGTTGGTGCATATCGTTGCGCTGATGAGCCCCGGTCCCGATTTCTTTTTTGTTTCTCAAACTGCGGTTAGCCGTTCGCGCAAAGAAGCTATGATGGGCGTGCTGGGCATTACCTGCGGCGTCATGGTCTGGGCTGGCGTGGCACTGCTCGGCCTGCATCTGATTATCGAAAAAATGGCCTGGCTGCATACCATTATTATGGTCGGCGGGGGGCTGTATCTGTGCTGGATGGGTTATCAGATGCTGCGCGGCGCGTTTAAAAAACAGGATGTTGCAGCGCCCACTCCGCAGGTGGAGCTGGCGCAGAGCGGACGCAGCTTTTTGAAAGGTCTGCTGACCAACCTGGCGAACCCTAAAGCCATTATCTATTTTGGCTCCGTATTCTCATTGTTCGTTGGCGACAACGTGGGCACGGGCGCGCGCTGGGGGATCTTTGCCCTGATCATCGTGGAAACACTGGCGTGGTTTACCGTGGTCGCCAGCCTGTTTGCACTTCCGAAAATGCGTCGTGGCTATCAGCGTCTGGCGAAGTGGATTGATGGTTTTGCCGGCGCGCTGTTCGCAGGCTTCGGTATCCATCTGATTATTTCGCGCTAAGTTTGTTGCCCGCCTGGGAGTCCCAGGCGGTATGCGGCTTATTGCGCAAGCTTCTGTAGCTCATCCTTCGAAAGGCCGGTCATTTCCATAATCGCGTCGGTATCAAGACCTCGCTTGAGCATCGCTTTTGCTACATCAGTAAGGGCAATGCGCCTCCCTTCTTCACGGCCTATCTGCTTTAGTTGATCCGCCATTGTCATCAGTTTTTCTCCATGCTGCGGCACCCGCTGTGCCAGCTTATACAATAATGTCTGAACATCTTGTGTATTCCCTGCTTGCACCATGTAGTTTACCAGCACGGTTATTTGTTGTCCGCTCATCTTCTCCAGCATAAACAGGCGGGTAAGTTTATCCAGCAACTGCGCCATGTCGCGCTGGCGAATGTGTTTTTGTACTAATGTCAGCGCTGCCATACTACGATGCTGCATGATCTCATCATCTGGAATAACCGTCACATCCACCAACGGAAATGGTGTGCTGTAAAGTTGAAGGGCGGTTCCAGAATCCTCAAAGTGATCCAGCCAGTTCATTGAGCCTTGCCATGGGCTTTGCTTGCCATGGTAAAAGAGAACAGGAATAACCAGCGGCAGAGTGTCGTTTCCCGCCTCAAGATGACGTTGCATCGCTGCGATAGCGTAGCGCATCAGACGAAATGACATATGCTTGTCCGGTGAGCTTTGATGCTCAATGAGCACGTGTACATAGCCATGCCCGCTGGTGGTTTCCAGTGAGTAGAGAATATCGCTGAAATAGGGACGCAGATCGTCCTCCACAAAACTGCCTGATTCCAGACGGAGCGTATCCAGTTTGCAGATTTTGATCAGCGAGGGCGGAAGATGAAGTTCGATAAAGTCCCGCGCAGTTTCCACGCGGGAGAGGAAGGTCTTAAATACTGCGTCATGTGGTGTTGTTGCTTCCGCCATCGTTAATCATCCGAGAAAGGTGAATGTGGCGGCATTCTGACATTAGCAATTAACGTCTAACAGTGCAGAATATAAGGCTTTTCTCCCTTTGCGGCAAAGTACGGAAAGTCATGTTCAGGCGCTCATACTGTTAGCATTTCTTTGCGAGAGCCGTTCCATTTGCTAGGCATGCCTTGCCGATGCCAGCAGGGCGCCTATCAGCATAAATAGCGAGCCAAACACTTTGTTGAGCGCCTTCATTTGCTTTGGCCCTTTAATCCAGCCTGCAATGCGCGTTGCCAACGTCGCGTAACCGATCATCACAATGATATCGACCACGATGGTTGTGACGCCAAGCACCACGTACTGCATCAACTGCGGTTCCTGCGGCAGGATGAACTGCGGGAACAGAGCGGCAAGAAAAACTATGCTCTTGGGATTGGTCAGATTAACAAAGACCGCGCGTTTGAACAGCCGACTGCGCGATTGCGTATTTGCCATAGTGTTCAGATCGATAGCACCCGCCGCGCGCCATTGCTGAATACCCAGCCAAATCAGATAGGCCGCTCCCGCCCACTTCAGCACCTCAAATGCGATCACCGAACGTGAAAATAGCGTTCCCAGTCCTACGCCAACCAGAACGATATGAATACCCAACCCGGTCTGCAAACCCGCAATCGACGCGCTGGCACCGTGATATCCGTGGCTGATGGCGGTGGTCATGGTATTGATTGCGCCAGAGCCTGGGGACAAGCTCAAAATAATAGAGGTCAGCAGGTAGGCGAACCACCATTCAAAGGTCATGAGAAACTCCCGGATTGTCTATTTTTATGCCACAATACGCTACTGCCGTTAGGTTGTGTCAGTGACGGCGAAAAAAACGATTTTACTTGGTCAGCGAGGCTGGATACCCGATGTTTCAGCAGCAAAAAGACTGGGAAACAAGAGAAAACGCGTTTGCTGCTTTTTCCATGGGGCCACTGACAGATTTCTGGCGTCAGCGGGAAGAAGCGGAATTTACGGGCGTGGATGATATTCCCGTACATTTTGTTCGTTTTCATGCAGAAAAAAACGATCGCGTCATCGTCGTCTGTCCTGGGCGCATTGAAAGTTACGTGAAATACGCTGAACTGGCGTATGACCTGTTTCATTCTGGTTTTGACGTTCTCATTATCGATCACCGTGGCCAGGGGCGTTCCGGGCGTATGCTTTCGGATCCGCACCGCGGTCATGTCGATAACTTTAATGATTATGTCGACGATCTAACCGCCTTCTGGCAGCAGGAAGTGCTACCCGGTCCGTGGAGAAAACGCTATATCCTGGCGCATTCTATGGGCGGTGCGATTGCCACATTGTTCCTGCAGCACCACCCGAATCAGTGTGATGCTATCGCGCTTTGTGCGCCGATGTTTGGTATTGTGATGCGCTTTCCCGACTGGATGGTACGCCATATTCTGGACTGGGCTGAAGGGCATCCGCGGATCCGCGAAGGCTATGCGATGGGAACCGGGCGCTGGCGGGCGCTGCCATTCGGTATGAATGCGTTAACGCATAGTCGACAGCGCTATCGGCGCAATCTGCGCTTCTATGCGGATGAGCCGCGACTGCGCGTTGGCGGCCCCACCTACCACTGGGTTCGTGAAGGTATTCTGGCAGGCGAACAGGTTCTGGCCGGAGCAGGAGACGACGCGACGCCGACGCTGCTGATTCAGGCTGAAGAAGAGCGGGTGGTAGATAACCGCATGCACGATCGTTTTTGTGAACTCCGCGCCGCAGCAGGCCATCCTGTAGAAGGGGGTCAGCCGCTTGTCATCAAAGGCGCGTACCATGAGATCCTTTTTGAAAAGGACGCAATGCGCTCAGTCGCGCTTAACGCTATTGTCGAATTTTTCGACAAGCATAACTCATCCAGCGGAACCCGCTTTGCCTAGAGGTTGAATTTTCTTATGTATCAGGTTGTTGCGTCTGATTTAGACGGTACGCTGCTTTCTCCCGACCATACTTTGTCCCCTTATGCCAAAGAGACGCTGAAGTTATTGACCGCTCGTGGCGTTAACTTCGTGTTTGCGACAGGCCGTCATCATGTTGATGTGGGGCAAATTCGCGATAACCTCGGCATTAAAACCTACATGATCACGTCTAACGGCGCGCGCGTGCATGATTCTGACGGGAATCTGGTGTTTTCCCATAACCTGGATCGCGATATTGCCAGCGACCTGTTTGGCGTAGTGAATGCAAACCCGGACATCGTGACCAACGTTTATCGCGATGATGAGTGGTTTATGAATCGCCATCGTCCGGACGAAATGCGTTTCTTCAAAGAAGCGGTGTTTAACTATTCACTGTTTGAACCTGCATTACTGGAGCCTGAGGGCGTCAGCAAAGTGTTCTTCACCACCGACTCTCACGAAAGGCTACTGCCGCTGGAGCAGGCGATTAACGCCCGCTGGGGCGATCGCGTTAACGTCAGCTTCTCTACGCTTACCTGTCTGGAAGTCATGGCTGGCGGCGTATCGAAAGGTCATGCGCTGGAAGCGGTAGCAAAAGCGATGGGCTACAGCCTGAAAGACTGCATCGCCTTTGGCGACGGGATGAACGATGCGGAAATGCTCTCCATGGCAGGTAAAGGCTGCATCATGGGCAACGCCCACCAGCGCCTGAAGGATCTGCACCCGGAACTGGAAGTCATTGGTCTTAATGCCGACGATGCCGTGCCACACTATCTGCGTGAACTGTTTTTGCAGTAACCTTCTGTTTGTTAGTTGACCAGTTGTCAACTAAAAACTTCGCTACAATGGGTGTACCTTTTGTTAAGAGACATCCATTGTGGCGTTACTCATCATTACCACAATTCTGTGGGCCTTTTCCTTTAGCCTGTTTGGCGAGTACCTTGCCGGTCATGTCGATAGCTATTTTGCGGTGCTGGTGCGCGTTGGGCTGGCTGCGCTGGTGTTCCTGCCGTTTCTACGTACTCGTGGGCACAGCGTAAAAACGATCGGGCTGTATATGCTGGTGGGTGCCATGCAGCTTGGCATTATGTACATGCTGAGTTTTCACGCCTATCTGTACCTGACGGTTTCAGAACTGCTGCTCTTTACCGTGCTGACGCCGCTCTACATTACGCTGATTTATGATCTGATGAGCGGACGTCGTCTGCGCTGGAGTTACGCCTTTAGTGCGTTACTGGCGGTGATTGGTGCGGGGATCATTCGTTACGATCAGGTGACCAGCCACTTCTGGACCGGTCTGCTGCTGGTGCAGTTGTCCAATATCAGCTTTGCCATTGGTATGGTGGGCTATAAACGTCTGATGGAGACGCGGCCAATGCCGCAGCACAACGCCTTTGCCTGGTTTTATATGGGCGCCTTTATGGTGGCTGTCGTGGCCTGGTTCATGCTGGGCAATGCGCAGAAAATGCCTGCAACCACGCTACAGTGGGGAATTCTGGTCTTTCTTGGCGTGGCGGCGTCCGGCATTGGTTACTTTATGTGGAACTACGGTGCGACCCAGGTGGATGCGGGCACGCTGGGCATCATGAACAATATGCATGTCCCTGCCGGACTGTTGGTTAACCTGGCTATCTGGCATCAACAACCTCACTGGCCAAGCTTCATCATTGGTGCGGCTGTGATAGTGGCTTCACTGTGGGTACATCGAAAGTGGGTCGTTCCGCACTCCGTACAAACGGCAGGTGATCGCAGGCGTGATTCCGCGCTGAGCGAATAAACGCTTCTGTGACCGGCTGTCGCTGCTCGCCATCACGCACGGCGGCGTACAGTCGGCTCCACAATCCATCACCCAGGGTTTTGGTCACTACCAGGCCCTGGCGTTCAAAACTCTCCACCACCCAGTGCGGTAACGCCGCGATACCCATTCTGGCTGCAACCATCTGAATCAGCAGCAAGGTGTTATCCACGCTTTTCAGCGACGGACTAACGCCTGCAGGTTGCAGGAAATGCCGCCATACATCCAGTCGACTCCGTTGCACCGGGTAAATGAGCAGCGTCTCGCTGGCCAAATCTTCTGGCGTGATTTGCGTTTTGCTAGCCAACGGATGGTCAGGCGCCAGTACCAGGCGGACTTCAAAATCGAACATCGGCGAGTAGTGCAATCCGCTGCGCGGCAAGATGTCGGAGGTTAACACCAGATCCAGCTCATCCTGCTGTAGCGCTGGTTGCGGATCGAACGTCACGCCGGATTTAAAGTCCATCTCCACCTGCGGCCAGTTAGCACGAAAATTCTCCAGCGCGGGCGTCAGCCATTGAATACAACTGTGACATTCAATCGCGATTCGCAACCTGGTTTGCTGCGGTTCGTTGCAGGCCTGCAGCGCACGACCAATTTGCGGCAACACCTGACTGGCTAACTGCAGCAGGATTTCTCCCTGCGGCGTAAAGCGCAGAGGCTGGCTTTTACGGATAAAAAGTCGAAAGCCAAGGCGCTGCTCCAGATCGCTGAACTGGTGAGAAAGGGCGGATTGGGTCTGATGCAACGTCGCCGCAGCGGCTGCCAGAGAACCACTATTCCGCAACGCCTGGAGCGTTTTCAGGTGTTTAATCTCGATCATGAAAGTCCTTCACTTCGGCATGAATAAATTGCGCTTGAGGAATATACAGTAACCGCCAATTATGGATGTGTAAACATCTGGACGTCCAAAACTCGTCATATTTCGGCTTGCAGATGCGTTGGCTTCCTCGCTTGCCCCAGTCACTTACTTCAGTAAGCTCCTGGGGATGCGCTGTGTCGCCGCCTTCCTGCAAACCGAACTATTTAGAGTTTTTGCTTCAGATTCAATAAAATAAGAGAGGAAGAAAAATGACAATATTGAATCACACCCTCGGTTTCCCTCGCGTTGGCCTGCGTCGCGAGTTGAAGAAAGCGCAAGAAAGCTACTGGGCGGGAAATTCTTCCCGTGAAGATTTGCTGACCGTTGGCCGCGAGCTGCGTGCCCGCCACTGGGATCAGCAGAAGCAGGCGGGCGTTGACCTGCTGCCGGTGGGTGATTTTGCCTGGTACGATCACGTGCTGACTACTAGCCTGCTGCTCGGCAACGTTCCGGCTCGCCATCAAAATAAAGACGGCTCGGTCGATATCGATACCTTATTCCGCATTGGCCGTGGCCGCGCACCAACGGGTGAACCCGCGGCGGCGGCAGAAATGACCAAATGGTTTAACACCAACTATCATTACATGGTGCCAGAGTTCACTAAAGGTCAGCAGTTCAAACTGACCTGGACCCAACTGCTGGATGATGTGGACGAAGCGCTGGCGCTCGGTCACAAAGTGAAGCCTGTGTTGCTGGGGCCGGTAACCTACCTGTGGTTGGGTAAAGTGAAAGGCGAGCAGTTTGACCGTCTGAGCCTGTTGAACGACATTCTGCCGGTTTACCAGCAGGTGCTGGCCGAGCTGGCGAAACGCGGTATTGAGTGGGTGCAGATTGACGAACCCGCTCTGGTGCTGGAATTGCCGCAAGCGTGGCTGGAGGCCTTCAAACCAGCTTATGACGCGCTGACGGGTCAGGTGAAGCTGCTGCTGACCACCTACTTCGAAGGCGTAACGCCAAACCTGGATACCATTACCGCCCTGCCGGTGCAGGGACTGCACGTTGACTTCGTGCACGGCAAAGATGATGCAGCCGAGTTGCATAAACGTCTGCCTGCCGACTGGCTGCTGTCAGCGGGGCTGGTGAACGGCCGCAACGTCTGGCGTGCCGATCTCAGCGAAAAATACGCACAAATCAAAGATATCGTCGGGAAACGTAACCTGTGGGTGGCTTCTTCCTGCTCCCTGCTGCACAGCCCAATCGATCTCAGTGTTGAAACCCGCCTTGATGCAGAAGTGAAGAGCTGGTTTGCCTTCGCCCTGCAAAAATGCGGCGAGCTGGCGCTGCTGCGCGATGCGTTGAATAGCGGTGATACGGCGGCAATTGCCGAGTGGAGCGCACCGATTCAGGCTCGTCGTCACTCTACCCGCGTACACAACGCCGCAGTGGAAAAACGTCTGGCGGCAATCACCGCCCAGGACAGCCAGCGCGCTAACGCTTACCCGGTTCGCGCCGAGGCGCAACGTGCCCGCTTTAATCTGCCGGCATGGCCGACTACGACTATCGGTTCATTCCCGCAAACCACAGAAATTCGCGGCCTGCGCCTGGACTTCAAAAAGGGCAACCTGGATGCTGGTAACTATCGCACCGGAATTGCGGAACATATCAAACAGGCGATTGTTGAACAGGAACGTCTGGGTCTCGACGTGCTGGTACACGGTGAAGCCGAGCGTAATGACATGGTCGAATACTTTGGTGAGCACCTGGACGGTTTCGTCTTTACCCAGAACGGTTGGGTGCAGAGCTACGGCTCTCGCTGCGTGAAGCCGCCGGTGGTGATTGGCGACGTCAGCCGCCCGGAAGCGATCACCGTGGAGTGGGCGAAATATGCCCAGTCGCTGACCGACAAACCGGTAAAAGGCATGCTGACCGGTCCGGTGACCATTCTCTGCTGGTCATTCCCGCGTGAAGACGTGACGCGTAAAACCATCGCGAAGCAGATTGCGCTGGCGCTGCGTGATGAAGTGGCGGATCTGGAAGCGGCGGGTATCGGCATCATCCAGATTGATGAACCGGCACTGCGCGAAGGTCTGCCGCTGCGTCGCAGCGACTGGGCGGCGTATCTGGAGTGGGGCGTGGAAGCCTTCCGCATTAACGCGGCGGTAGCGAAGGATGAAACCCAGATCCACACCCACATGTGTTATTGCGAGTTCAACGACATCATGGACTCCATTGCGGCGCTGGATGCGGACGTGATTACCATTGAAACCTCGCGCTCTGATATGGAGTTGCTGGAATCGTTTGAAGAGTTCGACTATCCGAACGAAATCGGGCCGGGCGTATACGATATTCACTCGCCGAACGTCCCGAGCGTGGAGTGGATTGAAGCCCTGTTGAAGAAAGCCGAGCTGCGCATTCCAGCAGAACGTCTGTGGGTGAACCCGGACTGCGGCCTGAAAACCCGCGGCTGGCCGGAAACCCGTGCCGCGCTGGCGAACATGGTCAAAGCGGCGCAGAATTTGCGTCAGGCGTAATTCGGTGCCCGGGGAAGCGCTGGCGCTTACCCGGGTTACAGGAAATCGCAATAGTTGTAGGCCTGGTCAGGCGTCGCTGCCACCGGGCAATTAACGTTTATTTCTTCCCACCGTATTGCACGAACCACTCCAGCATTCTCTGCCAACCGTCTTTCGCGGACTCTTCGTGATAGCTCGGGCGATAATCGGCGTTGAACGCATGTCCGGCATCGGGATAGACCACGATTTCCGCTTTAGCATTGGCGGCGCGCAGTGCCTGGCGCATTGTTTCAACGGTATCTTGCGGAATGCTGGTGTCCTGGCCGCCATAAAGCCCCAAAACGGGGGCGTTAAGATCGGTTGCGATATCAACGGGATGTTTTGGCGAGTTGAGGGTTTTATCACCCACCAGTTTGCCATACCACGCCACGGCCGCTTTTAACTGCGGATTATGTGCGGCATACAGCCAGGTGATGCGCCCACCCCAGCAAAATCCGGTGATCATCAACTGGTGCGCATCTCCTCCGTTGCGGGAGGCCCAGCTAGCGACGTGGTCCAGATCGGCCAGTACCTGAGAGTCGGGCACTTTGGCGACAAGGCCACTAAGCAGCGTAGGGATATCGGCAAAGTCATTGGGATCGCCTTCGCGAAAATAGAGTTCTGGTGCGATAGCCAGATACCCTTCCAGAGCCAGACGACGGCAAACGTCACGAATGTGTTCATGAATACCAAATATCTCCTGCACGACAATGACTACGGGCAGCAGGCCATCAGTCTGTTTTGGTCGTGCGTGATACGCTGGCATATCATCGCCTTGTGAAGGTATGGACGTTACCCCGGCGATAATTGCATTATCCGGGGTGTGAACCGTGGTAGACGTCGGTGGAGATACAGCAGGTGCAAAGCCAGATTGTCGTGTTGTCATGGTATTCTCCGTACCCTTAAATATTCAGCCAAAAAGCGCATTGTTAACTATAGACACATGCAACGAACCACATTGCCTTAAACGGGCTATCTTTTGTGCAGGGCTTCCTTACATCACATCATTTATGTGACATGCATCACTTTTTGATGGTAATTGAATGCAATTTATTTACATCATAGTGATGACTGTCACGAAAATATGTTTATGCCTTCGGTAAAGTGTGTTTTTGCTTCTTCTGACAAAACCGATTCACAGAGGAGTTTTTATGTCTAAGTCTGATGTTTTTCATCTCGGCCTCACTAAGAACGATTTACAAGGGGCTACGCTTGCTATCGTCCCTGGCGACCCGGAGCGTGTGGAAAAGATCGCCGCGCTGATGGATAAGCCGGTTAAGCTGGCATCTCATCGCGAGTTCACCACCTGGCGTGCTGAGCTGGATGGTAAAGCCGTGATCGTTTGCTCTACCGGTATCGGCGGCCCATCCACCTCTATTGCCGTAGAAGAACTGGCACAGCTGGGCATTCGTACCTTCCTGCGTATCGGTACGACTGGTGCTATCCAGCCGCATATCAACGTAGGTGATGTACTGGTTACCACGGCATCTGTTCGTCTGGACGGTGCAAGCCTGCACTTCGCGCCAATGGAATTCCCGGCCGTTGCGGACTTCGAGTGCACCACCGCGCTGGTGGAAGCGGCGAAATCTATCGGCGCCACTACTCACGTGGGCGTTACCGCATCTTCTGACACCTTCTACCCAGGCCAGGAGCGTTATGACACCTTCTCTGGTCGCGTCGTGAGCCGTTTCAAAGGCTCAATGGAAGAGTGGCAGTCTATGGGCGTCATGAACTACGAAATGGAATCTGCTACGCTGCTGACCATGTGCGCAAGCCAGGGTCTGCGTGCCGGTATGGTCGCAGGTGTTATCGTGAACCGTACTCAGCAAGAGATCCCTAATGCGGAAACGATGAAACAAACGGAAAGTCACGCGGTGAAAATCGTGGTTGAAGCCGCGCGTCGTTTACTGTAATTCCCCCTTCTATTCAAAAAGGCCGACGCGTTCGGCCTTTTTATTTTGCGTAGTGCCTCGCAGGAAATTCCTTTTAAACTGGACGTTTATACAGCACAATTCTATTTTGTGCGGGTAAGTCGTTGCTGTAAGGGGGCGTTGTGGATATTTCAATTATGATGAGTGCCGTGTTGGCGTTAGCCGCAGGGCTACTGGTAGGGTGGCTGGCGACAAAAGCACGCGCCGATCAAATCCGTGCCGACCTCATCGAAGAGCGACGTGAACTGGATATTGCGCTAAGCGCCGCTCGCCAGCAGCTCTCGCAGGAAGCTCACTGGCGTGATGAGTGCGAACTACTCAATAACGAATTACGCAGTCTGAACAGTATCAACACCTCTCTGGAAGCCGATCTCCGTGAAGTCACTACCCGGCTGGAAGCAACCCAACAGCATGCGGAAGATAAAATCCGCCAGATGATCAACAGCGAACAGCGTCTGAGCGAACAGTTTGAAAATCTGGCGAATCGTATTTTTGAGCACAGCAACCGCCGTGTTGATGAGCAAAATCGCCAAAGTCTGAACAGCCTGCTTGCGCCGCTTCGTGAACAACTGGACGGTTTTCGTCGCCAAGTTCAGGATAGCTTTGGTAAAGAGGCGCAAGAACGCCATACCCTGGCACACGAAATTCGTAATCTCCAGCAACTGAATGCGCAGATGGCGCAGGAAGCGGTAAACCTGACGCGGGCATTAAAAGGCGATAACAAAACGCAGGGTAACTGGGGAGAGGTTGTACTCACGCGGGTACTCGAAGCCTCTGGTCTGCGTGAAGGTTATGAATATGAAACCCAGGTTAGCATCGAAAACGACGCCCGTTCGCGAATGCAGCCTGATGTCATCGTTCGGCTACCGCAGGGTAAAGATGTGGTGATCGATGCGAAAATGACGCTGGTCGCCTATGAGCGCTATTTTAACGCAGAAGATGAATACACCCGCGAAAGTGCATTGCAGGAGCACATCGCCTCGGTGCGCAACCATATTCGACTACTGGGTCGCAAAGATTATCAGCAGCTTCCTGGGCTGCGTACGCTTGACTATGTGTTGATGTTTATCCCCGTTGAGCCCGCTTTTTTGCTGGCGCTCGACAGACAGCCCGAACTGATTACCGAAGCGCTTAGAAATAACATTATGCTGGTGAGCCCTACCACGCTGTTGGTGGCATTGCGCACGATCGCCAACCTGTGGCGCTACGAGCATCAGAGTCGTAATGCGCAACAAATTGCCGATCGGGCCAGCAAACTTTATGACAAGATGCGGTTGTTTGTGGATGATATGTCGGCAATAGGCCAAAGCCTGGACAAAGCCCAGGACAACTACCGACAGGCGATGAAAAAACTCTCTTCCGGTCGTGGAAACGTCCTGTCGCAGGCAGAAGCGTTTCGTAGTTTAGGCGTGGAAATTAAGCGCGAGATTAATCCTGAGCTGGCTGAACAAGCTACTACACAGGATGAAGAATACCGCTTGCGCTCGGTCCCTGAGACGCAACAAGATGCGTCTTACCCCGAGGATGAAGCGATAAATCAGCAATCAAACTAGTCCATTTGGGGTAGTTGAACCCGGTAGAAGGGTAGGGCAAATTGGCCCAATCTGTTACACTTCTCGAACATTTTTTGGATGAGCAGGCACTGAGATGGTGGATAATTCACAAGAAACGACGCACTTTGGCTTTCAGACCGTCGCTAAAGAGCAGAAAGCTGACATGGTGGCCCACGTTTTTCATTCTGTGGCGTCTAAATATGACGTTATGAATGACTTAATGTCATTTGGCATTCATCGTTTGTGGAAGCGCTTCACCATTGATTGCAGTGGCGTGCGTCGCGGGCAAACCGTTCTCGATTTAGCAGGCGGTACCGGCGATCTGACGGCGAAATTCTCTCGCATGGTTGGTGAAACCGGCAAAGTTGTGCTGGCGGATATCAATGACTCAATGCTCAAAATGGGTCGCGAAAAGCTGCGTAATATTGGCGTGGTAGGTAACGTTGAGTACGTTCAGGCGAATGCGGAAGCATTACCTTTCCCTGACAACACGTTTGACTGCATCACCATCTCTTTCGGTCTGCGCAACGTAACGGATAAAGACAAAGCATTGCGCTCCATGTACCGCGTATTGAAGCCGGGCGGACGTCTACTGGTGCTGGAATTCTCCAAACCCATCATCGAACCGTTGAGCAAAGCCTACGACGCATACTCTTTCCATGTTCTGCCGCGCATAGGTTCAATGGTAGCAAGCGATGCGGACAGCTACCGTTATTTGGCGGAGTCCATCCGTATGCATCCCGATCAGGACACCTTAAAAGCAATGATGCAAGATGCCGGGTTCGAAAGCGTTGATTACTACAACCTGACAGCAGGTGTCGTTGCGCTGCATCGTGGTTACAAGTTCTGACAGGAGAGTGGGGATGCCTTTAAAACCCTTAGTAACCGCAGGCGTTGAAAATCTGCTCAACACCTTTCTGTACCGTTCTCCTGCGCTGAAGTCAGCCAGAACGCGTTTACAAGGGAAGGTGCTGCGTGTTGATCTCAAAGGATTTTCAACACCGTTAGTCCTGGTGTTTAGCGAGCGCCAGGTCGATGTGCTGGGGGCATGGGAAGGCGAAGCCGATTGCACCGTAATCACATATGCCAGTGTGTTACCGAAATTGCGTGACCGACAGCAACTCACCACGCTTATCCGCAGCGGTGAGCTGGAAGTCCAGGGCGATATCCAGGTAGTACAGAACTTTGTTGCGCTGGCCGATCTGGCGGAGTTGGATCCTGCAGAACTGTTAGCACCCTATACCGGCGATATCGTCGCAGAAGGGGTCAGCAAAGTCTTGCGTGGTGGAGCGAAGTTCCTGTGCCATAACTTTCAGCGCCAGCAGCGCTATGTCGCCGAAGCGATCACCGAAGAGTGGCGCATGGCTCCTGGTCCACTAGAGGTTGCATGGTTTGCTGAAGAAACGGCAGCCGTTGAGCGCGCGGTTGAATCTCTGGCCAAACGGCTGGAAAAACTGGAGGCCAAATGACGCCAGGTGAAGTACGGCGCCTTTATTTCATCATTCGCACTTTTTTAAGCTACGGTCTTGATGAACTCATCCCCAAAATGCGAATCACGCTGCCGCTTCGGTTGTGGCGTTACTCGTTGTTCTGGATGCCCAACCGACATAAAGATAAACCGCTGGGAGAAAGGCTGAGACTGGCTTTACAGGAACTCGGCCCGGTGTGGATCAAGTTTGGGCAAATGCTCTCTACCCGTCGTGACCTTTTCCCTCCGCACATCGCCGATCAGCTTGCGCTATTGCAGGATCGGGTTGCCCCGTTCGATGGGCTTAGAGCGAAAAAACAAATCGAAGAGGCTATGGGCGGGCTGCCCGTCGAGGAATGGTTTGATGATTTTGAGATCACGCCGCTGGCATCTGCGTCTGTTGCTCAGGTCCACACTGCGCGGTTGAAATCGAATGGCAAAGAGGTGGTGATCAAAGTTATTCGCCCGGACATACTTCCGGTCATCAAAGCGGATTTAAAACTGATCTACCGCCTGGCTCGTTGGGTTCCTCGTCTGCTGCCAGATGGGCGTCGCCTGCGACCAACAGAAGTCGTCCGTGAATATGAAAAAACGTTGATCGATGAACTGAATCTGCTGCGCGAATCGGCGAACGCCATTCAGCTACGACGTAATTTTGAAGATAGTCCGATGCTGTACATCCCGGAAGTGTATTCCGACTATTGCAGTCAGAACATGATGGTGATGGAGCGCATTTACGGCATCCCGGTTTCAGATGTCACCACGCTTGAGAAGAACGGCACCAATATGAAATTGTTGGCCGAGCGTGGTGTTCAGGTCTTCTTTACTCAGGTATTCCGCGACAGCTTTTTCCATGCGGATATGCACCCCGGGAACATTTTTGTCAGTTATGAGCACCCTGAAAACCCGAAATACATTGGTATTGATTGTGGGATTGTGGGCTCTTTAAACAAAGAAGATAAGCGTTACCTGGCTGAAAACTTCATTGCGTTCTTTAACCGCGATTACCGCAAAGTTGCTGAACTGCACGTGGATTCTGGTTGGGTTCCGCCGGATACCAACGTAGAAGAGTTTGAATTTGCCATTCGTACCGTGTGCGAGCCGATTTTTGAAAAACCGCTGGCGGAGATTTCCTTTGGTCACGTGCTGCTGAATCTGTTCAACACTGCGCGCCGCTTCAATATGGAAGTTCAGCCTCAACTGGTATTGCTCCAGAAGACGCTGCTGTACGTAGAAGGTGTCGGACGACAACTCTACCCGCAGTTAGATTTGTGGAAAACGGCTAAGCCATTCCTCGAATCCTGGATTAAAGATCAGGTCGGTATTCCGGCGCTCGTTAGGGCATTTAAAGAAAAAGCACCGTTCTGGGTCGAAAAAATGCCAGAAATACCTGAACTGGTGTATGACAGTTTGCGCCAGGGCAAATATTTACAGCACAGTGTTGATAAGATTGCCCGCGAGCTTCACGCGAATCATGTACGCCAGGGACAATCCCGTTATTTATTGGGCATTGGCGCAACATTGTTGCTAAGTGGAACATTCCTGCTGGTAAGCCGCCCTGAGTGGGGGCTTATGCCGGGCTGGTTAATGGCGGGAGGCGTCATAGCCTGGTTGATCGGCTGGCGCAAAATGCGCTGAATTTTTCATCGCCCAAGGCAGGTCGTGTAACGTATACTACGGCCTTATTAATTCATCATCTATGACAGAGGAACATGTATGGGTGGTATCAGTATTTGGCAGTTGTTGATCATTGCCGTCATCGTTGTACTGCTATTTGGCACCAAGAAACTCGGCTCCATCGGTTCCGATCTTGGCGCGTCGATCAAAGGCTTCAAAAAAGCGATGGGTGATGATGAGCCTAAGCAAGATAAAACCAGCCAGGACGCTGATTTTACTGCTAAATCCATCACCGATAAGCAGGGTGAAGTGAAAAAGGAAGACGCCAAAAGCCAAGATAAAGAGCAGGTATAATCCGTGTTTGATATCGGTTTTAGCGAACTGTTATTGGTGTTCGTGATCGGCCTCATTGTTCTGGGGCCGCAACGATTACCTGTAGCGGTAAAAACGGTTGCTGGCTGGGTTCGCGCTTTGCGTTCCCTTGCAACTACTGTTCAGAATGAACTGACCCAGGAGCTTAAGCTTCAGGAGTTTCAGGACAGCCTGAAGAAAGTAGAGAAAGCGAGCCTGACAAATCTGACCCCGGAGCTGAAAGCGTCAATGGATGAGCTGCGTGAGGCTGCGGAATCGATGAAGCGTTCTTACAGTGTGCACGATCCTGAGAAAGCGAGCGATGAAGCGCACACTATCCATAATCCGGTGGTGAAAGACGGTGAAGCGCAGCGAGAAGGGGTCACCCCTGCCGCCGCTGAAAACCAGGCCAGTTCGCCGGAGCAAAAACCGGAATCCGCGGGTGCTAAAACGCCAGAGCAGACGGAAAACACTTCCGCCACGTTGATGGATGCAGAAAAGAAAGCTGCCGCACCTGTTGTCGAATCCTCCCCCTCGTCGAGTGATAAACCGTAAACATGGCTGTAGAAGATACCCAACCGCTCATTACGCATCTTATCGAGCTGCGTAAGCGACTCCTGAACTGCATTATTGCGGTTATCGTGATCTTTCTGGCGTTGGTTTACTTTGCCAACGACATTTACCATATGGTTGCGGCGCCGCTGATTAAACAGATGCCGCAGGGTGCAACGATGATCGCCACCGATGTGGCCTCGCCGTTCTTTACCCCAATAAAGTTGACCTTCATGGTGTCGCTGATCCTGTCAGCGCCAGTGATCCTCTACCAGGTGTGGGCATTTATTGCGCCTGCTTTGTATAAACATGAACGTCGACTGGTTGTGCCGCTGCTGGTTTCCAGTTCGTTGTTGTTCTACATCGGCATGGCATTCGCCTATTTTGTCGTCTTTCCGTTGGCGTTTGGTTTTCTGGCCAACACGGCTCCGCAAGGCGTGCAGGTATCGACGGACATTGCCAGCTATCTCAGTTTCGTAATGGCGCTGTTTATGGCTTTCGGTGTCTCTTTTGAGGTCCCTGTCGCCATTGTGCTGCTATGCTGGATGGGCATTACAACACCTGAAGATTTACGTAAGAAACGACCTTACGTTGTGGTGGGAGCATTCGTCGTCGGGATGTTACTGACTCCGCCAGATGTCTTCTCGCAAACGTTGTTGGCGATACCGATGTACTGTCTGTTTGAAGTGGGCGTTTTCTTCTCTCGTTTCTATGTCGGTAAGCGACGTACGCGAGATGAGGACAACGAGGCTGAAGAAGCAAAAGAAGCCGAAGCCACCGAGAAAACAGAAGAGTAAATTCAACCGCCCGTCAGGGCGGTTGTCATATGGGAGGTAGCATGTTTGATATTGGCGTTAATTTAACCAGTTCACAATTTGCGAAAGACAGGGATGATGTTGTGGCGCGCGCCTTTGCTGCGGGCGTAAACGGTATGCTTCTGACCGGAACAAACCTGCACGAAAGCCAGCAGGCGCTGAAGTTGGCGCAACATTATCCACATTGCTGGTCCACGGCTGGCGTGCACCCGCATGACAGTAGCCAATGGCAATCCTCAACGGAAGACGAGATTATCGCGCTGGCAAACCAGTCTGAGGTGGTCGCTATTGGCGAGTGCGGTCTGGATTTCAATCGCAATTTCTCCACGCCGCAGGAGCAGGAACGTGCTTTTGAGGCACAACTGCGCATTGCCGCTGAACTGCAGATGCCGATTTTCATGCATTGTCGGGATGCCCATGAGCGTTTTCTGACGTTGCTGGAGCCGTGGCTGGATAGCCTCCCGGGCGCGGTGCTGCACTGTTTTACCG
This sequence comes from Citrobacter sp. Cpo142, assembly GCF_030332425.1. Taxonomy (NCBI): domain Bacteria; kingdom Pseudomonadati; phylum Pseudomonadota; class Gammaproteobacteria; order Enterobacterales; family Enterobacteriaceae; genus Citrobacter; species Citrobacter sp. Cpo142. The sequence goes on from NZ_JAOWHW010000094.1 coordinate 71,843, forward strand.
GAACGCGGCAGGAGATGCAGGACTGTGTGGACCGAGGGCTTTATATTGGTATTACCGGCTGGGTCTGTGATGAGCGTCGGGGGATGGAACTGCGGGAACTGCTGCCGTTTATTCCGGTAGAAAGACTACTGATCGAAACTGATGCGCCTTACCTACTTCCTCGCGACTTAACGCCTAAACCGACGTCACGGCGCAATGAACCGGCGCACCTGCCACATATTCTTGAGCGTATTGCCCACTGGCGCGGAGAAGATCCTCAATGGCTGTCAGCAACCATTGATGCTAACGTCAGAACGCTGTTCGAAGTGACCTTCTAAACGGCTTAAATTTTTCGAAAGCCGGTATTTTTCACGCTCTGCTTAACCTCTTTATTCAACAGGTTAAGCAGTAGCATGGAACGCGCTTCGCCATCCGGTTCGGTGAAGATCGCTTTTAGCCCCTCAAACGCCCCTTCAGTAATAATCACGCTGTCCCCTGGCTGAGGAGTTTGCGGGTCAACAATTCCTTCAGGCTTGTAGATAGAAAGCTGGTGAATAACGGGAGAAGGGACGGTCGCAGGCGTCGCTCCAAAACGGACGAAATGGCTGACACCACGCGTGGCATTGATAGTGGTGGTGTGGATCACTTCCGGGTCGAACTCGACAAACATGTAATTAGGGAATAGTGGTTCACTGACTGTGGTACGTTTACCGCGCACTATTTTTTCCAGGGTGATCATAGGCGTCAGACAGTTCACCGCCTGTCTTTCCAGGTGTTCCTGGGCTCGCTGAAGTTGCCCACGTTTGCAGTACAGTAAATACCAGGATTGCATAATAACTCTTATCCGCATGTTCTGAGCGCCAGCATAGCAAAAGCCATGCGTTAAGTTAATTATACCCGCCTCAACGCAGGCTGAAACCCAATGGGTATATACGCCCGGGGCTTATATGTATCGCCAGAGTTCACGCTAATTTAACAAAAATACAGCATCACAATGATGAACGCCGTATAATGAAGCGCTTACGAAGAGGCCACAATGGACGCCATGAAATATCACGATTTACGCGACTTCCTGACGCTGCTTGAACAGCAGGGCGAGCTCAAACGCATTTCGCTTGAGGTGGATCCCCACCTGGAAATTACTGAAATTGCCGATCGCACCCTGCGTGCCGGTGGGCCTGTGTTGCTGTTTGAGAATCCGAAAGGCTATTCAATGCCGGTGCTGTGTAACCTGTTTGGCACACCAAAGCGTGTTGCGATGGGGATGGGACAAGAAGATGTCTCGGCGCTACGAGAAGTCGGTAAACTGTTGGCGTTTTTGAAAGAGCCAGAGCCACCGAAAGGATTCCGCGATCTGTTTGATAAGCTGCCGCAGTTTAAGCAGGTGTTGAACATGCCGACTAAGCGGTTGCGCGGTGCACCTTGTCAGCAAAAAATCTACTCGGGCGATGACGTTGATTTAAACCGCATTCCGATTATGACCTGCTGGCCGGAAGATGCCGCGCCGCTGATTACCTGGGGGCTCACCGTAACGCGTGGTCCGCATAAAGAGCGGCAGAATCTGGGCATCTATCGTCAGCAGCTGATTGGCAAAAACAAGCTCATTATGCGCTGGCTGTCCCATCGCGGCGGCGCGCTTGATTACCAGGAATGGTGCGCAGCGCATCCGGGCGAACGCTTCCCGGTTTCTGTGGCGTTAGGAGCCGATCCTGCGACCATTCTGGGGGCCGTGACGCCGGTTCCTGATACATTATCCGAGTACGCATTTGCCGGGCTGTTGCGCGGAACCAAGACCGAAGTAGTTAAATGTATTTCCAACGACCTGGAAGTGCCTGCCAGTGCAGAAATCGTGCTGGAAGGGTACATTGAACCGGGCGAGCTGGCTCCGGAAGGGCCGTATGGCGATCATACCGGCTACTACAACGAAGTAGATAGCTTCCCGGTCTTTACCGTCACGCACATTACCCAGCGTGAAGATGCAATTTATCACTCTACCTATACCGGACGCCCGCCAGATGAACCCGCGGTGCTCGGCGTGGCGCTGAACGAAGTCTTCGTGCCGATTCTGCAAAAGCAGTTCCCGGAAATCGTCGATTTTTATCTACCTCCGGAAGGCTGTTCATATCGCCTGGCCGTCGTGACGATGAAAAAACAGTACGCTGGCCATGCCAAACGCGTCATGATGGGTGTTTGGTCGTTTTTGCGTCAGTTTATGTACACCAAATTTGTTATTGTTTGCGATGATGACGTCAACGCACGTGACTGGAATGATGTGATTTGGGCAATTACTACCCGTATGGATCCGGCCCGGGATACGGTACTGGTAGAGAATACGCCAATTGATTACCTGGACTTTGCCTCGCCGGTTTCCGGCCTTGGTTCAAAAATGGGGCTGGATGCCACAAATAAATGGCCGGGCGAAACCCAACGTGAATGGGGACGTCCGATTAAAAAAGATCCTGAAGTGACTGCGCGCATTGACGCAATTTGGGATGAACTGGCCATCTTTAATGACGGCAAAAGCGCCTGAGGCGCGATCGTTTTGCCTATTGATCCGACAGAGAGAGCGCATGACAACCTTAAGCTGTAAAGTGACCTCGGTAGAAGCTATCACTGACACCGTATATCGCGTTCGTTTAGTGCCAGACGCGGCGTTTTCCTTTCGTGCTGGCCAGTATTTAATGGTCGTGATGGACGAAAGGGATAAGCGTCCGTTCTCCATGGCATCAACGCCGGACGAGCAAGGATTCATTGAGCTGCACGTTGGCGCCTCTGAGCTAAATCTTTATGCCATGGCCGTGATGGACCGTATTCTGAAAGACCGGGAGATCAAGGTCGACATTCCGCATGGCGAAGCCTGGCTGCGTGATGAAGACGAGCGCCCGCTGATCCTGATTGCCGGTGGTACAGGGTTCTCTTACGTGCGTTCCATTCTGCTTACCGCGCTGGCGCGCAATCCAAATCGCGATATCACCATTTACTGGGGCGGGCGCGAAGAGAAGCATCTCTACGATCTCTCCGAGCTGGAAGCGCTGTCAGTGAATCACCCGAATTTGCGCGTTGAGCCAGTGGTGGAACAGCCTGAAGACGGCTGGCGTGGTCGTACGGGAACCGTGTTAACGGCAGTATTACAGGATTACGGTACCCTGGCGGAGCATGATATCTACATCGCTGGTCGTTTCGAAATGGCCAAAATCGCGCGCGATCTGTTCTGTAATGAACGCAGTGCGCGTGAAGATCGCCTGTTTGGCGACGCTTTCGCGTTCATTTAAGCGCTGTGCGCCGGAGTCCTTCCGGCGCATTCATCACCAACCTTACTTCTTCTAACAGGGTGCAAGCCCGATCTCGTTGTTTCTCTTTTTTACCACGTTTTTTAGTAAACATATTTTTCCTATCTATTAATCACAAAACTTAGCTTTTGTGACAGGTCTCTTTTTGTTTAGTAAACAAAATTGGCAAACTAGACACAATCAAATTGCGAGGCGCAAACGAGGAAAACCATGAGGCTCGGACTGGATATTGGCGGGACTAAAATCGAAGCGGTGGTGATTGATAACGCGGGTGTAATTGTTTACCGCGAGCGATGCGCGACACCAAAGCAGAGTTACGGTGATTTTTTCCAGGCCGTGACGGAGATGATTGCTAAGGCCAGACTGGCCGTTAATCAGCCTTTATCGGTTGGCATTGGGGTGCCTGGCGCGGTGGATAGCGAGGGGTTAATTAAGAACTCCAACATCCTGGTGCTCAATCAACAGGCCTTTGCGCAAGACCTTGAGCGAGCGTTAGGAATGCCCGTGCCTGTTACTAATGATGCCAACTGCTTTACCTTGTCGGAAGCGATGGACGGTAGCGGACACGGGCATAGCGTGGTATTTGGCGTGATCCTCGGTACCGGTTGCGGCGGTGGACTATGCATCGATAACCGCTTGATCTCTGGACCTAACGCCTGCGCAGGAGAGTGGGGGCATAATGCATTGCCGCGCTACCACGAATCTCAGGACGGGGCTGGAGTGACATGCTATTGCGGACAGTTGAACTGTATTGAGAGCTTTATTTCCGGCAGCGGTCTGGAACGCCAGTACCTGAATCACACCGCGCAGCATGTGGGTGTGCCACAAATTATGCAACAGGTAGAATCGGGTGATGCGGATGCCTGCTTTGTATGGAAACGCTATTGCGATCAACTGGCGCGTGCGTTGGCGGGCGTGGTGAATACGCTCGATCCCGATGTTATCGTGCTAGGGGGCGGGGTATCCAATATCGATTTACTGTATTCGGGTTTGCAGGCGCGAGTGGCGCAGTACGTATTTGGTAAGCAGTGCCGCACACCGATCGTTCGGGCCCGTCACGGCGACAGCAGCGGTGTACGTGGTGCGGCCTGGCTGGGGGCGCAACAAGCCATAGTAGAATCAATGAGAGTGAAATGACGAAACCTGTACGTATCAGAGATATTGCCGAAGCTTGTGGTGTTTCAGTTGGCGCAGTTTCCCGCGCCCTAAAAGGGCAGCCGGGGCTACGTGAAGACACCCGGCTGCGCATTATTTCTGTGGCGCAGCAGCAGGGTTATGATTTTTCCCGTCTGCGTACTGACAAGATCAAACGCGTCCTTTTTTTGCTTCACCGCCAGCACAATATCAGCCGGGCATTGCCGTTTTATTCTCAACTACTGCTGGGGATAGAAGATAACTGTCGTGACCATGGTATTGCGCTGAGCTTTCTCTCCATTGGTCCAGGCGATGCAGTGAGTGAGCAGGTGCTGCTGCACCAGCCTGATGCACTGATCTGTGCCGGATTTTTTGAGCCTGAATTACTTGGCTTGCTGCAACAGATGAAGCTGCCGTTGGTGCTGGTGGATCTCTGGGCGCCGGGCCTGCCTTGCGTGAACCCGGATAACACTCAGGGTGGGTATCTGGCCACGCAACATTTGATTGCACAAGGTCGCAGCCGTATTGCTTTTCTTGCCAGCACGCTTGCGCACTACAGCATCCGTCAGCGCGAGAAGGGCTACCGTCAGGCATTGTATGAGGCCCGTTTGCTGATGCCGCCAGAGTATGAAGCCGTTGCGCCGCCGCTGTTGGATACCGATCAATCTCTGGTTGAGGCGGTAAATGAGCTACTCAGATTGCCGGAGCCGCCCGATGCTATTTTTGCCTATAACGATGCGGCAGCGCTGGTTGTTCAACGGGTGTGCGCACAGCAGGGGATACGCATCCCGGAAGATCTCGCGCTGGTGGGGTTTGATGATATCGATGCTGCGGCCTGGTCACATCCACCACTCACTACTATTGCGGTTGATAAACAACAATTGGGGCGTGAAGCGCTGCGTTTATTGCTGGAAGAAAATCAGGAAGAGAATCTGCTGTTGCCGGTGCAGTTAGTGGTGCGAGGTAGTTCAGGGAAATAAAAAAACCCGCCCCTGACAGGCGGGAAGAACGGCAACTAAATTGTTATACAATGGCATTTGTGTTGTAGGCCGGATAAGACGCATCAGCGTAGCCATCCGGCATAGTCGCCGGGGGCGCTTCGCTTGCCCGGCCTACAATAAGTCACATGCTTTGATTAAACTCGCTCAAATACCGTCGCGATGCCCTGGCCTAACCCGATACACATCGTCGCCAGGCCAAACTGTACGTCTTTGCGTTCCATCAGATTGAGCAAGGTGGTGCTGATACGCGCCCCGGAGCAACCCAGCGGATGACCCAAAGCGATCGCCCCGCCGTTGAGGTTGATCTTCTCATCGATCTGCTCCATCAGCCCCAGATCTTTAATGCACGGCAGGATCTGAGCGGCAAAGGCTTCGTTCATCTCAAACAAACCGATATCGCTGGTGGAGAGTCCCGCTTTTTTCAGCGCCAGTTTTGAGGCCGGAACCGGACCATAACCCATAATTGACGGGTCACAGCCAACAACAGCCATCGAACGGATTCGGGCACGCGGCGTCAGACCCAGCTCACGGGCGCGGCTTTCGCTCATGACCAGCATCGCTGCTGCGCCGTCGGAGAGCGCGGAGGAGGTACCGGCAGTGACCGTTCCGCTAACCGGATCGAACGCCGGGCGCAGGGTGGAGAGCGCTTCAACGGTTGTCTCTGGGCGGATAACCTCATCGTAGTTAAACTGCTTCAGCACGCCGTCGGCATCATGGCCACCGGTCGGGATGATTTCGTTTTTAAATGCGCCAGACTGTGTTGCAGCCCAGGCACGAGCATGTGAACGTGCGGCGAAAGCGTCCTGCATTTCACGGCTGATGCCGTGCATGCGAGAGAGCATTTCCGCAGTCAGACCCATCATTCCCGCGGCTTTTGCCACGTTGCGGCTCATGCCCGGATGGAAATCAACGCCGTGACTCATTGGCACATGGCCCATATGTTCCACGCCGCCAATCAGGCACGCCTGAGCATCGCCGGTCATGATCATACGTGCCGCGTCGTGCAGCGCCTGCATTGATGAACCGCACAAGCGGTTGACCGTGATGGCCGGAACGGAGTGCGGAACTTCCGCCAGCAGCGCGGCGTTACGGGCGATGTTGAAACCCTGCTCCAGCGTTTGCTGCACGCAGCCCCAGTAAATATCATCAAGCGCGGATGGCTCCAGCGCAGGATTTCGCGCCAGCAGGCTACGCATTAAGTGTGCGGAGAGATCTTCTGCCCGCACATTACGAAACGCGCCCCCTTTCGAACGGCCCATCGGGGTACGGATCGCATCAACAATTACAACCTGTTCCATTGTGACTCCTTAAGCCGTTTTCAGGCTGCCAACCGGGCGGGCAGGCTCAACCTGGGGATAATACGGTTCGTTATGGCGCGCCTTATCACGCAGACCAGCCGGAACTTCATACAGTGCTCCGAGGTGCTGATACTGCTGGGCCATATCGAGATACTTCGCGCTGCCGAGCGTATCCAACCAGCGGAACGCGCCACCATGGAACGGAGGGAAGCCCAGGCCATAAACCAGCGCCATATCGGCTTCTGCCGGGCTGGCGATAATGCCTTCTTCCAGACAACGCACCACTTCGTTGACCATTGGGATCATCATGCGGGCGATAATCTCTTCATCGCTGAAGTCGCGTTTCGGCTGGCTGACTTCTGCCAGCAGATCGTCAACGGTGGCATCCTCTTCTTTCTTCGGCTTGCCCTTGTTGTCTTCTTTATAACGCCAGAATCCAAGACCGTTTTTCTGTCCGAAACGGTTCGCATCAAACAGGGCGTCTATCGCGTCGCGATAATCTTTCTGCATACGCTGAGGGAAGCCTGCGGACATCACTGCCTGCGCGTGATGCGCGGTATCAATTCCCACCACGTCCAGCAGATAAGCCGGGCCCATCGGCCAGCCAAACTGTTTTTCCATGACTTTGTCGATTTTGCGGAAATCCGCCCCATCGCGCAGCAGCTGGCTGAAACCGGCAAAATACGGGAACAGCACGCGGTTCACGAAGAAACCAGGGCAGTCGTTGACCACAATTGGTGTTTTGCCCATCTGGCTTGCCCACGCGACAACTTTGGCGATGGTTTCATCCGAGCTTTTCTCGCCGCGAATGATCTCAACCAGTGGCATGCGGTGTACTGGGTTAAAGAAGTGCATTCCACAGAAGTTTTCCGGGCGCTTGAGCGCGCTGGCCAGCTCGTTGATTGGGATGGTAGAGGTATTCGACGCCAGTACGGTGCCCGGGCGTACCTGATCTTCGGTTTCCGCCAGTACCGCTTTTTTCACTTTCGGGTTTTCCACGACCGCTTCAACCACCACGTCCACACGCTCAAAACCGCTATAGTCGAGGGTTGGATGAATAGTGGAAATCACGCCCGCCATTTTCAGACCGTCAATTTTGCCGCGCTCAAGCTGTTTGTTCAGCAGCTTGGCCGCTTCGGTCATGCCCAGCGTTAATGATTTGTCGTTGATATCTTTCATGACAACCGGCACGCCTTTCCAGGCTGACTGGTAAGCGATGCCGCCGCCCATAATGCCCGCGCCCAGCACCGCGGCTTGCTTCGGTGCTTCAATATTTTTGGTGAGCTTTTTGGCTTTGGCTTTCACGAACTGATCGTTAAGGAAGATCCCTACCAGCGCGCGGGCTTCACTGGTGTGCGCCAGTGGAACAAAGCTTTTATTTTCCAGATTCAGCGCTTCTTCACGACCAAAACGGGCTGCTGCTTCAATGGTTTTTACCGCGGTAATCGGTGCGGGGTAATGTTTACCAGCCGTCTGCGCTACCATGCCTTTAGCGATGGTAAAGCTCATCGCCGCTTCAATTTTGCTGAGTTTCAACGGCTCCAGTTTCGGCTGACGTTTGGCTTTCCAGTCGAGGTCGCCGTTAATCGCCTGACGTAATACCGCGATCGCGCCATCAAGCAGTTTGTCTTGCTTCACTACGCCATCGACCAGGCCGATTTTTAGCGCCTGCTCAGCACCAACATCCTTACCTGTCGCAATAATTTCCAGCGCGCTGTCCGCACCCAGCATACGTGGCATACGCACGGAGCCGCCAAAGCCCGGCATAATGCCCAGCTTGGTTTCCGGCAGGCCAATGCGCAGGTCCGGCGTTGCCAGACGATAATCGGTTGCCAGAACACACTCGCAGCCGCCACCCAGCGCGTAGCCGTTTACCGCTGACAGGGTCGGAACAGGCAGATCTTCGAGGCGATTAAAGACGCTGTTGGCAAAATGCAGCCACTGGCTCAGTTGTTCTTCAGGCACGAGGAACAGTGAAAGGAATTCGGTGATATCGGCACCAACAATAAAGGCTGCTTTGTTAGAACGCAGCAGCAGCCCTTTTAAATTCGGTTGTTTTTCCAGCACATCAAGCGCATGGCCCAGGCTGGCAACGGTGGCCGTGTCGAGTTTATTGACCGAACCAGGGGCATCGAACACCAGTTCGGCGATGCCATCTTCCAGCCAGTCGAGGTACAGGGTGTCGCCTTTGTAAAGCATGTCAGTCTCCTGAATCCGCAAGGTGATCTGGTCATACCAGATGAATCGAAGTGTGTGTTTTATGTTAATAAAATGCAAATGAATGATTAAAGAAATGACGATTCGATCACGCTCGGCAGAAATCACGCACTCACAAAGCGATGTGCTAAGATGCGGAGACTTGAGGTCAAAAAACAGAAGGATAGAAAATGGAATCGCTGGCCGCACTCTATAAAAATCATATCGTTACCTTACAGGAACGGACGCGCGACGCGCTGGAGCGCTTCAAGCTGGATGCGTTACTTATTCACTCAGGCGAACTTGTTAACGTCTTTCTCGACGATCATCCGTACCCGTTTAAGGTCAATCCGCAATTCAAAGCCTGGGTGCCTGTCACGCAGGTTCCTAACTGCTGGCTGCTGGTGGATGGCGTAAACAAGCCGAAACTATGGTTCTACTTGCCGGTTGATTACTGGCACAACGTTGAGCCGCTGCCTACTTCCTTCTGGACGGAAGAAATTGAGATCATCGCGCTGCCGAAAGCAGATGGTATCGGTAGCCAACTGCCTGCTGCTCGCGGCAATATCGGTTACATCGGCCCGGTTCCTGAACGTGCACTGCAACTGGACATCGCGGCCAGCAACATCAACCCGAAAGGGGTGATCGACTACCTGCATTATTACCGTGCTTATAAAACTGATTACGAACTGGCCTGTATGCGCGAAGCGCAGAAAATGGCGGTAAATGGACACCGTGCCGCAGAAGAAGCGTTCCGTTCCGGAATGAGCGAGTTTGACATCAACCTCGCTTACCTGACTGCCACCGGTCACCGCGACACCGACGTGCCATACAGCAACATCGTGGCGCTTAACGAGCATGCTTCGGTGCTTCATTACACCAAGCTGGATCATCAGGCACCGTCTGAAATCCGCAGCTTCCTGCTCGACGCTGGTGCGGAATACAACGGTTATGCGGCAGATCTGACGCGTACCTGGTCGGCGAAAAGCGACAATGACTATGCGCATCTGGTGAAAGACGTTAACGACGAAGAGCTGGCGCTGATTGCCACCATGAAAGCAGGCACCAGCTACGTGGATTATCACATTCAGTTCCATCAGCGCATCGCGAAGCTGCTGCGTAAGCATCAAATCATCACTGATATGAGTGAAGAGGCGATGGTGGAAAACGATCTTACCGGGCCGTTTATGCCGCACGGTATTGGCCACCCGCTGGGTCTGCAGGTGCATGATGTCGCAGGCTTTATGCAGGATGACAGCGGTACTCATCTGGCCGCGCCGTCGAAGTATCCTTACCTGCGTTGCACCCGCGTACTGCAACCAGGCATGGTTCTGACCATCGAACCGGGCATCTACTTCATTGAATCTCTGCTGGCGCCGTGGCGTGAAGGACAGTTCAGCAAGCACTTCAACTGGCAGAAAATTGAAGCCCTGAAACCGTTCGGCGGTATTCGTATTGAAGACAACGTGGTGGTCCACGAGAACAATATCGAAAACATGACGCGGGATTTGAAACTGGCGTAATGGACAGTTGGTTAATCCCTGCGGCGCCGGTCAGCGTCGTTGAAGAGATCAAAAAAAGCCGCTTCATTACGCTGCTCGCCCATACGGACGGCGTAGAAGCGGCAAAGGCGTTTGTTGAGTCAGTCAAAGCGGAACACCCTGACGCCCGCCACCATTGTGTGGCGTGGGTGGCGGGTGCGCCCAATGACTCGCAGCAGCTAGGATTTTCAGACGATGGCGAACCGGCGGGTACGGCAGGTAAACCGATGCTCGCGCAGCTGATGGGGAGCGGTGTCGGCGAGATTACCGCTGTAGTCGTGCGCTACTACGGCGGTATCCTTCTCGGTACTGGAGGGTTGGTAAAAGCCTACGGTGGCGGTGTGAATCAGGCGTTGCGCCAGTTAACGACACAGCGCAAGACGCCATTAACCGAATATACTTTGCAGTGTGAGTACGGTCAGCTGGCAGGCATTGAAGCCTTGCTGGGGCAGTTTGACGGTAAAGTCGTTGCCAGTGATTACCAGGCTTTTGTTCGGCTCAGGGTGGCGCTTCCTTTTGCCAGAGTGGATGAGTTTTCGGCAAAACTGGCGGATTTTAGTCGTGGTTCATTGCAATTGTTAGCGATTGAAGAATAATCCCCACCTCATTTTAAAGAACTAAGGAAGCGGCAGAGATGCATTTTCGCGCCATCACCCGAATCGTTGGACTACTGGTCATCTTATTCTCGGGGACAATGATTATCCCTGGACTGGTAGCGCTCATCTACCGCGATGGGGCAGGGCGTGCATTCACCCAAACTTTCTTCGTTGCTCTGGCGATCGGCTCCATGCTGTGGTGGCCAAACCGTAAAGAGAAGGGCGAGCTGAAATCGCGTGAAGGATTTCTGATTGTCGTTTTGTTCTGGACCGTTCTGGGCAGCGTGGGTGCGCTACCGTTCATCTTTGCGGAAAGCCCTAACCTGACAATAACCGACGCTTTTTTTGAATCCTTTTCCGGATTGACCACTACAGGTGCGACGACGCTGGTGGGGCTGGATTCATTGCCACACGCGATTCTCTTTTATCGCCAGATGCTGCAATGGTTTGGCGGGATGGGGATCATCGTGTTGGCGGTGGCTATCCTGCCTATTCTTGGCGTGGGTGGGATGCAGCTCTATCGGGCAGAAATGCCGGGGCCGCTGAAAGATAATAAGATGCGCCCGCGTATTGCCGAAACGGCGAAAACGCTGTGGCTTATCTATGTATTACTGACGGTGGCGTGCGCGCTGGCGCTATGGTTTGCCGGGATGCCCGCGTTTGATGCCATTGGGCACAGTTTTGCCACGATCGCCATCGGTGGTTTTTCCACACACGATGCCAGCGTGGGGTATTTCGACAGCCCCACAATTAACACCATCATTGCTATCTTCTTGCTGATCTCCGGTTGTAACTATGGTCTGCACTTCTCTTTATTAAGTGGGCGTAGCCTGAAGGTTTACTGGCGCGATCCGGAATTCCGCATGTTTATCGGCGTGCAGTTGACGCTGGTGGCAGTCTGTACGTTGGTGCTGTGGATACACAATACCTATGGCTCGGCGCTCACGACGATCAACCAGGCCTTTTTCCAGGTGGTATCGATGGCGACGACAGCCGGGTTTACCACGGATAGTATTGCCCGCTGGCCGCTGTTCCTGCCAGTGCTGTTGCTGTGTTCTGCTTTTATCGGCGGCTGTGCCGGGTCGACGGGTGGTGGTCTGAAGGTGATTCGTATCCTGCTGCTGTTTAAGCAGGGTAACCGCGAATTGAAACGACTGGTCCATCCGAATGCGGTTTACAGTATCAAACTGGGTAACCGTGCGTTGCCGGAGCGAATCCTTGAAGCAGTGTGGGGATTCTTCTCTGCCTATGCGTTGGTCTTTATTATCAGTATGCTGGCGATTATTGCGACCGGTGTTGATGACTTCTCCGCGTTTGCCTCCGTTGTGGCAACGTTGAATAACCTGGGGCCTGGACTGGGGGTTGTTGCCGACAACTTTGCCAGTATGAACCCTGTGGCGAAGTGGATCCTGATAGCCAATATGCTGTTTGGTCGTCTGGAGGTCTTTACTCTGCTGGTGCTCTTTACCCCTACCTTCTGGCGTGAATAATGGAGTAACACGTGAAAACACTGATTCTTTTTTCTTCCCGGGACGGACAAACGCGTGAAATCGCTGAATATCTGGCTTCTGAACTCAAAGAGCTGGGCGTTTGGGCAGATGTTGTTAATTTGCATCGTACCGCGGAGCCGGACTGGCAAAATTATGACAGCGTGGTGATTGGCGCCTCTATTCGCTATGGTCATTACCATGCTGCTTTTCAGGAGTTTGTGAAAAAGCATGCCACACGGCTGAATTCGATGCCGAGTGCGTTCTACTCCGTAAACCTCGTTGCCCGTAAACCGGAGAAACGTACGCCGCAAACCAACAGCTATGCGCGTAAGTTTCTGATGAGTTCACCGTGGCGACCAGACCACAGTGCAGTCATTGCGGGTGCTTTGCTGTATCCCCGCTATCGCTGGTATGACCGCGTTATGATCCAACTGATAATGAAGATGTCAGGCGGTGAAACGGATACGAATAAAGAAGTGGTGTATACCGATTGGGAACAGGTTGCGAGATTCGCGCGGGAAATTGCCCAATTAACCAACAAAGCGTTGTTAAAATAAGCGCAAAGAATAAAAAATACGCACTCGGAAGATTATTTTAAATTTCCCCTTGTCAGCCTGAAATAACTCCCTATAATGCGCCTCCACTGAC
>NZ_JAOWHW010000095.1:0-4188 GCF_030332425.1 Citrobacter sp. Cpo142
GGCGCGTCCCACAGAGAGAATTTCAATAAACAGGTTAAGGTCGTTTTGTTTCAGGTAGTTCAGGAAGTCTGGCTCACTGAGACTTTCCCCTGCCTCCTCGTAAAAGCAGGCAATCGCTTCCATGTTATTCATGTAGGTGCTGATTGCGGCGTACTCGTGTCCTTCCATCTGTTCAAGGATGACCCTGACAGACTGCATCCGGTCGGTCAGTTTCGCATGTATGTCTGCATATTTAGCCTGACGGGGATTTATTTCACTCATTATTACTGTCGCCTGTAAATAACCGGCACAGTGCGAACACCATGCCGGGAGATTATGGCTGACAAAACGGGAACGACAGGATCCCGCTGTTGTCGGGGGTCAGAAGGTTTCCCAGTTCTCGCTGGCGTGTTGTTCCGTTTCACGAACGGACTTTACCGCTTTAACCTTACTCTGCGGGCTGGTGTTGCTGATTGTCGGTACTATGGTATTTTTTCGTTCAGCATCGCGTTTTTTATTATCACGGAGACGAAATACGCTCACCTTCTCCTGCAGAATCCGTGACTGATTCTGCAACGAAGCGGCAGTGGCTGCAGACTGTTCCACCAGAGCTGCATTTTGTTGGGTGGTGCTGTCTATCTGGCCCATGGCGCTGTTAATCTGGGCAATACCATCTCCCTGCTCACGACTGGCCTTGGCTATTTCGTCAATCAGCCCTTCCATGCTCTGGACGTTACTGATGATATCCTCCATTCCCCTGTCTGCTTTTTCAACCAGGGTACGGCCGGATGCAATGCGGGAAACGGAGTCATCAATGAGCTCTTTTATTTCCCGCGCGGCAGAAGCACTGCGCTGAGCCAGATTACGAACCTCTCCGGCCACAACCGCAAATCCACGGCCGGACTCGCCGGCGCGTGCGGCTTCCACGGCAGCATTAAGCGCGAGAATGTTGGTCTGGAAGGCAATCCCGTCGATGACCTGGATGATGGCTGTCATTTCAGACGAGGTGTCGTAAATCTCCTGTATCCGGGAAGACACCTCACTCATGACCACTCCATTCTGTTTCACAATGGCCGTTGTTTCTGTCACAAACTGGTAAACCTGTGCTGTATTGCCGGCAGTATTGTTTATGGTGGCCGTCAGTTGTTCCAGAGTGGCCGCCGTCTGTTCCACACCGGCAGCCTGCTCTTCGGTGCGGGCTGACAGGTCTGTATTACCACTGCTGATTTCTGCTGCAGTCAGCGCAATATTGTCCGCTCCCTGACGTACTTCCCGGACGGTGTTACTCAGACTCCCGCACATATCACGCAGTGCCTGCATCAGTTGCCCCAGCTGGTCCTGTGAGTCCACTTTAATCTCCACACACAGGTTACCTTCCGCCACTTCCCGGGCAATCCGGACGGCTGAAATCAACGGACAGGTAATGCTTCTGGTGATCAGCCATGCCAGCACACCTCCCAGAAGAAGCGCCATACACCCAGTGATGATCAGTGTCAGTATGGCTGCCGTACCATTATCATCGATAACTTCACCCGCTTTATCTATGCTTGTTTTTTCGTATTCCACCAGTGCCTGCAGACTGGCCATGTAGTCATTTATGATCGGTAACTGCTGTGACCGAAGTAAGCGTACAGCCTGAACCGTCTGGTCAGAATCTGACGAATTAGACAAAGTGGTGTCCACCAAATAAGTAGTGGGAACCAAAGTGTCAGATATGCAGAAAAATGTGACTCCCGGCAGGCGAAAAGGCTGCCCTAATTATCCTCCCGAATTTAAACAGCAGCTCGTTGCTGCCTCCTGTGAACCCGGGATATCCATCTCAAAACTTGCTCTTGAAAATGGCATTAACGCCAATCTGTTGTTCAAATGGCGACAACAATGGCGCGAGGGAAAGCTGCTATTACCTTCTTCAGAGAGCCCCCAGCTACTTCCTGTGACTCTCGATGCAGCTGCCGAACAGCCAGAATCGCTCGCAGAGGACCCGGAAACCCTCAGTATCAGCTGTGAGGTAACGTTCCGGCACGGGACGCTCCGCTTCAATGGCAATGTCAGCGAAAAGCTCCTGACTCTGCTGATACAGGAACTGAAGCGATGATCCCGTTACCTTCCGGGACCAAAATTTGGCTGGTTGCCGGTATCACCGATATGAGAAATGGCTTCAACGGCCTGGCTGCGAAAGTACAAACGGCGCTGAAAGACGATCCCATGTCCGGCCATGTTTTCATTTTCCGGGGCCGCAGCGGCAGTCAGGTTAAACTGCTGTGGTCCACCGGTGACGGACTGTGCCTCCTGACCAAACGGCTGGAGCGTGGGCGCTTCGCCTGGCCGTCAGCCCGTGATGGCAAAGTGTTCCTTACGCAGGCGCAGCTGGCGATGCTGCTGGAAGGTATCGACTGGCGACAGCCCAAGCGGCTGCTGACCTCCCTGACCATGCTGTAAATCTCTTTATCCTGGTTGTCACAGAATAAGCCCGGTAAAATACGGGCTTATGAACGACATCTCTTCTGACGACATCTTCCTGCTGAAACAGCGCCTGGCCGAACAGGAAGCGCTGATCCACGCCCTGCAGGAAAAGCTGAGCAACCGGGAGCGCGAAATAGACCATCTGCAGGCGCAGCTGGATAAACTCCGCCGGATGAACTTCGGCAGTCGTTCCGAAAAAGTCTCCCGCCGTATCGCACAAATGGAAGCCGATCTGAACCGGCTTCAGAAAGAGAGCGATACGCTGACTGGTAGGGTGTATGACCCGGCTGTACAGCGTCCGTTGCGTCAGACCCGCACCCGTAAGCCGTTCCCTGAATCACTACCCCGTGACGAAAAGCGACTGTTGCCTGCGGCGCCGTGCTGCCCGAACTGCGGCGGTTCACTGAGCTATCTGGGCGAGGATACCGCCGAACAGCTGGAGTTGATGCGTAGCGCCTTTCGGGTTATCCGGACGGTACGGGAAAAACATGCCTGTACTCAGTGCGATGCCATCGTGCAGGCACCTGCACCTTCGCGGCCCATCGAGCGGGGTATCGCCGGACCGGGGTTGCTGGCCCGCGTGCTGACCTCGAAGTATGCAGAGCACACCCCGCTGTATCGCCAGTCAGAAATATACGGCCGGCAAGGTGTGGAGCTGAGCCGTTCACTGCTGTCGGGCTGGGTGGATGCATGCTGCCGGCTGCTGTCTCCGCTGGAAGAGGCGCTTCATGGCTATGTCATGACTGACGGCAAACTCCATGCCGATGATACCCCGGTCCAGGTACTGCTGCCGGGTAATAAGAAGACGAAGACCGGGCGGTTGTGGGCGTATGTTCGTGATGACCGCAATGCTGGGTCAGCGTTGGCACCTGCAGTGTGGTTCGCTTACAGCCCGGACAGAAAAGGCATCCATCCGCAGACTCATCTTGCTTGCTTCAGCGGTGTGCTGCAAGCGGATGCGTACGCCGGGTTCAACGAGCTGTATCGCAATGGTGGGATAACGGAAGCTGCCTGCTGGGCTCATGCCCGCCGAAAGATCCACGATGTGCACGTCCGCATCCCGTCAGCACTGACGGAAGAAGCCCTGGAGCAGATCGGTCAGTTGTACGCCATAGAGGCGGATATAAGGGGAATGCCGGCAGAGCAGCGGCTTGCTGAACGTCAGCGAAAAACGAAACCGCTGTTGAAATCCCTGGAAAGCTGGTTGCGTGAAAAGATGAAGACCCTGTCGCGACACTCAGAGTTGGCGAAGGCGTTCGCGTACGCACTTAACCAGTGGCCGGCACTGACGTACTATGCGAACGATGGCTGGGTGGAAATCGACAACAACATCGCTGAAAATGCCCTGCGGGCGGTCAGTCTGGGTCGTAAAAACTTCCTGTTCTTCGGCTCTGACCATGGTGGTGAGCGGGGAGCGCTACTGTACAGCCTGATCGGGACGTGCAAACTGAATGACGTGGATCCAGAAAGCTACCTTCGCCATGTGCTTGGCGTCATAGCAGACTGGCCGGTCAACCGGGTCAGCGAACTGCTTCCGTGGCGCATAGCACTGCCAGCTGAATAACACATCCCCGTCAATACGGCCCTCGCTGTACGCTTACTGACCGAATGAAGTTGTTCAGGGCTCCACGGTCCCCCTGCTCACTGATCTGAAGAGCTTTTACCAGGGTATCTGCATACACCTGACGCTTTTCACCAATGGTTTTCAGCAGCTTAATACCCTGCTCTGAAGTAAGCTCCCTGTTA
>NZ_JAOWHW010000096.1:0-5164 GCF_030332425.1 Citrobacter sp. Cpo142
GACAACTGATGGAGATGGAAGCCACGGGAGCACCTCAAAAACACCATCGTACACTAAATCAGTAAGTTGGCACCATTACCGCATTTTCAGAGGTTTGACCTTAATCGGATAACCTAAATGCGATACTGCAAGAGCGACAACTTAAAAGCGATAGCCACTGACGCAAAATCAACCCCTTACGAACCAAGATTGGTTAAATAATGCGCTTAACGAATGGAAGGGACTTCCCCTGATTATGCGCCTGATTAACTCTTGTGCAATCATGGGGTAAACACAACCCCGGAGGGATTCGTTATGACCATTACTACTGTCGGTATCGATCTTGCTAAAAATGTGTTCGCTGTTCATTGCGTTGACCAGAATGGCAAAACCGTTCTGGTTAAATCCAGAGTAACCCGCGCAGCTCTTCCCGGGCTGATTGCTGGTTTGCCGCCCTGTGTTATCGGGATGGAGGCGTGCTCCGGGGCTCATTACTGGGCAAGACTGTTTCGGCAGTATGGTCATGAGCCGCGTCTGATGGCCGCTAAATTTGTATCGCCTTACCGCATGGCTGGTAAATCAGGGAAAAATGATGCAGCTGATGCTCAGGCTATCTGCGAGGCGGTTCGTCGCCCACATATGCGGTTTGTGCCGGTTAAGGATGAGAGCCAGCAGGCAATGCAGTGTCTGCATCGTACCCGACAGGGTTTTATCGAAGAGAAAACAGCAACATATAATCGTCTCCGGGGGTTGATATCTGAATTCGGCGTTATCGCCCCACAAAGTACAGATGCCCTGCGCCACATAGTTTTTGAGCAGAAGAATTCTTTACCACTTCAGGTTCAGCAATGTGTTGATGATTTGCTGGAGCACGTTGCTCGCATTGAAGATAACATCGCTGAATATGACCGAATTTTGTCCCGCATGGCCAAAACAGATCATCGCAGTCAGCGGCTGATGGAATTGAAGGGCGTTGGCCCCACAACGGCCTGTGCGCTGGTCGCCAGTATCGGTAAT
Source organism: Citrobacter sp. Cpo142 (assembly GCF_030332425.1). NCBI lineage: Bacteria > Pseudomonadati > Pseudomonadota > Gammaproteobacteria > Enterobacterales > Enterobacteriaceae > Citrobacter > Citrobacter sp. Cpo142. The sequence continues at coordinate 997 of NZ_JAOWHW010000096.1, forward strand.
GCACATGATTTTAAGAATGGGCGCCAGCTGGCAGCCTGGCTGGGACTGACACCATCGCAGTACAGCAGCGGCGGAAAGTCGAAGCTTGGCAGGATAACGAAAGCTGGCGATTCGTATCTGAGAACACTTCTGGTTCAGGGTGCCCGCTCGGTACTGATCGGGGCGGAGAAAAGGACTGATTTATTCAGTCGTTGGGTCTGCTCACTGGTCGAACGCAGAGGATACTGGCGCGCTGTTGTTGCCATCGCTGCCAAAAATGCAAGACTGTGCTGGGCATCATTGCATTACGGTGATGATTTCAGGTTGTACTCAGCTAGCTAAAGTACAAAGCTGTATGACCATCTGTTCTGCAACTCGTTGATGATAAAGGGTTAGACCCCGTGAGGTATATCTGCTTATTGTACAGGGCAAGTGTACCCGACTAACGAACTAGAGCCTCACGAGCGTCTTTCATCAGGGTCCGAATCGATGACGATTCATCATGACCGTTTATAGTACCGCAGTCTCTCCCCTTTATTTTTTTACTATAGTGCAGACAGAAACCGTAAACACCGGCGTTGACATGCCGGGGAAGCCCTTATAGTACAAAAATTTCCGATCTCCAAACTGACCCCTACAACGTCTGCTCGGGAAGAAGACCATGGAGAACGAGATCCTCAAAGAAGCCGTGGAGTATGGTCGAGCAAAAAAATGGATTGCGCATGCGCCCTTGTTGCCGGGGGACGACGATTAAGTGCTGTGAGCCAGGCTCTTAATGTATCGCGTGCGCAGCTATCCGTTCGTGTTCATCGAAAACCGGGTTGGCAAGATGGTCGTCATCATCGCCAGCGTGATGATGCAGCCTTACTTGGCCGTATCATGGAGGCGATGGCAGAGCTTCCCTCCTATGGCTATCGCCGGGTCTGGGCGCTGTTACGGCGTCAGTCTGAGGCAACAGAACAACCTGTGGCAAACGCTAAGCGGGTATATCGCGTCATGCGCGAGCATGGCTTGCTGCTGGAAAGAAAACCAGCTGCACCATTGGCCCAGCAGGCACATAAGGGGCGTGTTGCCGTCAAGGAGAGCAATCGACGGTGGTGCTCAGATGGCTTCGAGTTTCGCTGTGATAACGGTGAAAAACTACGTGTCACGTTTGCCATGGATTGCTGCGATAGGGAAGCGTTGGACTGGGCGGCCAGTACTGGGGGTTACGACAGTGACACTGTGCAAGATGTCATGCTGAGGTCTGTCGAACGTCGCTTTGGGGATTCGTTGCCGACATCACCGGTGGAGTGGCTGACTGATAATGGCTCGGCGTATCGAGCCCATGAGACCCGCGCGTTTGCACGAGAAATCGGGTTGGAGCCCAGAACTACTGCGGTGAGAAGCCCACAGAGTAACGGTATAGCGGAGAGCTTCGTGAAGACGATGAAGCGAGACTATATCGAGATGATGCCAAAACCGGATAGCCGAACAGCGGTAGGCAATTTGGCTATCGCGTTTGAGCATTATAACGAGCACCACCCGCACAGCGCCTTGGGATACCGTTCACCCCGGGAATTTCTGCGCAGTCGGGTATCACAATCCTAAGCGGGAAAAAGTGTCTGGACCTATGGGGTCAAATCCAGTAGATTTTAAGTTTAAGCTTTGGGAAATCAACAAGACAGCATAGCGAATGATCCCCTCTGGCAAACCAAGCCGACTGTCGCCGAGGCTAATCCCTCTTGTGGTTTTTTTGATCGGCCTGTGCTCCACCGTAGTGCTTTACCAACTCATCGTCGAGTCCGTCGATCAACGACAACAGGTCTACTTCGACTTCCGCGCCCGGGAGGCTGCTGAGCGCATCGAGAACCGCATGGCCACCTACCAGCAGGTCCTGCGGGGCACGGCCGGGTTCTTTGATGTGCATGATGATGTCGGACGTGAAGATTTCCGAAGGTATTCCGATCGCCAGGCTCTGGACCAGTACCTGCCTGGCATCCAAGGCGTGGGCTTCGCCAGGGCCATCCGGCCTGCCGATCTGCAAACCCACATCGATCAGGTCCGCGCCGAAGGCTTTCCCTCTTACACGGTGCAACCAGCAGGCCAACGAGACCTGTATTCCTCGATCGTGTATCTGGAGCCGTTTTCGGGACGCAACCTGCGTGCCTTCGGCTTCGACATGTATTCAGAACCCGTGCGGCGCGAGGCCATGCAGCGCTCGGTAGATACGGGTGCCATCGCGCTTTCGGGGCGTGTGCGTCTCCAGCAGGAAACGGGGGTTCAGGAGCAGTCGGGGTTCCTGATCTACCAGGCGATCTACGCTACTGACCAGCCAGCGGCAACCGTAGCAGAGCGCCGGGAACAACTGCGCGGCTGGGTCTATGCACCGTTTCGCATGACAGACTTCCTGCAGGGTCTCCTCGGAGAGCAGGAGCGTGACCTGATCATCGACATCTTCGACGGCGAAGAGATGGTTGAAGCGACACGAACTCACTTTGGCAGTTCAGGGCGTACCGATATCCGTCCAAGGTTTGAATCGGTGCATCGGCTGCGCATGATGGGACAAACCTGGACCGTTCGCGTGCATGGCAGCACGAGCCTTCTGCAACGGGTGGACAGAGGGCTACCGATCGTGATCGCGGTAACCGGTGTCTTGCTCAGTGCCATGCTGGCTGGGCTGATGTTTTTGCTGGTGTCGGGTCGGTCCCGGGCAGAAGCGGCGGCCCGCGCGATGACAGAAGACCTGTCTATGGAGAGGTCTCGATTGAGTGCCATTCTTGAAGGCACCCGGGTCGGCACCTGGGAGTGGAATGTCCAGAGCGGTGAAACCGTCTTCAATGAGGAATGGGCGAGGATCGTTGGATACAAGCTCCAAGAGCTTGAGTCGATCTCCATCGTCACCTGGGCAAAGCTCACGCATCCGGAAGATCTGCAAAAGTCAGAACAGCTGCTCAAGCAGCACTTGGCGGGGGAGTTACCGTTCTACGAGTGTGAGGCCAGGATGCGCCACAAGGATGGGCACTGGATCTGGGTGCTGGACCGCGGGAAGGTGGGGAAATGGGATCGGGATGGCAAGCCTCTCATCATGTACGGTACCCATCAGGACATCAGCCGGTCCAGACAGGAGCTGGATACCTATCACCATCGAGCGCATCATGACGTATTGACCGATCTACCCAACCGGGTCTTACTCGGTGACCGCATACAGCAGGCGCTTGCATTGGCAGAGCGCGAGAACACGCATCTGGCTGTGCTGTTCATGGATCTGGATGGGTTCAAGTCGGTCAACGACACCCATGGCCACGAAGCGGGGGATGTAGTGCTAAAGACCGTGGCCCGCCGTCTCCTGCGTTGCATCCGTGCCTCCGACACGCTCGCCAGGGTGGGAGGCGATGAGTACGTGGCCTTGCTGCAACACGTCAGCGACGAACAGGAGGCGCTCAAAAAGGCCAGCCTGTTCATCTCGGAGGTCCGCCGACCAATCCCCTTGCCTGCGGGTGGCGAAGCACGAATTTCCATTAGTGTCGGTATCGCGCTCTACCCTCAGCATGGAACGACCATCGAGGTGCTCTGCGAGCATGCCGATCAGGCGATGTATCAGGTCAAGAAAGGCTCCAAGAATGGAGCCTTGGTGCATCAGGATAGCGGCTCGGTGTAGCTCTGCGTTCCCGTAGCGTTTAAACGCACCCTGATCGACAACTCCAGATCTTGTGTTGCCGGCGACAGCGTCCACGCATGAAGTTGGTCCATCACGACCGATCAGGCATTGACCGCCGATTGCTTCGAGCAACTGGCCCCACAGATGACCGCCAAGGGCTGGAAAGGGAAGCCGCAGAATTCGGGAAGAATCGTACGCTAAGCCGACTTGGCTTAAGTGCGTTTCCTGGGCACTGTTGCAAATAGTCGGTGGTGATAAACTTATCATCCCCTTTTGCTGATGGAGCTGCACATGAACCCATTCAAAGGCCGGCATTTTCAGCGTGACATCATTCTGTGGGCCGTACGCTGGTACTGCAAATACGGCATCAGTTACCGTGAGCTGCAGGAGATGCTGGCTGAACGCGGAGTGAATGTCGATCACTCCACGATTTACCGCTGGGTTCAGCGTTATGCGCCTGAAATGGAATAACGGCTGCGCTGGTACTGGCGTAACCCTTCCGATCTTTGCCCGTGGCACATGGATGAAACCTACGTGAAGGTCAATGGC
>NZ_JAOWHW010000097.1:0-158976 GCF_030332425.1 Citrobacter sp. Cpo142
CAATCACATCACTGCCCGGTTGTATGCGCGAGGTTACCGACTGCGGCCTGAGTTTTTTAAGTGACGTAAAACCGTGTTGAGGCCAACGCCCATAATGCGTGCACTGGCGCGACATCCGACGCCATTCATGGCCATATCAATGATTTTCTGGTGCGTACCGGGCTGAGAGGCGGTGTAAGTGAACTGTAGTTGCCATGTTTTACGGCAATGAGAGCAGAGATAGCGCTGATGTCCGGCAGTGCTTTTGCCGTTACGCACCACGCCTTCAGTAGCGGAGCAGGAAGGACATCTGATGGAAATGGAAGCCACGCAAGCACCTTAAAATCACCATCATACACTAAATCAGTAAGTTGGCAGCATTACCCCGGGTTCGAGTTCCTTGCCCGGTAATTCATCGCTAAAAAGGGACGATGATGAAAGAGCGGGTATTTTAGAAAAAAACATCATCCCTTCGCCAGTTAAATTGATGAAAAAATTTGATTTAAGGCAATATGTTGTTATTCCTTTATGAATATTGGATGAATGAAGCATAGTTCAATTAGGAAAAGGTGATGATTGAGTTCTGAAATAATATTCCGAGGAAAACATAAGAAGAATATTCTTATATTTTTCAATTTCTGCTACTAACCTCCTGATCATACCGGGTGTCCTGAGCGCCCGCTTGCCGTTATACTCCTGATAACTTGAAGGAAAAAGTTAGCATTTCCGGAGGCTATATGATTCTCGAACGCGTTGAGATTGTTGGATTTCGTGGTATTAACCGTCTGTCGTTGATGCTGGAGCAGAGCAACGTGCTGATTGGGGAGAACGCGTGGGGTAAATCCAGTCTGCTGGATGCCTTGACCCTGCTGCTGTCGCCGGAGTCAGACCTGTATCATTTTGTCCGCGAGGATTTCTGGTTCCCGCCGGGTGATATACAGGGCCGGGAACACCACCTGCACATTATCCTGACGTTTCGTGAATCCCAACCAGGTCGTCACCGGGTGCGTCGCTATCGTCCTCTGGAAGCCAGCTGGACGCCGTGCCAGGATGGCTATCACCGCATTTTTTATCGCTTGGAAGGCGAGTGTGCGGATGACGGTAGCGTTCTGACCTTGCGCAGTTTTCTTGACGGCGACGGCCATCCATTACCTCTCGATGACATTAACGATCAGGCGCGACACCTCGTGCGCCTGATGCCGGTACTGCGTCTGCGTGACGCGCGATTTATGCGACGGATCCGCAACGGTACGGTGCCAGATTCGGCGGATGTCGAAGTCACCGCCCGCCAACTGGATTTTCTGGCGCGTGAGCTGGCTACCCGGCCGCAAAACCTGACAGACGGGCAGATCCGTCAGGGTTTATCGGCCATGGTACAGCTGTTGGAGCACTATTTTTCCGAGCAGGGGGCTGGCCAGTCCCGCTACCGTCTGATGCGCCGTCGCTCCAATAACGAACAACGGAGCTGGCGCTATCTGGACATTATTAACCGCATGATTGATAAACCCGGCGGACGTACGCACCGGGTTATTCTGTTGGGCCTGTTTTCGACCTTGTTGCAGGCCAAAGGCACGCTAAGGCTGGATAAAGACGCCCGACCTTTATTGCTGGTGGAAGATCCGGAAACACGTTTACATCCGATCATGCTGTCGGTGGCCTGGCACTTGTTGAATTTACTGCCTCTGCAGCGAGTGGCGACCACCAACTCCGGTGAGCTGCTGTCCCTTACGCCTGTTGAACATGTTGTTCGTCTGGTGCGTGAATCATCCCGCGTCGCCGCCTGGCGGCTGGGACCGGGTGGGATCAGTGCAGAAGACGGTCGGCGAATCGCATTTCATATTCGTTTTAATCGTGCGTCATCGTTGTTTGCCCGCTGCTGGCTGCTGGTGGAAGGTGAAACGGAAACCTGGGTGATTAACGAACTGGCCCGCCAGTGCGGACACCACTTTGATGCGGAAGGGATTAAAGTCATTGAATTTGCCCAGTCAGGTCTTAAGCCGCTGGTTAAATTCGCCCGCCGGATGGGAATAGAGTGGCATGTGCTGGTCGATGGAGATGAAGCCGGGAAAAAGTACGCGGCCACGGTACGTAGCTTATTGAATGACGACAGAGAGGAAGAGCGCGAGCATTTGACCATGCTCCCCGCGCTGGATATGGAACACTTTATGTATCGCCAGGGGTTTGCTGACGTCTTTCACCGGGTGGCGCAAATTCCGGAGAACGTGCCTATGAATATGCGCAAAATAATCTCCAAGGCGATTCATCGGTCGTCAAAACCGGATCTGGCGATCGAGGTGGCGATGGAAGCCGGGCGGCGGGGCGTTGATGCGGTGCCAACGCTGCTGCGAAAAATGTTTTCCCGCGTGCTGTGGCTGGCACGCGGCAGAGCGGATTAGTGGCGAAACATCGACGACAGCTGCGAATGGATGCTGTCCAGTAGCTGATAGCGGCGGCGGTATTCTGCGCGTTTTTTGCTCGCAATATCCGCCTCGCTTTTTCGCGCCAGCGTGCGCGGAATATGATAGTACCCGTTGCTGTCGCACTCACCGCCAACCGACTCCCAAAAAGTGTTGTAGTCGGAAAGGATTACCTTGTTTTTATCGTCGTAGCGCGGGCTGCGAAAAATATGCTGTTCATTGCTTACAGCCAGAATTTGTTCGATATTTAATTGTTCCGCAAAACAGCAAATGGCTTCCATCACAATACGTTTTGGGAAAATCCCATGGCATGATTTGGTCGCTTTTTGAATTTCTTCATGTGGCAGTAATCGGCTGCCTCCCTGTAACCCGCCAATAAACAGTGTACTGCTCCCTTCATAATTGCACAGCGTAAACGTCATTTCCGCTAAAGTCTCGCCAGTGCAATTGCGTACCAGAATGGTGCTTTCACCTTCTTTATCCAGTATGATGAATGAAGTCATTATTACGCTAAATACTTCGCTATTTTTTCCCTCAATTTGTGCTAGTTGTAATCCATCTTCACTTAAATAATTCTTAAATTCAGTGGCTGAAAAAAAGCTACGGATAGCATTGTAATGATAACGCACGGCATCCAGTTTCGTTTTGTGGTCAAGATTTTTCGCGAGATAGGCGCGATGCAAACGAACCGGCAATCGTGGCTGGCGTGCAAGTATGCTATCAAGGTCAGGCCATTGCGCCAACTCGGTCATCCATTCACGCGTTAATCGCGGCATAAGCGCTGAGCGCAGCAAAAACTTACGACGAAAGCTACGCTGATGCCAAAATTGTCCGGGGCGCCAATGTCCGGTCATCAGGCTACAAAAGAGGCTAAAACTTGTGACTGGTTTTGAAGAATGAAAAGTGCTTTCAGTTAGCTGGCTCATAATATAAATCCGATTGATACCCTTGTACTAATTTCAGCACAGCGGATCTTAACCATTCATCAATAACTCTGTTATTCTTGCGCTTTTCAACGGCGATTTATTTAACGTTGATGTTTAGCACTCCACTCTGGTGGACGTATTGGGGGAATTGGGACATTTATGAAGCTCAAGGGAAAAATCAAAAAACGCTATTTTCTGTTCGCCATCATCCTTATTGTGGCGGTAATTGCACTTTGGCGAACGCTTAATGCGCCTTTACCTCAGTATCAAACATTAATTGTTCGTCCTGGCGATCTGCAGCAAAGCGTGTTGGCTACCGGTAAGCTGGATGCGCTGCGTAAAGTTGACGTCGGGGCGCAGGTCAGCGGGCAGTTAAAAACGCTGTCGGTTGCGATTGGCGATAAAGTAAAAAAGGATCAGTTGCTCGGCGTTATCGATCCTGAACAGGCGCAAAACCAAATTAAAGAGGTTGAAGCAACGCTGATGGAATTGCGCGCCCAGCGTTTACAAGCCGAAGCTGAGTGGAAGCTGGCGCGGGTTACTCTTTCCCGCCAACAACAGCTGGCGAAAACCCAGGCTGTTTCACAGCAGGATCTCGACACGGCGGCCACCGAAATGGCGGTCAAACAGGCGCAAATTGGCACAATTGACGCGCAAATTAAACGTAATCAGGCCTCACTCGATACGGCAAAAACCAACCTTGATTACACCCGCATCGTTGCGCCAATGGCTGGCGAAGTAACGCAAATTACTACGCTGCAAGGGCAAACCGTTATTGCCGCCCAGCAGGCCCCTAATATTCTGACGCTGGCGGATATGAGCACCATGCTGGTAAAAGCGCAGGTTTCTGAGGCTGATGTAATTCACCTGCATCCAGGGCAAAAGGCCTGGTTTACCGTGCTGGGCGATCCGCAAACACGCTATGAAGGTAAACTCAAAGATGTTCTTCCGACGCCAGAGAAAGTGAATGATGCGATTTTCTACTATGCCCGCTTCGAAGTTCCAAACCCGAAAGGGATCCTGCGTTTGGATATGACCGCGCAGGTCCATATCCAGCTCACGGATGTCAAAAATGTCCTGACCATCCCGCTGTCGGCGCTGGGCGATCCTATTGGCAATAATCGTTATAACGTCAGGCTGCTGCGTAACGGCGAAACCCGCGAACGTGAAGTGGTTATCGGCGCGCGTAATGACACCGATGTGGAGATCGTGAAAGGGCTGGAAGAGGGGGATGAAGTCATTACCGGTGAGGGCAACGCTGGAGCTGCAAAATGACAGCATTGCTTGAGCTGAGCCATATCCGCCGCAGCTATCCGTCAGGTGAAGGCCAGGTTGAGGTGTTGAAGGACGTATCCTTGAGCATTCAGGCCGGGGAAATGGTGGCGATTGTCGGGGCGTCGGGTTCGGGTAAATCGACGCTGATGAACATTCTCGGCTGTCTGGATAAGCCAACCAGCGGTACGTATCGCGTTGCCGGACGCGATGTCTCTACGCTGGATAGCGATGCGCTAGCGCAACTCCGTCGTGAGCATTTTGGTTTTATCTTCCAGCGCTATCACCTGCTGTCGCATTTAACCGCCGCACAAAACGTTGAGGTACCCGCGGTCTACGCTGGCACTGAACGTAAGCAGCGCCTGGCGCGTGCGCAGGAATTACTCCAGCGGCTGGGGTTGGGTGACCGGGTTGACTATCAACCTTCCCAGCTTTCCGGTGGTCAGCAGCAGCGGGTCAGTATCGCGCGTGCGCTGATGAACGGGGGGCAGGTTATTCTTGCCGACGAACCCACCGGTGCACTGGATAGCCATTCCGGCGAAGAGGTGATGGCGATTTTGCATCAGCTGCGCGATCGCGGGCATACGGTAATTATCGTTACTCACGACAGCCAGGTCGCCGCGCAGGCCGAACGGGTCATTGAAATTCGTGACGGCGAGATTGTGCGCAATCCACCGCCACAGAAACCTTCTGGCGGACGCGATATCGCGGAGCCAACGGTGAAAACGGCATCCGGCTGGAGCCAATTTGTCAGCGGTTTTCGTGAAGCGCTTACCATGGCCTGGCTGGCAATGGCCGCGAATAAAATGCGAACACTACTGACCATGCTTGGGATCATCATCGGTATTGCTTCGGTGGTGTCGATCGTGGTGGTAGGCGATGCGGCTAAACAACTGGTACTGGCAGATATTCGCGCTATTGGTACTAACACCATTGATATCTATCCTGGCAAAGACTTCGGCGACGACGATCCGCAATATCAACAGGCGTTGAGGTATGACGATTTGACGGCGCTACAGAAGCAGCCCTGGGTCAGTTCAGTAACGCCTGCAGTGTCGAAGAACCTGCGGTTACGCTATGGCAACATCGATGTTGCTGCCAGTGCTAATGGCGTTAGCGGCGACTATTTCAACGTCTACGGCATGACATTTAGCGAAGGGACCACCTTTAACGCCGAGCAACTGGCGGGGCGTGCTCAGGTGGTGGTGCTCGACAGCAATACCCGTCGTCAGTTGTTCCCCAACAAAGCGAAAGTTGTTGGCGAGGTCGTGCTGGTGGGGAATATGCCTGCCACGGTGATTGGTGTTGCAGAAGAGAAACAGTCAATGTTTGGCAGTAGCAAGATCCTGCGTGTCTGGCTGCCTTACAGCACTATGTCCGGGCGCATAATGGGACAGTCGTGGCTGAACTCGATCACCGTGCGGGTGAAGGATGGTTTTGACAGTGCCCAGGCCGAACAGCAACTGACCCGACTGTTGACGTTGCGCCACGGTAAGAAGGATTTCTTCACCTGGAATATGGACGGTATCTTGAAAACCGCCGAAAAGACCACACGTACATTACAACTCTTCCTGACGCTGGTGGCGGTGATTTCGCTGGTGGTCGGTGGGATTGGCGTGATGAATATTATGCTGGTTTCGGTAACCGAACGAACGCGTGAGATTGGCATTCGTATGGCGGTTGGCGCTCGCGCCAGTGACGTGCTGCAACAGTTCTTAATTGAAGCAGTGTTGGTGTGTCTGGTTGGCGGCGCGTTGGGCATTAGCCTGTCGATGCTGATCGCCTTTACGCTACAGCTATTTCTGCCGGGCTGGGAAATTGGATTTTCACCCGTCGCGCTGTTGACGGCTTTCCTGTGTTCGACTGCAACCGGGGTGTTGTTTGGCTGGCTACCGGCGCGGAATGCGGCACGTCTGGATCCGGTAGATGCTCTGGCGCGGGAATAATGCCACAGAGATAAAAATGCCAGCCGCAAGGGCTGGCATTTTGACTGCGGGATGTACACAATGAGACAGAAGAGCTATGCGACAGCTTCTGCTTCAATGACAGGCACGATGACACTGGCATGATTGCCTTTTGGCCCCTGGTGGACATCAAACTGGACAGACTGTCCGGCTTTTAGCGTTCTGTAACCATCCATCTGAATGGTGGAGTAATGGGCGAAAATATCTTCGCCGCCGCCTTCGGGGCAAATGAAACCAAACCCTTTGGCGTTGTTGAACCACTTAACAGTACCCGTTTCCATACTTCGACATCCTTCGTAAATCTTATATAAGTAAGATGGAATGAACCGGTGGCGGAGTGGGGGCTGTTCAAAACCTCGCCAACTCTCGAAACTACAATTTAGAGAAATCAGGCGGGGCGTCAAGCGCCAGGCAGACGGAATAGGGTAAAAATGCATCAAAATTTGAAGCAGTTAACGCTATTGTCGGTTATGTGACAGATGTCGCGGATGGCACTAATAGATGATAGTTATCTAATACTTGAGGTAGATTGATTGTGCGCATAGGCTGCTTGTCATCGGCAAGATTTTCTGCCGGAAACCGTAACTGAAGATGACGACTGACAATGGGTAAGACGAACGACTGGCTGGATTTCGATCTGCTGGCGGAAGATAAATTGCGCGACGCGCTAAAACCGCCATCTATGTATAAAGTGATATTAGTCAATGATGATTACACTCCGATGGAGTTTGTTATTGACGTGTTACAAAAATTCTTTTCTTATGATGTAGAACGTGCAACGCAACTGATGCTTGCAGTTCACTATCAAGGCAAAGCTATCTGCGGTGTGTTCACTGCCGAAGTGGCTGAAACCAAAGTAGCGATGGTGAACAAATATGCGAGGGAGAACGAGCATCCGTTGCTGTGTACGCTGGAAAAAGCCTGAATGCAGGCATAAACATTGGGGGAGGTGCCTATGCTCAATCAAGAACTGGAACTCAGTTTAAACATGGCTTTCGCCAGAGCGCGCGAGCACCGACATGAGTTTATGACCGTCGAGCACTTGTTACTGGCGTTGCTCAGTAACCCATCGGCCCGCGAAGCGCTGGAAGCGTGTTCTGTGGATCTGGTGGCGCTCCGTCAGGAACTCGAAGCCTTCATTGAACAGACCACACCTGTATTGCCTGCCAGTGAGGAAGAACGCGACACGCAGCCAACGTTGAGTTTTCAGCGTGTACTGCAACGCGCGGTCTTTCATGTTCAGTCCTCCGGGCGCAATGAAGTTACCGGCGCAAATGTGCTGGTCGCTATCTTCAGCGAGCAGGAATCTCAGGCGGCTTATCTGCTGCGTAAGCATGAAGTAAGTCGTCTTGATGTGGTGAATTTTATTTCTCATGGCACGCGCAAAGACGAACCCAGCCAGTCTTCTGACTCTGGGAATCAGCCAAATAACGAAGAGCAAGCTGGCGGGGAGGACCGTATGGAAAACTTCACGACTAACCTTAACCAGCTTGCCCGAGTGGGCGGAATTGATCCGCTCATTGGCCGGGACAAAGAGCTGGAGCGCGCCATTCAGGTACTGTGCCGTCGCAGAAAAAACAACCCGCTGCTGGTGGGAGAGTCTGGTGTCGGTAAAACCGCCATTGCCGAAGGTCTCGCCTGGCGTATCGTCCAGGGTGATGTGCCTGAAATTATGGCTGATTGTACTCTTTACTCCCTGGATATCGGCTCGCTGCTGGCAGGCACCAAATATCGCGGTGATTTTGAAAAACGCTTTAAGGCGCTGTTGAAACAGCTGGAACAGGATACTAACAGCATTCTGTTTATCGATGAGATCCACACCATTATCGGTGCGGGTGCGGCATCGGGCGGCCAGGTGGATGCGGCTAACCTTATCAAGCCGTTGCTCTCCAGCGGGAAGATTCGTGTGATAGGGTCCACAACCTATCAGGAATTCAGCAATATCTTTGAAAAGGATCGTGCCTTAGCGCGCCGTTTCCAGAAAATCGATGTCACTGAGCCATCGGTAGAAGAGACCGTGCAGATCATCAACGGTCTGAAGCCGAAATACGAAGCGCACCATGACGTCCGCTATACCGCCAAAGCGGTGCGTGCAGCGGTCGAACTGGCGGTGAAATACATTAACGATCGTCATCTGCCGGATAAAGCGATTGACGTGATTGATGAGGCGGGCGCGCGTGCGCGTCTGATGCCGGTCAGCAAGCGCAAGAAAACCGTCAACGTGGCGGATATCGAGTCCGTTGTGGCCCGCATTGCGCGGATCCCGGAGAAGAGCGTTTCCCAGAGCGATCGCGACACGCTGAAAAACCTGGGCAACCGTCTGAAAATGCTGGTATTCGGACAAGATAAAGCCATTGAGGCGCTGACTGAAGCGATCAAAATGAGCCGTGCCGGTCTGGGACACGAGCATAAACCGGTCGGTTCGTTCCTCTTTGCCGGACCAACTGGCGTCGGTAAGACCGAAGTCACGGTGCAGTTGTCCAAAGCACTCGGCATTGAACTGCTGCGTTTTGATATGTCCGAATATATGGAACGCCACACCGTCAGCCGCCTGATTGGTGCGCCTCCGGGGTATGTCGGTTTCGACCAGGGCGGTTTGCTGACCGATGCTGTTATTAAGCATCCGCATGCGGTACTGCTGCTGGATGAAATCGAAAAAGCACACCCGGATGTCTTTAACCTGCTGTTGCAGGTGATGGATAACGGCACGCTGACCGACAATAACGGGCGTAAAGCGGATTTCCGCAATGTGGTGCTGGTCATGACCACCAACGCCGGTGTGCGTGAAACTGAGCGTAAATCGATTGGGTTGATTCATCAGGACAATAGTACTGATGCAATGGGCGAAATCAAAAAAGTGTTTACGCCGGAATTCCGTAACCGCCTCGACAACATTATCTGGTTTGATCATCTCTCTACCGAGGTGATTCATCAGGTTGTTGATAAGTTTATCGTCGAGCTTCAGGTTCAGCTGGATCAGAAAGGTGTCTCTCTGGAAGTGAGCCAGGAAGCACGTGACTGGCTGGCAGAGAAAGGCTACGACCGCGCAATGGGCGCACGTCCAATGACGCGTGTTGTCCAGGATAACCTGAAAAAACCATTGGCTAACGAACTGCTGTTCGGTTCGCTGGTGGATGGTGGCCAGGTGACCGTTGCGCTGGATAAAGAGAAAAATGAGCTGACTTATGGTTTCCAGAGTGCGCAAAAGCACAAGCCAGAAGCTGCACATTAATCTTTAATCACCTAATCAGCCGGGCGTAATGCCCGGTTTTTTTTCGCCTGATAAAAGTGATTTGAATTGGGATATTCAGAGGAGTTTAAACGGCAGGCAAAAAATAAGCCTGCGTAAGGGAGATTACGCAGGCTAAGGAGGTGGTTCCTGGTACAGCTAGCATTTATGGGTTATGTTTTTCAGCGGAGGGGATAATACCCTTAATGAACGAAACGGTATGTGATCGATTTCTAAGAATCTTCCGAACGCTGAAAAATAACCGTAATTAACTACTTAGCATGCGGGTCGCGCGTGGACTCACCGGTAAAATTACGCATCAACAATGCATAATTCAGATCGATATCCTCCGGTACAGGCATCCACACGGTGTAACCATCGCCCGGCGCAACCGGCATCGCTTCGCCTTTCGCGTTTTCCATCTGTTCGAGAGTAAAGTTGATGTTGCCCTGTGGGGTCATCAGCTCCAGGCTGTCGCCGACGGTGAATTTGTTTTTCACCAGTACGGCTGCCAGTTCGCCTTTACGTTCGCCGGTGAATTCGCCGACAAACTGCTGACGCTCGGAAACAGAGAAACCGTATTCGTAGTTCTGATAGTCGTCATGTGTATGGCGGCGCAGGAACCCTTCGGTGTAACCACGATGTGCCAGACCTTCCAGCGTTTCCAGCAGTTGCGGGTCGAACGGTTTACCGGCTGCGGCATCATCAATGGCTTTACGATAGACCTGCGCGGTACGTGCACAGTAATAGTATGACTTGGTGCGGCCTTCGATCTTCAGGGAATGCACACCCATCTGCGTCAGACGTTCAACGTGGGCAATGGCACGCAAATCCTTCGAATTCATGATGTAAGTGCCGTGTTCGTCTTCGAACGCGGTCATGTACTCGCCCGGGCGCTGGGCTTCTTCGATCATAAAGACTTTGTCTGTCGGTGCGCCAATACCCAGCGTAGGCTCAACGTTTTGTACCGGGATAGGCTCGTACTTATGCACGATATTGCCCACCACGTCTTCTTTGCCTTCCTGCACGTTGTATTCCCAGCGGCAGGCATTGGTGCAGGTACCCTGGTTAGGGTCACGTTTGTTGATATAGCCAGAAAGCAGGCAACGGCCGGAGTAGGCCATACACAGCGCACCGTGAACGAAGATCTCAAGCTCCATATCCGGCACCTGGGTGCGGATCTCTTCGATTTCTTCCAGCGACAGCTCGCGGGAGAGGATCACGCGGGTCAGCCCCATCTGCTTCCAGAATTTCACCGTCGCCCAGTTTACGGCGTTAGCCTGTACTGAAAGGTGAATGTCCATGTCAGGGAAGTTTTCGCGCACCAGCATAATCAGACCAGGGTCTGACATGATCAGTGCATCCGGCCCCATTTCCACCACCGGTTTCAGATCACGAATGAAGGTCTTCAGCTTGGCATTGTGTGGGGCAATGTTAACCACCACATAGAATTTTTTACCCAGTTCATGAGCTTCATTAATGCCGAGCTGCAGGTTTTCGTGGTTGAATTCGTTGTTGCGTACGCGCAGTGAGTAACGCGGTTGGCCCGCATACACAGCGTCTGCGCCATAGGCGAAAGCGTAACGCATGTTTTTCAGCGTTCCCGCCGGGGAAAGGAGTTCCGGTTTAAACATAATTTTCTCGTTCTGATGACAGGTCAGACTCGCCTCACTCAATGAGGCGGTTAGGGGAGTGCCCCCATATTAAGGGCGGGCATTGTAGCGCTGCGAGGAAGTCAGGTAAAGAAAAACGCCGGGCGACAGCGTTGCGTTACCCGGCTGAGCGAGTAATTATCAGGTCTTATCTTTTATCGTCTGACTGGCACCATTGGTCTTAACTGAAGCAATACCGGTCTCGCGTGACTGTTCATTCGCATACAGTTGACTGCTACCAATAATCTGGTGGTTTGCAGCTTTCAGGTTGAAATGTAATTTGCCATTAGCCGCTGTTTTTTTCTCATAACGCTCATCCAGAGGGCTGTTAGCCTGGACAGATGCGATCCCTTTTTCTGCAGCGCCTTTTGTAGTGTAAAGCTCACTGGTAAGGATTATTTCCCCGTTCCCAGCTTTAAGAACAAAGCGGTACTGATCATCGCTACTCTTACTTAATTCAAACCAACCAGCCATATGAACTCCTTGATTAAAAGTTTTATATCAAACAGTTATTGACGACAGTATTGTCAGAAACAGTATGAGCGATATTTGGAGAGTTGCTAGTTACCAGGGCTCACGGAGCCCTGAAGGGCAGGAGAGTTTAAGCAATTCGGCAGGCGTCGGCTTCCCAGCGATACCCCACGCCATAGACCGCGCGGATAAACGACTGCTCGGCATCCAGCGACTCCAGCTTGCGTCGCAGGTTCTTAATATGGCTGTCGATGGTGCGGTCGGTAACGACGCGGTAATCGTCATAGAGATGATTGAGCAACTGTTCACGGGAGAACACTTTTCCCGGCTCATGTGACAACGTTTTAAGTAAGCGGAATTCGGCGGGCGTTAAATCGAGCATCTTCCCACGCCAGGAGGCCTGAAAACGGCCTTCATCGACGATAAGCGGGCTTTCTGCATCCATTTGTTGCAGTTCGCGCTGCGGTTTGCATCGGCGCAGGATCGTTTTTACGCGCGCGACAACTTCACGCGGGCTGTAAGGTTTACAAATATAATCATCAGCACCGATCTCCAGCCCCAGCAGGCGATCAATCTCTTCGATTTTAGCGGTTACCATCATGATGGGGACTTCTGAGAAGCGGCGGATTTCCCGACACAGGGTCAGACCGTCGGTACCGGGCAGCATCAGATCCAACAAGATCAGATCGGGCGGCGTTTGGCGCACGTAAGGCAGAACCAGGTCGCCGTGGTTGATCAGCGTAGGGGCATAGCTCGCTGCCCGCAGGTAGTCGATCAGCAGTTGCCCCAGCTTAGGCTCATCTTCCACGATCAGAATACGCGGTGTGTTTTCATCAATGGGTAACTCAGTCATACATCTCTCTGTAAATCGCGTTCCAGCGGTAACTCTACTGTAATGCTAACCCCACCAAAAGGCGAATGGGCGGCACGAATCAGACCATTATGCGCCTGTACGATATTGACGCAAATCGCCAGCCCCAATCCAGAACCTCCGCTGGCGCGGTTGCGCGAGCCTTCGGTGCGATAAAATCGTTCAAACAGCTTCTGTAACTGCTCGTCACTTACGCCAGGAGCGGAATCTGCGAAGGTTAATAACACCATGCGTTCGCGTTGTTCGGCGCTGATATGCAACCCGCCACCGCTATCGGTGTAGCGCAGACTGTTTTCCAGCAGGTTGTTGAACAGCTGCATCAGACGATCCCTGTCACCAAATACCGTCATGCTGTCGGGGAGCGAAAGCTGTATGGTCAATCCACGGCTGGCGAAGCGTTCACGAAATGCGCCGCTTGCCACTTCCAATAGGGGGATGAGGTCCAGCGATGTTTTCTGATAGGCCAGCGCGCCTTCATCTGACATGGAGAGCTGATGAAGGTCGTCAACCAGTTTGGTGAGCGTACCGACTTCAGCCTGCAACGAGGCAACGGAGTCAGGGGTAAACTGGCGTACGCCATCCTGAATGGCCTCCAGTTCACCGCGCAACACCGCCAACGGCGTACGCAGTTCGTGAGAAATATCGGCCATAAAGTCACGACGCATCTGCTGGTTTTTTTCCAACGTACTGGCGAGTTGGTTGAAGTCCTGCGCCAGCTTGCCCAGCTCATCCGTACTGGTTGGCGTAACGCGAGTGGTGAAATCGCCCGCTGCCAGTTTGTGCGTGCCTTCCACCAACCGCTTAACCGGGGCCAGCAGGCTGCGCGCCAGCGTAAACGTCGCCAGCGCGGCCAGGATCGTGGAGAGCGCAACGATAAGCCAACTGGATCGTCTTTGCTGCATGTCGAAATTGATATCCGTATTCCGCGTTAAGCGTTCTACAGGAGAGGCGATCACGGCGCCCACTTCGCTACCGTTAACGCGTATGGGATGGCGCATGCCGTCGCGAGGAACTGGGCCGCGCGGGCCGACCAGCACGCGGGCATTTTGGTCGACAACCCAAAACTGTGTACGCCAGCCGTGTGGCGGCATGCCTGGGCCCGGTTTATCATCGTCGTTATCGTGTTCAAAAGAGCGCAGGATCTGGAAAACAAAACGATCGTTATTGCGTAAGAATCGCCAGTTGCCGTGCTGCTCGTACTGCTCGCTTAATGCGTCGCTGAGCATTTGCAGCCGCTGCTCGTTGCCGTGCTTGATATAGTCAATAAAACCACGTTCGAAGCTAATGCGTACGGCCCAGTGCATGCTGATCAGCAACACAATGCAGGTGGCGAAAATTGCCAGAAACAGTTTGCCGGTGATACCGGGCCGCCAGAACTTCATCAGGTGCTCCTTTTGCGCCGTGAAATCACCGCGTTGGTTTGCGTGTCGTTCGGCACGCGGGCAAAAATAATGGCGGGCAGCGCAATAATGAAGGCGATGCACAGCCAGGTATACATAAAGACGGTATGCGTACTTCCGCTGTCGATAGCGATATGCTGTTGGCCGAACATGCCCAGCAGCAGGCCTGCGATGGTCACACCAATACTCATCGATAGCTGCATGATCATAGACAGCAGGCTGTTACCGCTGCTGGCCAGATCGTCAGGCAGATCTTTTAACGTAAGCGTGTTCATGGATGAAAAACGCGTTGAGTTGACCATTCCCTGTAAAAACAGCACGAAGGGCAGGGCGTAATACCAGCCCAGCAGTGCCGTGGTCATTAGCAACAGACTGACCAGCGAAAGGCCAAGCGTAGTGGTAATCAGCACACGACGGTAACCAAAGCGGTTCACGACCTGCACCACAATGCGCTTCATGCCCATACTGCCCAGCACCATCGGGATCATCATCAACCCGGCATGAAAAGGTGAAAAACCGAGGCCAATCTGTAAAAACACCGGTGTCATAAACGGCAACATGCCGCTGCCGATGCGTCCGGCAAAACTGCCGAACAGACCTAGCGAGAAGGTTGGTGTGCGAAACAGATTCAGGCTGAATAGTGCACGCGGATTACGATGGGCGTGTTTCAGATACAGCGCAATAGCCAATACCCCGCAGATAACCAGCGCCGCCAGCGTGATACTGGAGAGGCCGGTTCCTTTGCTGCCATCGAGCGCCAGCGTCAGTACCGCCATGCCGACCGCCAGCATCGCGAACCCTGAGAGGTCGAAACGTCGGGTTTGCATGGTGTAGTTGGGCATCAGCATTAACGTCGCTATTGCGCCGACAATGCCTACCGGAATGTTAATCAAAAATATCCAGTGCCAGGAGGCGTATTCAACCAGAATCCCGCCTAACGCTGGGCCCAGCAGCGGGCCGATTTGACCGGGTAAAGTGACAAACGTCATTGCCGCCATATATTGCTCACGCGGGACGATTTTCATCACCGTTAGCCTGCCGACCGGCACCATCATCGCGCCGCCAACGCCTTGTAAGACGCGCGCCATCACCAGCTCGTTGAGCGTGCTGGACCCGGCACAAAACAGCGAGCCAAGCGTAAACAGGATGATGGCGGTGAAGAAGATATTACGCACGCCAACTTTGTCCGCCAGCCATCCGCTGGCGGGCAGC
Organism: Citrobacter sp. Cpo142; assembly: GCF_030332425.1. Taxonomy (NCBI): domain Bacteria; kingdom Pseudomonadati; phylum Pseudomonadota; class Gammaproteobacteria; order Enterobacterales; family Enterobacteriaceae; genus Citrobacter; species Citrobacter sp. Cpo142. Next base: position 15,394 of record NZ_JAOWHW010000097.1, read on the forward strand.
ATCACGGCAACAGTTAAAACATATGACACAATGACCATATGCATGTGTAACGGGCTTTCCCCGAGGCTTGCCGCCATCGAGGGAAGCGCGGTGTTAACGATAGTGGTATCCAGCGACTGCATAAAAAAGCCAAATGCCACAATCCAAAGTTGCCAGCGGGTGCTGTCGGGAAGTTCTGTCATAACTCTGCTACCGGTTTGCTGTTTTTACGCGAAAAACGCAGACGCAGACGGTCGAAAAAGAGATAGACCACGGGCGTGGTGTACAGCGTCAGGAGTTGGCTCACGACCAGCCCACCGACAATGGTTATCCCCAAAGGCTGGCGCAGTTCAGAGCCATCCCCTGCGGATAACACCAACGGCAACGCGCCAAACAACGCCGCCAGCGTGGTCATCATTATTGGGCGAAAGCGCAACAGGCAGGCCTGGAAAATAGCTTCTTCCGGCTGCAGCTTACCGTTTCTCTGCGCTTCCAGCGCAAAATCGACCATCATGATGGCGTTTTTCTTCACAATGCCAATTAATAGCATGATCCCTATCAGGGCGATTAGGCTGAACGGGGCATTGAACAGTTCCAGCGCCAGCAACGCCCCGACGCCAGCCGAAGGTAGCGTGGAGAGGATGGTCAGCGGATGGACATAGCTTTCATACAGCATACCCAGCACGATATAGACCGTGGCGATGGCGGCGATAATCAGGATCACCTGCGAATTCATCGTGTCCTGAAATACCTGTGCGGTACCGGCAAAGCTACCGCGAACCGTGGAAGGGACGCCGAGCTGGGTCATGGTTCTGTTGATCGCCTCTGTCGCTTCTGACAGTGAAGAACCTGTCGGCAGGTTAAACGACACGGTTGAGGCGGCGGACAAGCCCTGATGGTTCACAGACAGTGGCGCATTCGCCGGCTGCCATTTAGCAAAATACGATAATGGGATCGCTTTACCGTCATTGTTGATGACGAACATTTTGTCCAGTGCGCTGATGTCCTGGGTGTAACGTCGATCGACCTCCATCACCACTTTGTACTGGTTCATCGGCTGATAGATGGTAGAAATCTGCCGTTGTCCGAAAGCATTATTCAACAGGCTGTTGGCGGCTGCCACATCGATCCCCAGGCGAGACATGGTGTCGCGATCGTAAATCAGATTCATCTCCGCGCCATTGTCCTGCTGATCGGAGTTGACGTCCGCCAGTTGGGGCAGGGCGGCAAGCGCCTTACGGATCTTCGGTTCCCACTCGCGCAGCGCCGCGAGATCGTCGGACAACAATGTGTATTGATAGCTGGCGTTGGCCTGACGTCCGCCAACGCGAATGTCCTGCACCGCCATCAGAAAAAGATTCGCGCCTGGCTCTTTGGCAAGTGCGACGCGCAGGCGGTCGATCACCTGCTGAGCCGTTTCATGGCGCTCACCGCGTGGCTTGAGGGTAATAAACATCATCCCGCTGTTGACCCGGGAACCGCCGGTAAAGCCGGTGACGTTATTTACCGCCGGGTCGTCGCGGATGATTTTCATAAAATCCTGCAGTTTGCCGCGCATCGCCTGGAAAGAGATGCTCTGGTCGGCCTGGATCCCACCCATCAATACACCCGTATCCTGCTCCGGAAAGAAGGTTTTGGGGATGGAAATATAAAGCCAGATATTCAGCGCAATGGTGCCAAGTAACACCACGCCTACCAGTCGCGTATGGCGCAGCACCCATTTAAGCGAGGTGCCGTAACTCTGTTGCAGCGCAACCAGCACACGACCAAAACCCCGTTTGCGAGACTGTTCGCGTGGGGTGCTGGATTTGAGCATCCAGCCGCACATCATTGGCGTTAATGTCAGCGACACCAGCAGTGAGATGCCGATAGCGACCGACAGCGTGACGGCAAACTCGCGCAGCAAGCGCCCAGGCAATCCGCCCATTAACAGCAGTGGCAGGAACACCGCCACCAGCGACAGACTCATGGAGAGCACGGTGAATCCCACTTCGCGCGTACCCTGTAACGCTGCCTGGAGAGGCTTCATTCCTGCTTCCAGGTGGCGGGCAATATTTTCCAGCACCACGATGGCGTCATCGACGACAAATCCCGTGGCAATGGTTAACGCCATCAACGACAGGTTGTTCAGGCTGAATCCGCACAGATACATGGCGGCAAAGGTACCGATCAGCGAGACCGGGACTGCTACCGCGGGGATCAGCGTCGCACGCCCGGAGCGCAGGAAAACAAAGACCACCAGGATAACAAGCGCCACGGAGATAATCAGCGTCTGTTCGACTTCCTCCAGTGAAGCGCGAATGGTCGGCGAGCGGTCCTGGGCGATTTGCAGATCGATGGCGGCCGGTACCAGCGTTTGTAGCTCCGGTAATTTGGCGCGAATGCTGTCTACCGTCTGAATGATATTGGCTTCCGGTAGCTTGCGGATCATCAACAGAATGGCCGGTTTGGCATTGGTCATCCCCGCGTTGCGTACGTCCTGCACCGAGTCGGTTACAGACGCAACGTCGCCCAGTCGCACCGCCGCGCCGTTGTTGTAGTGGATGATAATCGGCTGGTATTCGGCGGCGGTTTTCAGCTCGTCGTTGGTCTGGACCTGCCAGCGGTGGGTATCATTCTCGATAGCGCCCTGCGGCTTACGCACGTTGGCGTTGTCAATTGCGCTACGCACGTCATCCAGTGACACACCCTGGTTAAACAGCGCCTGCGGATTAAGCCCTACACGCACGGCAGGCAGTGAGCTGCCTCCAACGTCCACGTCGCCCACGCCGTCGATTTGAGCGATGGTCTGCGCCAGTTGAGTTGATGCGAAATCGTACAATTCACCTTGCGAGTACGTGTCCGATGTTAGCGTCAGGATCATGATTGGCGCATCGGAAGGGTTGGCTTTGCGATACGTTGGTCGGCTCGGCATCCCGCTGGGTAGCAGACTTTGCGCGGCGTTAATTGCGGCCTGAACGTCCCGCGCCGCGCCATTGATGTCACGGTCGAATTTGAATTCGAGAATAATACGCGTACTGCCAAGTGAACTGCTTGATGTCATTTCGTTCACGCCCGCAATGCGCCCCAGCGAGCGCTCCAGCGGAGTTGCGACCGAGGACGCCATCGTTTCGGGTGAGGCACCCGGTAACGATGCGCTGACCATGATCACCGGAAAATCCACCTGCGGCAGCGGAGCGACCGGCAGCAGACGAAATCCGAGTATGCCGCACAGGGTGATGGCTACCGAAATGAGAATGGTCGCCACTGGACGATGAATGAAAAGCGCGAAAAATTTCATTTACGCTTCCTCTTCCTGACGCGGGAAGCGGCTTTTCACGTACAACGACAGACGGTCAAACAGCAGATAAATCACCGGGGTGGTAAACAGGGTTAATACCTGACTCACCAGCAGCCCACCGACCATGCCAATACCTAATGGGCGACGTAACTCTGCGCCCACGCCGGTACTCAACATCAGCGGCAACGCGCCGAGCAGTGCCGCCAGTGTAGTCATCAGGATCGGGCGAAAACGCAGCAGACAAGCCTGGAAAATGGCATCGCGTGGTGACATTCCCTGTTCGCGCTCCGCGGCAAGGGCAAAGTCGATCATCATGATGGCGTTTTTCTTGACGATACCGATGAGCAAAATAATGCCGATAATCGCGATGACGTCCAGTTCGCTCCCGGCAATCATTAACGCCAGAAGCGCCCCGACGCCCGCCGTCGGCAGCGTGGAGAGAATAGTAATTGGGTGAATAAAGCTCTCATACAGCACGCCGAGGACGATATACATCGCGACAACCGCAGCCACAATCAACCAGATGGTATTTCCCAGCGCGGCCTGGAAAGTGAGCGTACTGCCCTGGAACTGGGTGGTAATATTGGCGGGCAGGTTAAGCGTTTTTTCGGCATCCAGAATCGCCTGTACCGCATCACCCAGCGAATGTTCGTCTGGCACGTTGAACGAGATGGTGGTGACCGGGAACTGATCGAGGTGATTAATCGACAGCGGGGCAAAACGCTGTTCAATACTGGCGATCGCGCTGAGCGGTACTATGCCACCGTCGCTACTGGTCAGACGTATTGTATCCAGCGCCGCAAGCCCCGGTGTATTGTTGGTGTCATGTTCTAACACCACGCGATACTGATTGGCCTGGGTGTAGATGGTTGAAATCAGTCGCTGGCCGAAAGCGTTGTACAGGGCGTTGTCGACATCTGACATGCTGATGCCCAAACGGCTGGCGCTGTCGCGATTGACGTTCACATATGCTACCAGCCCTTTGTCCTGCCAGTCGCTACTGACATCGGACAGTTGCGGTAGCTGATTTAGTTTTGCTATCAGTTGTGGAACCCAGGTGCTGAGGGCATCAAGGGATGTTGCTTGCAGCGTGAACTGATATTGCGTCCGGCTGACCTGAGTATCAATCGTCAGGTCCTGAGTGGGCTGAAGATAAAGGTCAACGCCGGGAACTCTGTCAACCGCGTCCTGTAGGCGCGCAATCACTTTCTGCACCCGATCGTCGCGTTCATCCAGCGGCTTAAGGTTGATTTGTAAGCGCGCGCTGTTCAATGCCGTATTAGTGCCGTCCACACCGACAAAAGCGGTCAGGCTTTCTACTGCCGGATCTTTCAGAATGACATCTGAAACCTGACGCTGGCGCTGGGCCATGCTGGCAAATGAGCTGGACTGTGGCGCCTGTAGCGTTCCCTGGATAATGCCGTTATCCTGGATCGGAAAGAAGCCTTTGGGGATAAAGACCCATAGCATAACGCTCAGCGCCAGCGTGCCGAGCGCTACGCTGAGCGTGAGCCACGGATGGTTGAGCACTTTCGCCAGCCAGTGTCCGTACCCGGCAATAACGCGTTCAAACATTCGCTCTGAGGCACGGGAGAAGCGGTTTTGCTTACGTAATGAGGCCTGATTCAGCATACGCGCGCACATCATCGGCGTAAGAGTGAGCGAGACAACGGCGGAAATCAGAATCGCTACGGCCAGCGTCACAGCGAACTCACGGAACAATCGACCTACGATATCTCCCATAAACAGCAGTGGGATCAGTACGGCGATCAGTGAAAATGTCAGAGAGATGATGGTAAAACCAATCTCGCCCGCGCCCTTCAGGGCAGCAGTCAGCGGTTTTTCGCCTTTTTCGATATAGCGTGAAATATTCTCGATAACCACGATAGCGTCATCCACCACAAAACCTGTCGCAATGGTTAGCGCCATGAGGGTCAGGTTGTTGATGGAGAAATCGAGGAATACCATCACCGCGAAAGTACCGATTAACGATAACGGTACGGCGACCGCAGGAATAATGGTTGCCGGAATATTGCGCAAAAACAGGTAGATAATCATGACTACCAGCGCAATCGCCAGCATCAACTCAAATTGGGTATCCGCTACGGACGCACGGATATTGGTCGTACGATCGGAAAGTACGCTGACCTTAACCGATTTGGGCAAGCTTTCGGTAAGCTGCGGCAGCATCTGGCGGATACTGTCTGCCGTGGAGATGATGTTCGCCCCAGGTTGGCGCTGAACATTCATCACTATAGCTTGTTGCTTATTGGCCCATGCGCCTAGCCAGCTGTTTTCTGCTCCTTGTTCGACGGTGGCGACATCGCCCAAACGAACCGGCGCACCGTTTTTATAGGCAATAATGAGCTGACGATATTCGTCTGCGGACTGCATCTGGTCGTTGGCTGAAAGGGTAACGGCACGCGTTGGGCCATCAAGACTCCCTTTTGCTGAATTGACGTTGGCACCGGTAATGGCCGTACGGATGGTTTCGCTGGTCAGACCGAGTGCGGCAATGGCCTGAGCGTTAAGTTTCACGCGGACCGCCGGACGTTGCCCTCCGGAAAGTGTTACCAGACCCACGCCGGATACCTGAGAGATTTTCTGCGCGACGCGGGTTTCGACCATATCTTCCACCTGCGTCATCGGCATGGCGCTGGAAGTGACCGCCAGTGTCATGATCGGCGGATCTGCCGGGTTTACCTTGCTGTAGACCGGAGGGTTAGGGAGATCGCTGGGTAATAAATTGGTGGCGGCGTTAATCGCGGCCTGAACTTCCTGCTCGGCAACATCCAACGGGAGCGTCAGTTGAAACTGTAACGTAACGACCGATGCGCCACCGGAACTTTGTGATGACATCTGTTTTAAGCCAGACATCTGCCCGAACTGACGTTCAAGCGGTGCGGTGACCGCCGAGGTCATGACGTCTGGGCTGGCGCCGGGGTAGAGCGTAACGACCTGAATCGTGGGGTAATCCACTTCAGGTAAGGCGGCGATTGGCAGGAAGCGATAGCCGATAATACCGGCAAGCAAAATCGCGACCATCAGCAGAGTGGTGGCGACGGGGCGCAGAATAAACAGGCGCGATGGTCCGCCTGTGCTGTCCGGAGGTAACACCTGCATCAGGAGTTGGCTCCTTTTTTGCCGTATCCGCGTGGCGCTGTTTTCTCGTCGGAAACAGAGGCGTCGTGCGCCTCAACGACTTCGACTTTTGCGCCTTCCGTCAGACGGTCAATCCCGTCGGTCACGACCCGATCGCCCGCAGAAAGCCCGGCGGCAATCACCACTTTTTGGCTATCCTGAATACCCGGTTTCACCAGGTGTTTGCTCACTTTATTGTCGCTATTCAGTACCCAGACAAAGTGGCCTTCGTTGCCCATCTGCAGGGCGGCAGTTGGGATCACAACGGCATTTTGTTGTGTGTCGACCAGCATGCGGGCGTTAACGAACTGGTTAGGGAATAAGGCATCATCCTGATTGGAAAAACGAGCCTTAACTTTGATTGTTCCGGTGGTGGCATCAATCTGATTGTCGAGACTGAGCAGGACGCCTTCGCTGAGCTTTTGCGAATTGGTTCGGTCCCAGGCTTCGACCTTCAGCTGGCCCCCCGATTTTTGTGCCTGCAACACGGTAGCAATGTCGTTTTCAGGCAAAGTAAATATCAGGTCGATGGGATGCGTTTGCGTAATGACGACAATTCCGGTGGTATCGCCGCTGGAAATTTGGTTACCGACATCGACCTGTTTCAGGCCGACACGACCATCGACAGGCGCGGTTATCCGACTCCAGTCGAGCTGCAACTGAGCGCTGGCGACGCTGGCTTCATCCGCTTTGATTGTGCCTAACGTCTCGTTGACCAGCGCCTGCTGGGCATCCAGTTCCTGGCGGGAGACCAGATTGGTTTTAACCAACTGTTGATAGCGGGCAAGATCGCGACGGGCATTCGCCAGCGTGGCTTTATCTTTTGCCAGTTGTCCCTGCGCCTGAGCCAGAGCAACTTTGAACTGGCTGGGATCTATCTCTGCCAGCAGGTCGCCGGCTTTCACCTGTTGTCCTTCCTCAAAGTGTAAGGCGATGAGTTGACCATCCACCCGACTACGCACCGTGGCGGTATTTGCGGCAGTAACGGTCCCCAGCCCTGTCAGATAGCGTGGCACGGCTTCCTCGGTGGCGGTGGCAGCCTGCACGGGAGCCAACGGTCCGGAGCGTATTCCACGCCGTCCTGACCCCGCCGTGTGCTGCGCGGGTTTGGTCGCGCCCGGTGCGGTTCCCTGGGATGCACTGCGGCTTTGCCAGAACCAGATGGCGGCGACGGCGGCCACGACGATCACGATTGCTATCACCCAGCGGGATTTATTACTGCCTTTCATTGTTATGAGTTTCTCATCCTGAAACGATTCGCGGAATGATACTAGTTTAGCCAGCGAACAAGGGAGAAAAATGGAGGAATTATGAAACACTGTCGGGATTCGTCTGAATGCTGACGCGGCTTTGCGAGGCGTTACGCAACAATCGGTGGTGAAGATAGCGAATGCGCAATTGTGCGATAGAGTGCTGACAGGGCAAAAAGGAGGAAAGCCAGAGATTTCAGCGGGACGCTGGAACGGGAAAGCCCCTCCCGAGGAAGGGGCCAAAATAAGGAAAGGGTTATGATGAAGTACGTCATCATACTGGTGATACTCTTAGTCATTAGCTTACCGGCTTACTAAGACACCAGGGGGAGGGGAAACCCTCCCTAACCCTCACTCCTGAACATAAGCCACAGCAAGGATGATGTCAATATGCACACTTTTCACCATGCGAGTGGCTTAGCGGAAAACAACGTCAGCCCAGCGGGCCAGTCCGGCGGTAACTGAACCGAAATCATCGCCACCCGCGATCGGGATCCCCGGAAGCTGCTGGGCGAGGGCTTTTTTAATCAGCGGTGAACGCGCGCTGCCGCCGGTCAGATAAATCACGTCCGGTTTTTCCTGCGCGTTGTCCAGCGCCAGCTGAACCTGCTCCAGAATACGCGTCAGGGGCTGATTGAGCGCAGCTTCCAGTCCGTGTTGACTGATATCGGTTGCCAGCGTGTCGCTGATAAACGGTATCGCCGCCGTTACAATTGTCTGGTCGGAAAGTGCGATTTTGCTCTCTTCTGCGCTGCGCACCAGGCGGTAGCTCAGACGCTCGCGCCAGACTTTAAGCAGCAGAGCGACTTTATCGGCTTCTCTTGCGTCGCGGACAAGATCGTTGAGCAATCGTCCGTTGGCGCTGCTGTAGAAATCACTTTGCGCGGGAACGTCGTTGATTGCGACCGCGTTCCACCAGGGGAGAATCGGTAAGGCGATACCTTTTTCAGTCTCACCGCCCATACCCAGCAGCGGCATCAGGTGTTTAAACGCCAGCGCGATATCCAGATCGTTCCCGCCTACGCGGCAGCCACTGTGTCCCAGCAGGCTGTTTTCGCGATCGGCACGCTGATGCCATTGCGGCCCCATCAGCAGCAGTGAACAGTCGGTCGTCCCCCCGCCAATATCTACCACCAGCACGCGTTTTTCTTCCTGCAGCGTCGCTTCGTAATCCAGCCCCGCCGCTACCGGCTCGTACTGGAAGACGACATCCTGAAAACCGGCGCGTTTGGCCGCACGTTCAAGAATACCCTGCGCCTGGGTGTTGGCGTCATCGCCACCTAATCCCTGGAAGTTGATGGGCCGACCAATCACGGCCTGAGTGATAGCTTCCGGCAGCTGGCTTTGCGCCTGGTTGCGAATGTGCAGCATCATTGCACAGACCAGATCTTCAAACAGCGCAACCTGCTGCGGCTTCAGACCGCTGGCGCCCAAAAATGATTTTGGCGATTTAACGAAGTACACCTCTTCCGGGTCTTCAATATACTGACCCAGCGATGCCAGACCGAACTGCACGCTGTTGGCGTTAACGTCGATGTCTTCTTCGCGGTTGTAGCGCATCGCGCGGCGAAGCAGCGCCTGCGTTTCATCGTCCGTAGTTGGGATGTCGTGATGGCGATACAGCCACTCGCTAACCGCTTCGCGCGTTGGTGCGCACAACATTGAGGGTAGTAGCGTGCTGTTATTTTCCATTTTGAGCAGGTGAGGCTGCTCGTCACGCATAACGGCCACTGAACAGTTTGCCGTACCGTAGTCAAAACCAATAAACACCGTAAAAATCCCCATGCCAGTGAAGAAGGGGCGTGACTTTAACGAATAGTTGACGCCCCGACAACTGGAATATGAAAGCAAGGCGTACTGATTGAATACCGTTTATGCTGTAGGTTTGCGTAAAAAGGAAAACTGAATGTTCACGCTGAGCTGGCAACCGCCTTATGACTGGCCCTGGATGCTGGGGTTTCTTGCCGCCCGTGCGGTTGAAGGTGTCGAAACCGTAGGAAAGCTGGATTATGTCAGAAGCCTGTCCGTAGGGGGACATCGTGGTCTGGTGCGCGTTGTCCCGGATCTGCACGCCAACGTGCTACACGTGACATTGAGCACAGGGTTACAGCCGGTAGCTTCCGAGTGCCTGGCAAAAATAACGCGCTTGTTCGATCTTGGCTGTTGCCCGCAGCAAATTATCGCCGCGCTGGGTAGCCTCGGTGCGGCGCGTCCTGGACTGCGCCTACCGGGATGTGTCGATGCATTTGAGCAAGGGGGGCGGGCGATTTTAGGGCAGTTAGTCAGCGTATTGATGGCCGCGAAACTGACGGCGAAAGTGGCGCATGCTTATGGGGAAGCGCTGGAGGATGCACCCGAGTATGTGTGTTTTCCTACGCCGGAAGCGCTTGCCAATGCCGATCCGCTGCACCTGAAAGCGTTAGGAATGCCGCTCAAACGCGCTGAAGCGTTGATTCATCTGGCTCGCGCAATGCTTGAGGGAGCGCTCGCGACAACAGCCCCTACCGATATCGAACAAGGCGTTAAGCAGCTACAAACGTTTCCCGGGATAGGACGCTGGACCGCCAACTACTTTGCACTGCGCGGCTGGCAGGCGAAGGACGTTTTTCTGCCGGATGATTATCTGATTAAGCAGCGTTTTCCCGGCATGACACCGGCCCAGATCCGACGGTATGCAGAGCGCTGGAAACCCTGGCGCTCCTATGCGCTGTTGCATATCTGGTATACGGATGGCTGGCAGCCGTCAGTTGATGGCGAAATTACTGGTATTCAGTAGCAGATCCAGCGGTTGGGCGTCGGCAATAATATCGCCATAAATCATATCAATACCGATGCCAGAAAGCGTATCCATGATGAGTGGCAACTGCACCGGGCCGGCGATAGTTTTTATGTCCAGGCGCTGGGCATGACCCTGGATAATGGACACCCACATTTCGTCGATCAGGTTGCCGGGAGCGCTGGCACTTAGCTCGCTGTCGAGCAACAGGTAATCGACAATGTGATATTTCAGGTTGTCAAAAAGCTCTAAATCGCGACCAACCTGACTTAACACAATTCGACAACCGTACTGACGCAGTCGATGCAGGGCGGATATCGCCTGCGTTGGGTTGGTTTTGATGACGCTTGCCGGAACGGTCAGATGCAGCAATCGCGGCGGTAGTGGACTGTGTTGCAAGTGCTCCAGCAGCTCATCGATAAGTTCTGTGTTGAGCAGGCCGGCGGCGGAAAGGGGCAGGGCAATACTGAGACCCTTGTTGGCGACGGCTGGGGCAGCATTCTGGAAGAACTCGCTAAATACCCGACGGTCAAGCGCCTTGCTTAACGCGGGATCGACCAGCCCGGCGCGGAAGGCTTGCTCCTCAATGGCTTCACCTTCAGCGGTGCCTAAGCGAAGCGAGAGAAGCCAGAAGCTAAACGTCTCCGGTATACGTGGGGAAGCCACACCTCTGGCGATCATCAGCATTGGGTTGTGCATAATGGTGTGTCTTTGCTCATCCAATGTCAGTTGACTACACGCGTCATGACCCTGGCTTTGCTGCGGTTCATAAACGCAGACGCGTCCACGCCCACTGTTTTTCGCCGCATAACAGGCAATATCGGCCTGAGACATCACATCGGTCGCGACATGGTTTTTCTCATCAATGAGCGTAATCCCTGCGCTGGCGCCAATACGGTGTAAGCGGCCTTCCCACATGAAGTGGTAATCATTAATGGCGCTGATGACGCGACCTGAAATAAAGCGGGCGCTTTCGATATTACAATCCGGTAGCAACAGACCAAACTCGTCGCCGCCCAGGCGCGCCAGCATATCGCTGGATCGCAACATGCTGAGCATAAGCGCTGAGAGTTCACGCAGCAGGGCATCGCCAGCGGCATGACCCGCGCTGTCGTTCACCGCTTTAAAACGATCCAAATCGATAAAAACCAGCACATGACGCTGGTGCGTATCGTGTACCGAATGCAGCAATTGTTTTAGATGGTTTTCGAAACTGACCCGGTTTGCCAACTGCGTCAGGTCATCATGCGAGGCGCTGTAGCTAAGCTGGCGGAGCATCTTCCGTGACTCTGTGACGTCCTGAATAACCAACACTGAGCCAATGCTGCCGCCGTCGAGGGTGCTGAGAGACGTGATGCTGTACTGAATGTCATAACTGTTGCCGTTACGGCAATGCAGGACCACTTCCTGTTCGATTGCCGTACGCGACATGTCAGCACTGTAGATATTTTCCATCAGCGGCCCGTTCTCGCCAAAAGTAATATGTAGTACCGTCAATAGCGGAATGCCGATGGCACTGTCCTGCTGCCAGCCGCTCATTTTCTCAGCGACCGGATTCATAAAGGTCACGTTCATATCGACATCAATACAAATCACCGCTTCGCCGATTGAATCCAGCGTAATGTGCAGGCGCTCTTTTTCCTGATACAGCGCTTCGTTAAGCTGCTTGACTTCGGTCATATCCATATTGATACCAAGCAAGCGTTCAACTTCACCGTCTTTATTCAGTACCCGGTTGGCCAACGAACGGATATGGCGTATGCCATCTTTTACCGCGATACGAAACTCAAGCTTAAACGGAGCCCGTGCGGCCAGTGAATCACGAATCACATTTTCGGCGTACTCACGATCTTCGGGTACCACGCACTCATACCAGACTTGCCAACTGGGCTTGATATGCGCAGGAACTTCGTAGAGATCGAACATCCGTTTATCCCAGCTGATCACGTCAGGCTGGAGTTCCCATTCCCAGATCCCAATCCCCCCGGCTTCATTGGCGAGGGTAATGCGCTCCATCAACCGTTTGTTGATCCATTCGGTATGCTTCAGGTCGTTAATGTCCTCAACCTGCGCAATAAAGTAGAGTGGGGTATTGTCGCTATGACGCACTAACGAAACCGCCAGCAACGCCCAGACGACGTCGCCTGCGCGGGTGTAATAGCGTTTTTCCATGGAATAGCTATTAATCTCTCCGCGTGCCAGCATGTTCAGTTGTTCAATGTCGTTGTTCAAATCTTCCGGCCAGGTCAATTGCTGGAAGGTCAGTGAACGTAACTCCTCCTGGCTATATCCCAGAAACTGGCACAAGGCTTTATTGGCCTGTAACCATTGTCCCTCGGTACCGACTAAAGCCATGCCAATCGCGGAATATTCCATGGCGTTACGAAAGCGTGACTCGCTTTCTGAAATGTGCTTGCGTTCGGCTCGAAACGCGTACATCACCATGGTCATCATATTAGCGGGCAACAGGATCATCAAAAACGGCAACCAGGGGATGTCCGTCATCATGTTCGGTTTCGGGGTGTAAAGCAGCGAAGGGTCGGCAGCCAGCATCAGCGAAACCATCATCACGGTGCTGAGGAATATTAAAAACGCCTCCATACGCGGCAGACGGACAGCGCTCCACATCAGCAGGACAATAACGCAGGTAAATGGCCATGGAATGTACATCATGGACAGCCAACTGAGCGTTAAGGTCACCAGCAGGGTAATCAGGGTCTCAAGCAATAATCGCGGGTCGCGATGGCGCAACAGGTAATGTGGTTTAAACAGTAAACCTAACGGCACCAACGCCAGTGCGCCAATGGATTCTGACAGTACCCAAATGAGAAAGGTATTTAATGACGTGTCCTTCGGCAGCAACAACCACATCAATATGCCGCCCAACAGTGGCGGAACAACCGCGCTACCAAATGCCAGGCGCGCCCAATCATTCAAATTTTGTAAGGGATTGTACCAGGGCAGCAGTTTACGCAATAACATTGCGCCAACAACAGCCTCAATAATGTTAATGACCGTATAGGAGAAATTAAGCGACTGTCCGGGGAAAAAAAGTAAAGAGGCACCGATGCTACCGAATGAGCAAGCCAGCGCGATCCCTGGCCACATCTTTCCCGCGTGACGGTAAAAAGCCACCATCATGATAGAGGTTGGAAACCACAGCGGTGCAAGCTGTGCGCCGTAACGTGACAGTTCCAGCGAAAACAACGTAAAGATGAAAGCCACCAGACCTAAACTGGCCAGGCGCAGTAAAGGATGGGGTAAGGTAACTAAAACATGTTGGGATTGTTTACTCATTACCACTCTACCCAAATAGCCGTTGTCGCCCAGCAGAGATGCCGAACGCATCACATTTAATCTGGGATTATGCTAGTACAAACAATTTACAATTTATACGCCAGCTGCTCATAAATTAACACTCCCAAGCTATTAATTCCTAAGGCAGGTGAATAAATATAGCGGCTGTTCTAAATCTGACCATTTTAATTTGCGACAGGGACAGCATTGGTGCAGCCTGGGGTGGCATCGCGCCGCTGAAATCCTTATAATTGCCGCGTTTGGCGTTTCGGCGCCGCCCTTCCTTACATCCAGGTTAATCAGGTCGCTAAATTTATGACTGATCAGTCCCATCAGTGCGTCATTATCGGCATTGCCGGCGCATCGGCTTCCGGCAAGAGCCTTATTGCCAGTACTCTTTATCGCGAATTGCGTGAACAAGTCGGTGACGAACATATTGGCGTTATTCCCGAAGACAGCTATTACAAAGATCAAAGCCATCTGTCGATGGAAGAACGCGTAAAAACCAACTACGACCATCCGAACGCGATGGACCACAGCCTGCTGTTTCAACATCTGCAAACGCTGAAACGCGGCTCTGCCATTGAGCTGCCGGTTTATAGCTATGTTGAGCACACGCGTACGCAAGACACTATTCATATCGAACCGAAGAAAGTCATCATCCTGGAAGGCATTTTGCTGCTGACGGATGCGCGTTTGCGCGATGAGATGAACTTTTCTATTTTTGTTGATACGCCGCTGGATATTTGTCTGATGCGCCGTATCAAGCGCGATGTGAATGAACGTGGTCGTTCAATGGATTCGGTGATGGCGCAATACCAGAAAACCGTCCGCCCAATGTTCCTGCAATTTATTGAGCCTTCAAAACAATACGCCGACATCATTGTGCCGCGCGGGGGTAAAAACCGCATCGCCATCGATATTCTGAAGGCTAAAATCAGTCAGTTCTTTGAATAAGTTCAGCGAATTGTGTACCGTTCAGTGATAACCTGGTTCACCCTTAACGCACCTGGCATTAAGGGTTTGAAGCACGAAAGGAGAAAGTGCCATGCGTTTATGTGACCGAGATATTGAAGCCTGGTTGGATGAAGGTCGCCTGTCGATCACTCCACGCCCTCCTGTCGAGCGAATCAATGGCGCCACGGTAGATGTGCGTCTTGGCAACAAATTCCGTACGTTCCGCGGTCATACAGCGGCGTATATCGATTTGAGCGGACCGAAAGATGAAGTCAGCGCCGCGCTGGATCGCGTGATGAGTGATGAAATCGTCCTCAAGGACGGCGAGGCATTCTTCTTGCATCCGGGTGAGCTTGCGCTGGCAGTAACATTTGAATCTGTGACGCTGCCTTCCGATCTCGTCGGTTGGTTAGATGGCCGTTCTTCGCTGGCTCGTCTGGGACTGATGGTACACGTCACCGCACACCGTATCGATCCGGGCTGGTCTGGCTGTATCGTACTGGAGTTTTACAACTCCGGAAAATTACCCCTGGCTCTGCGTCCGGGCATGCCGATTGGCGCGTTAAGTTTCGAACCGCTTTCCGGTCCGGCAGCGCGGCCATACAACCGTCGTCAGGATGCGAAGTATCGCGACCAGCAGGGCGCCGTTGCCAGCCGGATCGATAAAGACTGAGTGTTTTTCAGTCCATTGGGGATAGCATGAGACGATTTCTGACGACGCTGATGATTCTTCTGGTCGTGCTGGTGGCCGGCTTTTCTGCGTTAGTACTGTTGGTGAATCCGAATGATTTCCGCGCGTATATGGTCAAGCAGGTTGCCGCACGTAGCGGATATCAGCTGCAGTTGGATGGCCCCCTGCGTTGGCACGTATGGCCGCAACTGAGTATCCTCTCAGGGCGAGTGGTGTTAACGGCTGAAGGTGCCAGCGAACCTCTGGTTCGTGCCGACAATATGCGCCTTGACGTTGCGTTATGGCCGCTGTTGAGCCACCAGCTCAGCGTGAAGCAGGTGATGCTCAAAGGCGCAGTGATTCAACTGACCCCGCAAACTGAGGCGGTGCGCGGTAAAGATGCGCCCGTTGCCCCAAAAGACAATATGTTGCCCGATCTGGCGGAAGACAAAGGGTGGTCGTTTGATATCGCCCGTTTGCGGGTTGCCGACAGTGTTCTGGTATTCCAGCATGAAGACGACGAACAAGTTACCGTTCGTGATATTCGTCTGGAGATGGAACAAGATAGCCAGCACCGCGGCACGTTTGATTTTTCCGGGCGTGTGAACCGCGATCAGCGCGATCTCGCGTTATCCTTTAACGGTACGGTCGATGCCTCCGATTATCCGCATAACTTATCTGCGAATATTGCGCAGTTAAGCTGGCAACTGCAGGGGGCCGATCTGCCGCCGCAGGGAATCAACGGTCAGGGACATCTTCAGGCGCAATGGCTGGAAGAAAAAAAACAGCTTTCATTTAGCCAGATAAATTTGACCGCTAATGACTCTTCTTTCTCTGGGCAAGCACATGTGGCCTTGTTGGAAAAACCGGAATGGGCCGTCGACCTAAAATTTGGTCAGCTCAATCTGGATAACCTGCTCGTACAACATGACGCAGCGGCGACAGCAAAAGGTGACGTTCAGCAAGGTCAGAGTCAGTCAACGCTGGCGCGCCCCGTCATTGCTTCCCAGGTTGATGCCGTTTCGTATCAAGGACTCAAGGGGTTTTCGGCAGACATCGCTTTGCAGGCTGACAAAGTGCTGTGGCGGAAAATGGCGTTTGAGAATGTCTCGGCAAAAATAGACAACCGGTTCGGCTTACTGAACATTGCGCAGTTGCAGGGAAAAAGTGATGGCGGGCTGATCTCATTGCCCGGCACGCTGGATGCCAGAAAGGGAGAACCGCGAGCGGTCTTTCATCCGCGCCTGGAAGGTGTGGAAATTGGCACTATTTTGAAGGCCTTTGATTACCCCATCGCACTCACCGGCAAGCTGTCGCTGGCAGGGGATTTTTCCGGCTCAGATATTGATGCTCAGGCGTTTCGCCATAGCTGGCAAGGGCAGGCTCATGTCGAAATGAACGATACGCGAATGGAAGGGATGAACTTCCAGCAGATGATTCAACAGGCTGTAGAACGCAGCGGTGGGGATGTTAAATCTCAGCAAAACCTCGATAACGTGACCCGGTTGGATCATTTTGTAACCGATATGACGCTGGATAACGGAGAGGTGACGCTGGATAACATGGCAGGGGAGTCCGCGATGTTGGCGCTAACCGGCAAAGGAACGTTAGATCTGGTGAAGCAGAATTGCGACACGCTGTTTAACATTCGCGTGCTGGGCGGTTGGGATGGCGAAAGTCAGTTGATCAATTTCCTGAAGGCCACCCCGGTTCCTCTCAGGGTCTATGGCCAGTGGCAATCACTGAACTACAGTCTGCAAGTTGATCAGCTTTTGCGTAAGCATCTGCAGGATGAAGCAAAACGTCGTCTGAATGACTGGGCAGATCGCAATAAAGATTCCCGCAACGGCAAAGATGTTAAAAAGTTGCTGGATAAGCTCTGATTCATATTGCCGGATGGTGGCTAATGCCCCATCCGGCTCGTGACTTACACCTCGTAATCCATCTCTTCTTCACCGTGTAGCGGTATCAGCTGGACCTTTTGCACGCGATGATTTTCCACCTGCAGGGTTTTTAGCCGATAGTCGCCAACCTGAACTTCCTCCCCGGTTTTCGGGATGCGCTGCAAATACTCCATTAACAGCCCGGCAATGGTGTGATACTCACGCTTTTCGTCTAACGGGATAGGGACGTACTGCACCAGGTCTTCCAGCGGCATATGTCCGTTAGCGGTCCACGAACCATCGGCGTTTTTCTGAATATCATGGCGGGCGTCGATTTCCTCTACCTCGTTTGGCAGATTGCCGGCGATGGTTTCCATCACATCACTCAGCGTCACAATCCCTTCGACGGAACCAAATTCATCGGCTACAAACGCGAAATGCGTGCGGGCATTACGGAACTGCTCAAGCGCCGGAAGCAGCGGCAAAGTTTCCGGGAACACCAGCGGCTGGCGAATCAATACGCGCAGGTCGAGCGGCTCGCCGCGCAGAGACTGTTGCAGCAAATCGATGACATGCACCACGCCCAGCAGTTCCTCCTGCTCGTCTTCGCCAGTGACCACCAGACGCGTATGCTGGTTTTTTTCCAGTAAGGCGCGGATTTCTGCTTCGGGCGCATTGAGGTCGATATGTTCAATATCGTGGCGCGAGGTCATGATACTGCTGACGGTACGCTGATTGAAGTTCAGCACACGTTCAATCATCCGCCGCTCCTGAGGCGCAAAAATTTGACCTTCATGATGATCCGCCAGCATCGCCGCGGTTTCGGCATCCAGTTCAGCATCTTCTTTTTGCCCGCTCAGCAGTCGCATTACCGCCTCGGCGGTGCGCTGGCGCAGAGTATGGTTGGCTGAGAGGAAGCGACGACGGTTAAAGATAGCCAACTGGTTCAATGCTTCGATCATGACCGAGAAGCCGATGGCCGCGTACAGGTAACCTTTCGGGATATGGAAACCAAACCCTTCGGCCACCAGACTGAAACCAATCATCAGCAGGAAGCTCAGACACAGAATAACAATAGTTGGATGGCTGTTAACAAAGCGCGTCAGCGACTTGCTGGCCAGCAACATCAGGCTGATGGCAATAATGACTGCCGCCATCATCACCGCCAGGTGATCGACCATGCCAACAGCGGTAATGACGGAATCCAGAGAGAAGATGGCGTCCAGCACCACGATCTGCGCGACCACCCCCCAGAACTTAGCGCCTTTACGCTGGGTGGGGTTATCGCTGTCTTTCCCTTCCAGCCGTTCGTTGAGCTCCATAGTGGCTTTAAACAGCAGGAAGAAACCACCGAACAGCATGATCAGATCGCGGGCGCTGAAGCTGAGATCGCGAATGCTGAACAGCGGCGTGGTCAGCGTTACCAGCCAGGATATTGATGCCAGCAGCAGCAGGCGCATAACCATCGCCAGCAGTAGCCCGGTAATACGCGCCTTATCCCGCTGGGCAGGAGGCAATTTCTCCGCGAGGATGGCAATAAAAACAAGATTATCAATGCCAAGAACAAGTTCGATCACGATTAACGTGACCAGTCCGGCCCAGATTGACGGATCGGCAATCCATTCCATAGTAAATGCTATACCCATAGTTGTATGACAATTGTCACAATTCGATCATGGGTAAAACTGGCGAAAAATGCAATGGCGAGAAGGGATTTCTCTGTCGGTTATATCAGAACAAACGCAGGATAATAGCCTTAATGTAACTACAGGAAATGATTTTATTAATCTAAACATATTTAGGAAATATCGCAGGTGGAATATTTCTATATCAATATTGTCAATGTCAATAAAATCCTAAAAATATACAAACCCGACGCTTAATATTAATCTTAAAAGCCGGGTATCGGCGGTTTGTTATCTTGCCTGATATTCGCATAGCTGCAACAATTCTTGCGGTAATAATCAAAAGATAAATATTTCCTCATCAATCAGTGACGCCATTCCCGATGCGTTAACGCTGTAAAAGTGATGAAAATAAAGGAGAAGATAAAAATCTAAATTAATCAGTGCATTGGTAGCTAGTGAAGCCAGGGGCGGTAGCGTGTCTGGTCGCCTGAAACAAGCCTAAATTATTCTGTCAAGAGACCGCAGATGAATACATTTTTTTAGGACTGATGCCAGTTAAATTCCCTTTCAATTAACGGCAAGGTAAATACGTACAGGCGAAGTCGCTATTTAGATTGCATGTGATAAATACTCTGCCAAAGTGATAAATAATCAATGATGAAATCCAAACTTAAATTGATGCCAGTATTGGTATCGGTGATCTTGATAAACGGTTGTACCGTGCTTCCGGGCAGCAATATGTCTACGATGGGCAAAGATGTGATTAAACAGCAGGACGCTGATTTTGATATCGATCGCATGGTGAATGTTTA
This sequence comes from Citrobacter sp. Cpo142, assembly GCF_030332425.1. NCBI lineage: Bacteria > Pseudomonadati > Pseudomonadota > Gammaproteobacteria > Enterobacterales > Enterobacteriaceae > Citrobacter > Citrobacter sp. Cpo142. The sequence goes on from NZ_JAOWHW010000097.1 coordinate 35,067, forward strand.
TCCACTCACGCCACGGCTGGTCGAACAATTACGTCCTCGACCAAATGTTGCACAGCCTAATATGTCGCTGGACCAGGAGATTTCCGGATATCAGTACCGGGTCGGCCCGGGGGATGTCCTGAATGTGACCGTCTGGGACCATCCTGAACTCACCACGCCAGCCGGGCAGTACCGTAGCTCAAGCGATACCGGCAACTGGGTGCAGCCTGATGGCACCATGTTTTACCCCTACATCGGCAAAGTCAGCGTGGTAGGGAAAACGTTGGCAGAGATTCGTAGTGATATTACCGGGCGCTTAGCGAAGTACATTGCTGACCCGCAGGTGGACGTTAATATCGCCGCTTTCCGCTCGCAGAAGGCCTATGTCTCCGGGCAGGTGAACAAATCCGGCCAGCAGGCCATCACCAACGTGCCGCTTACCGTTCTCGATGCCATTAACGCCGCTGGTGGTCTCACCGAGGCAGCAGACTGGCGCAACGTTGTGCTGACTCATAAAGGGCAGGAGCAACGTATTTCACTGCAAGCGCTGATGCAAAATGGCGACCTGAGCCAGAACCGTCTGCTCTATCCTGGCGACATTCTGTTTGTTCCGCGTAATGACGATCTGAAAGTCTTCGTAATGGGGGAAGTGAAAAAACAGAGCACCCTCAAAATGGACTTCAGCGGCATGACGCTTACCGAAGCGCTGGGCAATGCCGAAGGTATTGACCTGACCACCTCCAACGCCAGCGGCATTTTCGTTATTCGACCATTGAAAGGCGAGGGCGGGAACAACGGCAAGATCGCCAATATCTATCAGCTTGATATGTCCGATGCGACGTCGCTGGTGATGGCAACATCATTCCGACTTCAGCCATACGATGTGGTGTACGTCACTACCGCGCCGGTTGCTCGCTGGAACCGTTTGATCAATCAGTTGCTGCCGACTATTAGCGGTGTTCGCTATATGACGGACACGGCCAGCGACCTTCACAACTGGTAATCATCATGTTTAACAAAATCTTAGTTGTCTGTGTGGGGAACATTTGCCGTTCCCCGACGGCAGAGCGCTTGTTAAGGCAATTTCATCCGGCGTTAACGGTCTCTTCTGCCGGTCTTGGGGCGTTGGTGGGGAAAGGCGCGGATCCGTGCGCCATTAGCGTGGCGCAGGCGCACAACTTGTCCTTGGATAATCATTGTGCCCGGCAGATCACGGGACGAATGTGCCGGGAGTATGACCTGATCCTGACCATGGAAAAGCGCCATATCTCTGCCCTGTGTGAAATGGTGCCGGAGATGCGCGGCAAAGTGATGCTTTTTGGGCACTGGGACAGCGAGCGCGAAATTCCCGATCCGTATCGTAAAAGCCGTGATGCGTTTGACGCGGTGTACGCATTACTTGAACGGTCTGCCCGCCAATGGGCTCAGGCACTGAACGCAGAGCAGGGAAAACAATGACAGAAAAAGTAAAACAGTCTGCTGCGCCGGTAACGGGCAATGATGAAATCGATATTGGTCGTTTGGTCGCAACGGTGGTGGAAGCCCGCTGGTGGGTTCTTGGCATTACCACGGCTTTTGCATTGTGTGCCGCGGTCTACACGTTGTTCGCCACACCCATCTACAGTGCGGACGCGCTGGTGCAAATTGAGCAAAATACCGGAAATTCACTGGTGCAGGATATTGGCTCGGCGTTGTCGAACAAACCTCCGGCCTCAGAAGCGGAAATTCAGCTCATTCAGTCACGACTGGTATTAGGGAAAACGGTAGACGATCTCAACCTTGATATCGCCGTTACCAAAGATACGTTCCCCATTTTTGGCGCGGGCTGGGATCGGCTGATGGGGCGTCAGAACGAAACGGTTAACGTGACGACCTTCATGCTGCCAAAGGCAATGAATGAACAGACCTTCACGCTCAATGTGCTGAATGACACAAGCTATCAACTGGTGAGTGACGGGGGTTTTAGCGCCCGGGGGCAAGTCGGCAAGGTGTTGGAACACGATGGCGTGACGATGCTGGTTGAGGCAATTCATGCCAGCCCGGAGAGCCAATTTACCGTCAGCAAATTCTCCACGCTGGGCATGATAAACACCCTGCAAAATAATCTGATGGTAGCGGAAACAGGCAAAGATACCGGCGTATTAAGCCTGACCTTTACCGGCGAAGACCGCGAGCAAATCCGCCAGATCCTCGACAGTATTACCCGCAACTATCTGCAACAAAATGTGGAACGTAAATCCGAAGAGGCCGCCAAAAGTCTGGCGTTTCTGGCAAAGCAACTGCCTGAGGTGCGTAATCGGCTGGACGTTGCTGAAAACAAGCTGAACGCCTTTCGTCAGGATAAAGACTCCGTGGATTTGCCGCTGGAAGCCAAAGCGGTGCTGGATTCGATGGTGAATATCGATGCGCAGTTGAATGAACTGACCTTCAAAGAAGCGGAGATTTCCAAGCTGTTCACCAAAGCGCATCCGGCGTACCGCACGCTGCTGGAAAAACGCCAGGCGCTGGAAGATGAGAAAAGTAAGCTGAACGGGCGCGTAACGGCGATGCCGAAAACGCAGCAGGAAATTGTTCGTCTGACGCGTGATGTGGAGTCCGGTCAGCAGGTCTATATGCAGTTGCTGAACAAGCAACAGGAACTGAAGATTACCGAGGCCAGTACGGTTGGCGATGTGCGCATTGTCGATCCCGCGATTGCCCAGCCTGGCGTGCTGAAGCCGAAAACGGCGCTGATTATTCTCGGCAGTATCATTCTCGGTTTGATGCTTTCCGTGGTGGGCGTACTGCTGCGTTCTCTGTTTAATCGCAGTATTGAACGCCCGCAGGCACTGGAAGAGCATGGTATCAGCGTGTATGCCAGTATTCCGCTGTCCGAATGGCAAAAAGCACGTGATAACGTTCAGACCATTAAAGGTGTGAAACGCTACAAGCAAAGCCAGCTGTTGGCCGTGGGTAATCCAACCGATCTCGCCATAGAAGCGGTCCGCAGCCTGCGTACCAGCCTGCACTTTGCCATGATGCAGGCGCGTAACAACGTATTGATGCTGACCGGCGTCAGCCCGTCGATTGGCAAAACGTTTGTCTGCGCCAACCTGGCGGCAGTCATCAGCCAGACCAATAAACGCGTGCTGTTGATCGACTGCGATATGCGCAAAGGCTATACCCACGAACTGCTGGGGACCAATAACGACAACGGCCTGTCTGAGATCCTCATCGGCAAAGGGGATATCTCATCCAGCGCCAAACCGACATCGATTCCGCATTTTGATCTGATCCCTCGCGGTCAAATCCCTCCCAATCCTTCCGAGCTGCTGATGAGCGAGCGTTTCGGCGAACTGATTGCCTGGGCCAGCTCGCACTATGACCTGGTGCTGATTGACACTCCACCAATTCTGGCGGTGACCGATGCGGCGATTGTTGGCCGTCATGTCGGCACCACGCTGATGGTGGCGCGTTATGCGGTCAACACGCTGAAAGAGGTGGAAACCAGCCTGAGTCGCTTCGAGCAAAATGGCATTCAGGTGAAAGGGGTGATCCTCAACTCGATCTTCCGTCGTGCCAGCGGGTATCAGGATTACGGCTACTACGAATACGAATACACGTCGGATGCGAAATAAATCACCAACCCTGCCGGATGCGGCAAAAACGCCTTATCCGGCCTACAAAAGCGTATCTATCCGGAAACGAAAATGACGACAGAAAACCCGCTAATTTCAATTTATATGCCAACCTGGAACCGCCAGCAGCTGGCCATTCGGGCGATTAAATCGGTGTTGCGCCAGGACTACCCTCACTGGGAGATGATCATTGTGGATGATTGCTCTTCCTCATATGAGCAGTTGCAGCAGTTTGTTGAGGAACTCAACGATCCGCGCGTGTCGTATACACATAATTCCACCAACTCCGGGGCCTGTGCGGTGCGTAATCAGGCCATTATGCAGGCCAACGGGCAATACATTACGGGGATTGATGATGATGATGAATGGACGCCGAACCGCCTGAGCGTGTTCCTGCAGTATCGGCATCAACTGGTCACACGGGCGTTTCTGTATGCCAATGACTATGTCTGTGAGGGCGAAGTGTATTCGCAGCCGACCAGTCTGCCGCTCTATCCGAAGTCCGTTTATTCACGCCGCAGGTTTTATAAGCGCAACATCATTGGTAATCAGGTATTTACCTGGGCATGGCGGTTTAAAGCATGCCTGTTCGATACCACGCTGAAAGCGGCGCAGGATTACGACATCTTCCTGCGCATGGTGGTGGCGTATGGCAAACCGTGGAAGGTCAAAGAGGCGACGCAGATCCTGCATGTGAATCACGGTGAGATGCGTATTACCTCATCGCCGAATAAATTCTCCGGCTACTTTCAGTTTTACCGCAAGCACAAAGGCAAATTTGACCGGGCCAGCAAGAAATATCAGTTGTTTACCCTCTATCAGATCCGCAACAAACGGATGAACTGGCGCACGCTGCTGACGCTGCTTTCTGTTCGCAACAGTAAGCGTCTGGCCGACGGACTGCGAGGACGCTAATTATGCTGGAAGATTTACGCGCGAACGGTTGGAGTCTGCGCCCCTGCTGCATGGTGGCGGCCTATCGGATTGCCCATTTTTGCTCCGTCTGGCGTAAAAAAAACATCATAAACAACCTGTGGGCCGCCCCGGTGCTGGTGATGTATCGCTTTATCACCGAGTGCCTGTTTGGCTATGAAATTCAGGCTGCTGCATCAATTGGTCGTCGTTTCACCATCCATCATGGCTATGGGGTGGTTATCAATAAACACGTGGTGGCGGGGGATGATTTTACCCTACGCCACGGCGTCACTATCGGCAATCTTGGTGCCAACGATCCATCCTGTCCGGTCATCGGTAACGGCGTTGAGTTGGGGGCCAATGTCACCCTGCTCGGCGACGTTGCTATTGGCGATAACGTGACGATTGGCGCCGGGAGCGTTGTGGTGGATAGCGTCCCGGACAATACGCTGGTCGTGGGCGAGAAGGCACGGGTGAAGGTAATAAAATGAAGATATTACAGTTTAATGTCCGACTCGCAGAAGGTGGGGCGGCAGGCGTGGCGTTAGATTTGCATCTGAGGTCGCTGGAAAAAGGGCTTTCGTCGCGTTTTGTCTATGGATATGGCAAAGGCGGTAAAAAAAGCGCCAGTCATGCGAATTTCCCGCAGGTTATCAAATATACGCCGCGCCTGACGTCGGCGGCGAACATTGCGCTGTTTCGTTTCGCGAACCGCGACATGTTTGGCAATCTCAACAAGTTATATCGTGAAGTTACCCGCACCAGCGGCCCACTGGTACTGCATTTTCATGTGTTGCACAGTTACTGGTTGAACCTGGAAGAGGTGGTGACCTTTTGCCAAAAAGTGAAGGCGCATAAACCGGATATCACCTTCGTCTGGACGCTGCACGATCACTGGAGCGTGACCGGGCGCTGTGCCTTTACCGATGGCTGCGAAGGCTGGAAAACGGGCTGCCAGAAATGCCCGACGCTCAGCAACTATCCGCCGGTAAAAATCGATAAAGCCCATCAGCAGTTGCCCGGCAAGCGGCAGATGTTTCGCGCCATGCTGGCGCTGGGCTGCCAGTTTATCTCACCCAGTCAGCATGTGGCCGACGCATTCAACAGTCTGTATGGCGTGGGACGCTGCCGTATTATCAATAATGGCATTGATGTGGCAACTGAAGCCATTCTTGGCGAACTGCCCGCGATGCCTGCGGAGAGCGGCCGGCCGAAAATTGCCGTGGTGGCTCATGACCTGCGCTATGACGGCAAAACCAGTCAACAACTGGTGCGAGCGATTGCCGCGCTTGGGGACAAAATTGAGCTGCATACCTTCGGCAAATTTTCGCCATTTGCGGGAGATAACGTCATCAACCACGGTTTTGAGAGCGATAAGCGCACGTTGATGAGTGCGCTTAACCAGATGGATGGACTGGTGTTCAGCTCCCGTGTCGATAACTACCCGCTGATTCTGTGCGAAGCACTTTCCATCGGCGTACCGGTAATTGCTACACACAGCGATGCCGCGCAGGAAGTGCTGGCTAAATCAGGCGGCAAAACGTTCAGCGAAGCGGATGTATTGCAGCTGGTGCAGCTGAAAAAATCAGACATTGCGCAGGCGGTATTTGACACGTCCCTTACCGCGTTCAGCCAGCGCAGTCGGGTGGCATACAGTGGGCAACAGATGCTGGAGGAATATGTCTCGTTCTATCAGAATCTGTAGCTATCTGGTGCTACCGCTGCTTTATCTGCTGGTTAACGTCAAACTTGCCCAGCTTGGCGAGAGCTTCCCGATAACCATCGTCACGTTCTTGCCCGTTCTGCTGTTGCTGTTTGTCGAGCGCATCAATATCAAAAAATTAATGATCGCACTGGGCGTGGGGGGCGGGCTGACGGCGTTTAACTACCTGTTCGGTCAATCACTGGATGCCAGCAAGTACGTAACGTCAGCGATGCTGTTTGTTTATACCGTGGTGATTATTGGCATGGTGTGGAGTATTCGCTTCAAAACCATTTCACCGCATAACTATATTAAGATTTTGCGTTTTTTCTGGCTGGTGGTGGGGCTGGTGGTGGGGTTAGCTGCGGTTGAAATGGCACAGATAATTCTCAGCGGCGGCAGCAGTTTAATGGAAGTTATTTCGAAATATCTTATTTACAGTAACAGCTATGTTCTGAACTTTATTAAGTTTGGTGGGAAACGTACCACCGCACTCTATTTCGAACCGGCATTCTTCGCTCTGGCGTTAATCTCAATTTGGCTCAGTATCAAACAGTTTGGTATCAAAACACCTAAGTCCGATGCTATGATTCTGGCAGGGGTAATATTATCAGGATCTTTTTCAGGGGTAATGACGTTTATTTTGTTTTATCTCCTGGAGTGGGCGTTCCAGTACCTGAATAAGGATGCGATAAAAAAGAAGCTACCGCTGGCGATAATCTCATTAAGCGTGTTTTTAGTTGGGGTGATATTTGCTTTTCCGTACATCGCAACGCGGCTTGGTGATTTAGGAACTGAAGGTTCGTCATCGTATTATCGTATCGTAGGACCATTGGTGATGGTCGGTTATTCATTACTGAATGTTGATGGCGTAGTGAGATTTGGCTCACTTTATGAATACGTCGCGTCATTCGGAATTTTTAACGGTGCAGATGTCGGTAAAACAATAGACAATGGTTTGTATCTGCTGATTATTTATTTTTCATGGTTCGCGGTGATATTAGCCCTGTGGTACATGGGGAAGGTCATGAAAATGATGATCAATGCGTTTGGCGATAATCAGAATTATCGGGTGCAGCTTTATCTTTTTACACCGTTGTCCCTGTTTTTTACAGGTTCAGTATTTAGTCCGGAATACGCATTTTTAATTGTGTGTCCGTTTATATTGCGCAAGGCGCTGAATATCGCGAGGTAACTCACATGCTGCTCAGTATCATTACCGTCGCCTTTCGCAATCTGGAAGGGATCGCCAAAACTCACGCATCGCTGGCACATCTGGCGCAAGCGGGTGATATCAGTTTTGAGTGGATTGTTGTTGATGGCGGCTCCTCGGATGGTACGCCGGCGTTTCTTGAAGGGCTCAGTGGGGAACACCGGTTACGGTTTGTTAGCGAGCCGGATAACGGCATCTATGATGCGATGAACAAAGGTATCGCGATGGCGCGCGGGCGGTTCGCGCTGTTCCTCAACTCCGGGGATATTCTGCATGCGGATGCGGCACATTTTATCCGCCAGTTAAAAACGCAGAGCGACCAAACCATGGTCATTGGCGATGCGTTGCTGGATTTCGGCAATGGCAACAAAATTAAGCGCCGGGCAAAACCAGGTTGGTATATTTATCACAGCCTGCCCGCCAGCCATCAGGCGATATTCTTTCCGCTCTCAGGACTGAATGTCTGGCATTATGATTTGCAATATAAAATATCGTCTGATTACGCGTTGGCAGCCCAATTATACAAGTCCGGTTACGCTTTTAAAAAGCTGAGCGGGTTGGTATCGGAGTTTTCCATGGGCGGAGTGTCAACGACGAATAATCTGGAATTGTGTCGGGATGCCAAAAAAGTACAGCGCCAGATATTACACATGCCAGGTTTTTGGACCGGATTGTCAGAATATTTACGTCTGCGCACAACTGGTAAAACTAAAACCTTATATGGGAAAACGTAAGGGCATAGTATGCAAGATTTAAGCGGATTTGAAGTGCCTGGAGGTTTTCGCGGCGGTGGCGCTATTAAAGTGCAATTATGGTGGGCAGTGCAAGCAACATTATTTCGCTGGTCTCCACAGGTCATGTATCGCTGGCGTGCATTTTTATTACGAATGTTTGGCGCAAAAATAGGAAAAAACGTAGTCATTCGGCCTTCAGTAAGAATTACTTATCCGTGGAAATTAACCCTGGGAGATTATGCCTGGGTGGGTGACGACGCGGTTTTATATACGTTAGGTGATATTACGATTGGCGCCCACGCGGTTATTTCGCAAAAAAGTTATTTATGCACCGGGAGTCATGATTATGCCAGTCAACATTTTGATATTAACGCCACGCCGATTGTGGTTGGCGCTAAATGCTGGTTGGCGACAGATGTCTTTGTCGCGCCTGGCGTGACGATTGGCAATGGCACCGTCGTCGGAGCACGAAGCAGCGTATTTAAATCGCTGCCAGCAAATGTCATTTGTCGGGGAAATCCCGCAGTAGTCACGCGCGAACGCGTCGAGAAAGTTACTCCCTGAGGGGATCACTGAAGAGGTTATAACATGTCAAAAGTCGCTCTCATTACTGGCGTAACCGGGCAGGATGGTTCTTACCTGGCAGAACTCCTGCTGGAAAAAGGGTACGAAGTACACGGTATTAAGCGTCGCGCTTCATCATTCAACACCGAACGTGTGGACCACATCTATCAGGATCCGCATTCAGGCAATCCCAAATTTCATCTGCACTATGGCGATTTGACCGACTCCTCCAACCTGACCCGTATTTTACAGGAAGTCCAACCGGATGAAGTCTATAACCTGGGTGCCATGAGCCACGTTGCGGTGTCGTTTGATTCACCGGAATACACCGCAGACGTTGATGCGATCGGCACCTTGCGTTTGCTGGAGGCGATCCGCTTCCTTGGTCTGGAGAAGAAGACCCGTTTCTACCAGGCGTCTACCTCTGAACTGTACGGTCTGGTACAGGAAATCCCGCAGAAAGAGAGCACGCCGTTCTATCCGCGCTCGCCGTATGCCGTTGCCAAGCTGTATGCCTACTGGATAACCGTCAACTACCGCGAGTCTTACGGGATGTATGCCTGTAACGGCATTCTGTTCAACCACGAGTCTCCGCGCCGCGGCGAAACCTTTGTTACTCGCAAAATTACCCGGGCGATCGCCAACATCGCTCAGGGGCTGGAGTCTTGCTTGTACCTGGGCAACATGGATTCACTGCGCGATTGGGGGCATGCCAAAGATTACGTCAGGATGCAGTGGATGATGCTGCAGCAGGATAAGCCGGAAGATTTCGTGATTGCCACCGGCGTGCAGTATTCCGTGCGCCAGTTTGTAGAAATGGCGGCCGCTCAGCTGGGGATTAAATTGCGCTTTGAAGGTGAGGGCGTGAATGAGAAAGGCATCGTGGTTTCTGTGACCGGACACGATGCGCCGGGGGTGAAACCCGGGGATGTCATGATTGCCGTTGATCCGCGCTACTTCCGTCCGGCTGAGGTGGAAACGCTGCTGGGCGATCCGGCCAAAGCCCATGAAAAACTGGGCTGGAAACCGGAAATCACACTGCGCCAGATGATCTCGGAAATGGTTGCCAACGATCTTGATGCGGCGAAGAAACATTCCCTGCTCAAGTCGCACGGTTACGAGGTCGCTATCGCGCTGGAGTACTAAGGATGAAGACACAACGTATTTTTGTGGCGGGCCATCGCGGGATGGTGGGGGCCGCCATCGTCAGACAATTGTCGCAGCGAAATAACGTAGAGCTGGTGCTGCGTACCCGCGACCAGCTTAATCTGCTGGACGCCGGTGCGGTGCAGGCGTTCTTCGCCACTGAACACATTGATCAGGTTTATCTGGCGGCGGCAAAAGTAGGGGGGATTGTGGCGAACAATACTTATCCTGCTGATTTTATTTATGAAAATATGATGATTGAGAGCAACATTACTCATGCAGCGCATCTGCATAACGTGAATAAACTGTTGTTCCTCGGGTCATCCTGTATTTATCCCAAGCAAGCTACCCAGCCAATCGCCGAAAGTGAACTGTTGCAGGGGACACTTGAACCGACCAATGAGCCGTATGCGATTGCCAAAATTGCCGGTATCAAGCTGTGCGAATCGTATAACCGACAGTATGGCCGTGATTATCGCTCGGTGATGCCGACCAATCTGTACGGACCGCATGACAACTTTCATCCGAGTAATTCGCATGTGATCCCGGCGCTGCTGCGCCGCTTTCATGAGGCTCGCGAGCAAAATACGCCGGATGTGGTGGTGTGGGGAAGCGGGACGCCAATGCGTGAATTTCTGCATGTCGACGATATGGCGGCGGCCAGTATCCACGTGATGGAGCTGGCTCAGGAAGTGTTGCAGGAATATACCCAACCAATGCTGTCGCATATCAACGTGGGCACCGGTGTGGACTGCACCATCCGTGAACTGGCCCAGACCATCGCGCAGGTTGTGGGTTACAAGGGGCGCGTGGTGTTTGACGCCAGCAAACCGGACGGCACGCCGCGCAAATTGCTCGACGTTACGCGTCTGCATCAGTTGGGCTGGTATCACGAGATATCTCTGGAAGCGGGGCTTGCCAGTACATATCAGTGGTTCCTTGAAAACCAGCAGCGTTACCGGGGGTAAGCATGTTTTTACGTCATGAGGATTTTGCCACCGTTGTACGTTCAACCCCGCTGATTTCCATCGATTTGATCGTGGAAAACGCCCACGGCGAATTTCTGCTTGGCAAGCGCCTCAATCGTCCGGCGCAGGGGTATTGGTTCGTGCCCGGTGGTCGGGTGCAAAAAGATGAACCGCTGCGCGCAGCCTTTGAGCGGCTGACTGAAGCTGAGCTGGGGTTACGTTTACCGCTGTCCGCTGCAGAGTTTTACGGGGTCTGGCAGCACTTCTATGACGACAACTTTTCCGGGGAAGATTTCTCAACGCATTACATCGTGCTGGGATTTCGTCTGCGGGTGTCGGAAAACGACCTACAACTGCCTGACGTTCAACATGACGCGTACCGCTGGCTGGCAATTGAAGAGATTCTGACCAGTGACCATGTGCACGACAACAGCCGGGCTTACTTCCGTGAGAAGAGTCAGGCCGGAGTACCCGGGCTATGAAGATCCTTGTGTATGGCATCAACTATTCGCCGGAGTTGACCGGTATCGGTAAATACACCGGTGAAATGGTGGAGTGGATGGCGCAACAGGGGCATGACGTACGGGTGATCACTGCGCCGCCTTATTATCCGCAGTGGAAGGTCAACGGTCGCTACTCATCCTGGCGCTACCGTCGTGAAGAAGGCGATGCCATCGTCTGGCGTTGCCCGCTGTATGTACCTGAGCAGCCTTCTACGCTCAAGCGCGTGCTGCATTTAGGCAGTTTTGCCCTGAGCAGTTTCTTCCCGTTGCTGGCGCAGCGCCGCTGGAAGCCGGATCGCATCATTGGGGTAGTGCCGACGCTGTTTTGTACGCCGGGCATGCGCCTGCTGGCGAAGCTGTCCGGGGCGCGCACGCTGCTGCATATTCAGGATTACGAAGTCGATGCCATGCTGGGGCTTGGCATGGCGGGCAAAGGCAAGCGTGGCGCGGTGGCAAAACTGGCCAGCGCCTTTGAGCGCAGTGGGCTGTTGAATATGGATCATATTTCGACCATTTCTCGCTCAATGATGAATAAAGCGCAGGAGAAGGGCGTTGATGCACAGAAGGTCATTTTCTTTCCGAACTGGTCAGAAGTAGCGCGTTTTCGTGATGTGAACGATGCCGATGCTCTGGCGTTGCGCCAGCAACTGGGCTTGCCTGATGATAAAAAAATCATTCTCTACTCAGGCAATATCGGTGAAAAGCAAGGGCTGGAGAGTGTGATCGACGCAGCGGCCCTGTTGAGCGAACAGCCCTGGCTGTTTGTGATTGTCGGGCAGGGCGGGGGGAAAGCGCGGCTGGAGAGTATGTCTAGTGAACGCGGCCTGAACAATGTGATGTTCTTTCCGCTGCAATCTTATGACGCGCTGCCTGCGCTGCTCAAGATGGCGGACTGCCATCTGGTGGTACAAAAGCGCGGTGCGGCGGATGCCGTATTGCCCTCCAAACTGACCAATATCCTCGCCGTTGGCGGTAACGCGGTGATTACCGCCGAACCTGAGACCGAGTTGGGTCAGCTGTGTGACGCTCACCCAGGCATCGCGGTGTGTGTCGAACCTGAATCAATGAATGCGCTGGTTGGCGGGATTCAACAGGCGTTAACCATGCCAAAAGTGAACACGGTGGCACGTGAGTATGCCGAACGCACGTTGGATAAAGAAAACGTGCTGAGCCAATTTATTGCAGATATTCGGGGTACATGATGAGTCAAACCAAACTCTTTCCGGTGGTGATGGCCGGTGGCTCGGGTAGCCGTTTATGGCCTCTGTCCCGCGTGTTGTATCCAAAGCAGTTCCTGTGTCTGAAAGGCGACCTCACCATGCTGCAGACAACGATTTGTCGTCTGAACGGCGTGGAGTGCGAAAGCCCGGTGGTTATCTGTAATGAACAACACCGTTTCATTGTGGCGGAACAGCTACGACAACTGCACAAGCTGACTGAGAATATTATTCTCGAACCCGCCGGGCGCAATACGGCACCGGCGATAGCACTGGCCGCGCTGGCGGCAAAATGTCAAAGTCCGGGGGAAGATCCGCTGCTGTTGGTATTGGCGGCCGATCACATGATTGCCGACGAGGAGGCATTTCGCGAGGCGGTTCGCAATGCAATGCCCTATGCCAGCGCGGGTAAGCTGGTGACGTTTGGCATCGTGCCGGACCATCCGGAGACCGGCTATGGTTATATACGTCGCGGCGAGGTTTCGCCATCCAATACCGACGCCGTGGCTTTTCAGGTGGCGCAGTTTGTTGAAAAGCCCAATCTGGAAACCGCGCAGGCTTACGTGGCGAGCGGCGACTACTACTGGAACAGCGGCATGTTTCTGTTCCGGGCCGGGCGCTATCTGGAAGAACTGAAAAAATATCGCCCCGACATTCTTGAGGCCTGCGAAAACGCCATGAGTACGGTTGACCCCGATCTTGATTTTATCCGCGTTGATGAACAGGCGTTTCTCGCCTGCCCGGAAGAGTCTGTGGACTATGCGGTAATGGAACGTACGGCCGATGCGGTGGTTATGCCCATGAACGCAGGCTGGAGCGATGTTGGCTCCTGGTCATCATTGTGGGAAATCAGCGCCCATACCGCTGAAGGCAATGTGCATCATGGTGACGTCATTAGCCATAAAACGGAAAACAGCTACGTGTATGCCGAGTCTGGCCTGGTGACGACCGTCGGGGTGAAGGATCTGGTGGTGGTGCAGACCAAAGATGCGGTGCTGATAGCCGATCGCAACGCGGTGCAGGACGTCAAAAAAGTGGTGGAGCAAATTAAAGCTGACGGACGCCATGAACACCATATTCACCGTGAAGTTTATCGTCCATGGGGCAAGTACGACTCTATTGATGCCGGAGACCGTTACCAGGTGAAGCGAATTACCGTTAAACCCGGAGAGGGATTGTCCGTGCAGATGCATCATCACCGGGCTGAACACTGGGTTGTGGTGGCTGGTACCGCGAAGGTGACAATCAATGATGATATCAAACTGCTCGCTGAAAACGAGTCTGTCTATATTCCGCTGGGGGCGACCCATTGCCTGGAGAACCCGGGGAAAATCCCGCTCGATCTGATTGAAGTGCGCTCCGGATCTTATCTCGATGAGGATGATGTGGTGCGGTTTGCGGACAGATACGGGCGCGCTTAACACAACATCATCGTTGCCGGATGGCGGCGTGTACGCCTTATCCGGCCTACAAACGAACGGTTAGTCATTTTTTGAAAAATATCTCCAGTCAGGAGAGGGCTAACTGTTGCCTGAAGAAGGGTAAATCATGACGAAATTAACCTGTTTCAAAGCCTACGATATTCGCGGCAGGCTGGGCGAAGAGCTGAATGAAGATATCGCGTGGCGTATTGGCCGCGCTTACGGTGAGTTACTGAAGCCAAAAACCATTGTCCTCGGTGGCGATGTGCGCCTGACCAGTGAGACGCTGAAGCTGGCGCTGGCGAAAGGACTGCAGGATTCGGGCGTGGATGTGCTGGATATTGGTATGTCGGGCACCGAAGAGATTTATTTTGCCACTTTCCACCTGGGCATTGACGGCGGTATTGAAGTGACCGCCAGCCATAATCCGATGGATTACAACGGCATGAAGCTGGTGCGGGAAGGGGCACGGCCCATCAGCGGTGATACCGGTCTGCGCGACGTGCAGTGCCTGGCGCAAGCCAATGACTTCCCGGCGGTTGATGAGACAAAACGTGGCCGCTACCAGCGCATTACTACCCGTGATGCCTACATTGACCACCTGCTGGGTTACATCAATCCCGCCAACCTGAAACCGATGAAGCTGGTGCTCAATTCCGGCAACGGCGCGGCAGGTCCGGTGGTTGACGCCATTGAAGCCCGTTTTAAGGCGCTGGACGTGCCGGTCGAGTTCATCAAAATCCACAACACGCCGGATGGCAACTTCCCCAACGGTATTCCCAATCCTCTGCTGCCGGAATGCCGGGCCGACACGCGCAATGCAGTGATTGAACACGGCGCGGATATGGGGATTGCCTTCGACGGTGATTTTGACCGCTGCTTCCTGTTCGATGAAAAAGGTCAGTTCATTGAGGGTTACTACATTGTCGGCCTGCTGGCGGAAGCGTTTCTGGAGAAGAATCCGGGGGCGAAAATTATCCACGACCCACGCCTGTCCTGGAACACCGTGGATGTGGTGACTGCGGCAGGCGGTAAACCGGTGATGTCTAAAACCGGGCACGCGTTTATCAAAGAGCGGATGCGCCGTGAAGATGCCATTTATGGCGGTGAAATGAGCGCGCACCACTATTTCCGCGATTTTGCCTATTGCGACAGCGGAATGATCCCGTGGCTGCTGGTGGCGGAGCTGCTGTCTCTGAAAGGGCAGTCGCTGGGCGAACTGGTCCGCGACCGGATGGTGGCCTACCCGGCGAGCGGAGAAATAAACAGTACGCTGGCAGAGCCGACGGCGGCGATTGCGCGCGTGGAGCAGCATTTTTCCCGTGAGGCGTTGTCGGTGGACAGAACGGACGGTATCAGCATGTCGTTTGTCGACTGGCGCTTTAATTTACGCTCATCCAATACCGAACCGGTGGTGCGCCTGAACGTGGAATCGCGCGGAGATATTCCGTTGATGGAAGCGCGAACGCGCACTCTTCTGGCGTTACTGAATCAGTAATGCTGGTGCTTCCTTTGCCCGATGCTGGGCAAAGGGTGACTAACAGGAACCACGATGACACATCTAAAAAAGCGCGAACGCGCCAAAACCAATGCGTCGTTAATTTCGATGGTGCAACGCTTTTCAGATATCACCATCATGTTTGGCGGGTTGTGGGTAATCTGCGAATTAAGCGGTTTGCCTTTCCTGTACATGCACCTGCTGGTGGCGCTGATCACGCTGGTCGTTTTTCAGATGCTCGGTGGCATAACGGATTTTTATCGCTCCTGGCGTGGTGTCAAAATTTCCACTGAGCTGGTGCTGTTACTGCAAAACTGGTCGCTGAGTCTGATTTTTTGCGCAGGTCTGATCGCCTTTAATAACGATTTTGACAACCGTCTCGCCGTCTGGCTGGCGTGGTATCTGCTATCCAGCGTTGGCCTGGTGTTGTGCCGCTCGTTTATTCGCTACGGCGCGGGATGGATGCGCAATCGCGGGTACAACACTCGTCGGGTGGCTGTGGCAGGTGAGCTGCCAGCCGGACAAATGCTACTGGACAGTTTTCGCCATGAACCGTGGCTGGGGTTTGAAGTAGCAGGTGTCTATCACGATCCTATCCCTGGAAAAAACTCCCGCGACTGGGCCGGTAATCTGCAACAACTGGTGGATGACGCCAAAGCCTCACGCATTCATAACGTTTATATCGCCATGTCGATGAGCGATGGCGCCAGCGTCAAAAAACTGGTGCGTGAGCTGGCCGATACCACCTGTTCTGTGATCCTTATTCCTGATGTCTTTACCTTCAACATTCTGCATTCACGGATTGAAGAGATGAACGGCATTCCGGTGGTGCCGCTGTATGACACGCCGCTCTCGGGGATTAATCGTCTGTTAAAGCGCGCGGAAGATATCGTGCTGGCTTCGCTGATCCTGCTGCTTATTTCTCCGGTGCTGTGTGGCATAGCGCTACTGGTAAAACTGACCTCCAAAGGGCCGGTGATTTTCCGCCAGACCCGCTATGGCATGGACGGCAAACCGATCAAAGTCTGGAAGTTTCGTTCGATGAAAGTGATGGAAAACGACGCGGTGGTGACGCAGGCGACGCAAAACGATCCGCGCGTTACCCCTGTGGGGAATTTCCTGCGCCGAACGTCGCTCGATGAACTGCCGCAGTTTATTAACGTGCTGACCGGAGGCATGTCTATCGTCGGGCCACGCCCGCATGCGGTAGCGCATAACGAACAGTATCGCCAACTGATCGAGGGGTACATGTTACGCCATAAGGTGAAACCGGGGATTACCGGCTGGGCGCAAATCAACGGCTGGCGGGGTGAAACCGATACGCTGGAAAAAATGGAAAAACGTGTGGAATTTGACCTCGAATACATTCGCGAGTGGAGCGTGTGGTTCGATATCAAAATTGTTTTTCTGACGGTATTCAAAGGCTTTGTCAACAAAGCGGCGTATTAACATGAGCTTACGAGAAAAAACGCTGAACGGCGCAAAGTGGTCGGCGATTGCCACGGTGATCATCATTGGTCTGGGGCTTATCCAGATGACCGTACTGGCACGGATTATTGATAACCACCAGTTCGGGTTGTTAACCGTGGCGCTGGTAATCATCGCGCTGGCCGATACGCTGTCTGACTTTGGTATCGCTAACTCAATTATTCAGCGCAAAGAGATTGGCTATCTAGAACTGACCACGCTGTACTGGCTCAACGTTGGGCTGGGTATCGTGGTATGCGTGGCGATGTTTCTGCTGAGCGAGACGATTGCCCATGTGCTCAACAACCCAGAACTGGCACAGCTTATCAAAACATTATCACTGGCGTTTGTGGTGATACCGCACGGGCAGCAGTTTCGCGCGCTGATGCAAAAAGAGCTGGCCTTCAACAAAATTGGCATGATTGAAACCAGTTCGGTGCTTGCCGGTTTTACCTTCACCGTAGTCAGTGCCCATTTCTGGCCGCTCGCGCTGACGGCCATTCTCGGGTATCTGGTGAACAGTACGCTACGTACGCTGCTGTTTGGCTATTTTGGTCGCCGGATTTACCGTCCGGGGCTGCATTTTTCGCTGGCATCGGTTTCGTCGAATCTGCGTTTTGGTGCGTGGCTGACGGCAGACAGCATTATCAATTACATCAATACCAACCTTTCCACGCTGGTTTTAGCCCGCACGTTGGGAGCTGGCGTGGCGGGCGGATTCAATCTCGCCTGGAATGTGGCGGTTGTCCCCCCGATCAAACTGAACCCGATTATCACCCGCGTGCTGTTTCCGGCGTTTGCCAAAATCCAGGACGACAGCGAAAAGCTACGGGTGAATTTTTACAAGCTGCTGTCGGTGGTTGGGATTATCAACTTCCCGGCGCTGCTGGGACTGATGGTGGTGTCGAATAACGTGGTGCCGCTGGTATTCGGCGAGAAGTGGAACGGCATTATCCCCATCCTGCAACTGCTGTGCATTGTTGGGCTGCTGCGCTCGGTGGGGAATCCAATAGGATCGCTTTTGATGGCGAAAGCGCGGGTTGATATCAGCTTTAAATTCAATGTGTTCAAAACCTTTCTGTTTATTCCGGCCATTTTCATCGGTGGGCATCTGGCCGGAGCGATTGGCGTGACGCTGGGCTTTTTGCTGGTCCAGGTGATTAACACAGTCCTCAGCTATTTCGTGATGATTAAACCTGTTCTTGGCCCCAGCTACCGCCAGTACATGCTCAGTCTTTGGCTGCCGTTGTATCTCTCCTTGCCAACCCTTGTGGTGAGCTATGCGTTGGGCGTAATGCTGCATAGCCAGCTGTCGTTGGGCGTGTTGTTGGGGAGCCAGATAGCGGCAGGGGCGCTGGCGTTTGCGCTAATGATAGTGCTGTCGCGCCATCCGCTGGTGGTGGAAATAAAACGCCAGCTCTGTCGCAGTGAAAAAATGAAAACCTTGCTCCGTGCAGGATAAGAACAACGCTTTAAGAGGTCATAATGAAACTATTAATTTTGGGCAACCATACCTGCGGGAACCGAGGGGATAGCGCGATCCTGCGCGGTTTGCTGGATGCCATTAACGCGTTGCGTCCTGAGACTGAAGTGGATGTTATGAGCCGTTACCCGGTGAGCTCCTCATGGTTGCTGAACCGCCCGGTGATGGGCGATCCGCTGTATTCGCAGATGAAGCAACACAACAACGCAGCGGGTGTTATGGGGCGCGTGAAGAAAGTGCTGCGTCGCCGCTATCAGCATCAGGTACTGCTCTCGCGTGTTACCGACTCCGGTAATCTGCGCAATATCGCTATCGCCCAGGGTTTTACCGATTTTGTTCGTCTGCTGTCGCGCTATGACGCCATCATCCAGGTCGGCGGATCGTTCTTTGTCGATCTGTATGGCGTACCGCAGTTTGAACATGCCCTGTGTTCGTTTATGGCGAAAAAACCGTTGTACATGATTGGTCACAGCGTGGGGCCATTCCAGGATGAGCAGTTTAATCAACTGGCGAACTACGTGTTTGGTCACTGTAATGCGTTGATTTTACGTGAATCCGTCAGTCTTGATCTGATGAAGCGCAGCGCAATTACCACGGATAAAGTTGAAACAGGCGTGGATACGGCCTGGCTGGTCGACAATCATCATGAGGATTTTGAGCCAGGTTATGCGGTACAGCACTGGTTACACATGGCGGCTAAACAGAAGACTGTTGCCATTACATTGCGTGAACTGGCTCCTTTTGATAAGCGTCTGGGGACAACGCAGCAGGCCTATGAGCAAGCCTTTGCCGGAGTGGTGAACCGCATCCTCGATGAAGGTTACCAGGTGATAGCGCTGTCAACCTGCACCGGTATTGATAGTTACAACAAAGATGACCGCATGGTGGCGTTAAACCTGCGCCAGTATGTTAACGACCCGGCCCGATATCACGTGGTGATGGATGAACTTAACGATCTGGAGATGGGGAAGATTCTGGGGGCATGCGATCTGACGGTGGGTACTCGCTTGCACTCGGCCATCATCTCGATGAATTTTATGACGCCAGCCATCGCCATTAACTACGAGCATAAATCGGCAGGGATTATGCAACAGTTGGGGTTGCCGGAGATGGCTGTCGATATTTGCCATCTGCTCGATGGCAGTCTGGAAGGAAAGGTCGCCGATACCCTCGGACAGTTACCTGATCTGAACATACGGCTTGGGGATGCTGTGACACGCGAACGCGAACGCGGGGTACACATGGTGCAGTCGGTTTTAACGCGTATTGAGGGGGAAAAATGAAGATTGGCTTTTTCCTGCTTAAATTTCCGCTCTCTTCTGAGACCTTTGTACTCAATCAGATAACCGCATTTATCGATATGGGCTACGACGTGGAGATTGTCGCTTTGCAGAAGGGCGATCTTGAAAATACGCATGCCTCATTTAATACCTACCGGCTGGGTGAAAAAACGCGCTGGTTGCTCAATGAACCGGAAAGCAAACTGGCGAAGCTGAAATATAGGGCCGCGGCGGCTCTGCACGGTCTCACCCGCGCAGCGACCTGGAAGGCGCTTAATGTTGCACGCTATGGCGAGGAGGCGCGCAATCTGATTTTGGCGGCTATTTGCGGCGGGAATCCGCAGGCGTTTCAGGCAGATGTCTTTATTGCTCATTTTGGGCCAGCAGGCGTAACGGCCGCCAAGCTGCGTGAGCTTGGGATGATCCGCGGAAAAATCGCCACGGTATTTCACGGCGTCGATGTTTCGCATCGGGATGTGCTTACCCGCTATACCCCTGAGTATCAGCAACTGTTTCAACGTGGAGATTTGATGTTACCCATCAGCAATCTCTGGGCCGGACGTTTAAAAAACATGGGATGCCCGCCGCAAAAAATCGCGGTTTCGCGTATGGGTATCGACATGACGCGTTTTACCCCTCGCCAACTGAAAGCACCAGCTGCACCGCTGGAAATTATCTCTGTCGCCCGGTTAACCGAGAAAAAAGGACTGCACGTCGCCATCGAAGCCTGTCGTCAGTTAAAAGAGCAGGGCGTTTCATTTCGTTATCGCATTCTGGGTATCGGCCCTTGGGAGCGTCGTTTACGTACGCTGATCGAGCAATATCAACTCGATGACGTGATTGAGATGCCCGGCTTTAAGCCCAGTCATCAGGTAAAGGAGATGCTTGAGCAGGCGGATGTATTTTTGCTGCCGTCGATCACCGGAAGAGACGGCGATATGGAGGGGATCCCGGTAGCGCTGATGGAGGCGATGGCGGTGGGTATTCCGGTGATTTCTACCGTTCACAGCGGGATCCCGGAGCTGGTCGAGTCGGGTAAATCTGGCTGGTTGGCACCAGAAAACGATGCGCAGGCACTGGCAGAGCGTTTAGCGGCATTTAGCCTGCTCGACAGTGAGCAGGTACAGCCGATTGTGCAGTGTGCGCGCGAAAAAATTGAAACTGAATTTAATCAGTTAGCGATCAATAAACAGTTAGCCAGTCTGCTGCAAACGATGTAAGTCGAGGTTGTATGTCAGAGAACAAACTCTCACGCCGTACTTTTCTGACGGCAGGCTCTGCGCTTGTCGTATTGCATACTCCCGTTGTCCGGGCGCTTGAATCATCGGGCAGCGTCAACATTCAGGATTACAACCCAAAGGATTGGGTCGCTTCATTCCGGCAGGCGTTCAAAGAAGGACAAACGGTAGTCGTACCCAAAGAACTGGAATGCAAGGATCTCAATACCGCTATCGTTATTCCCCTTGGCAAAACGCTACACCTGCAAGGCAGAATCAGCGGCAATGGCCGTGGTCGCTTTGTTCTGCAGGATGGATGCAGGGTAGTGGGTGAGAAGGGCGGGAGCCTGAGGAATGTTACCCTCGATGTGCGCGGTTCGGATTGCGTGATAAAAGGGATTGCCATGAGTGGTTTCGGGCCAGTGACGCAAGTCTATATCGGCGGTAAGACACCGAGGCTGATGCGCAATCTGGTTATCAATGATATTACCGTCACGCGCGCTAACTATGGGATCCTGCGTCAGGGCTTTCATAACCGAATGGATGGCGTAAAGATTACAAACTGCCGTTTTAGCGATCTTCAGGGGGATGCCATTGAGTGGAATGTGGCGATAAACGACAGCAACATCCTCATTTCTGACCATGTCATTGAACGTATTAACTGTACCAATGGCAACGTGAACTGGGGCATCGGCATCGGGCTGGCGGGCAGTACCTATGACAATTCCTATCCCGATGAACTGGCGGTAAAAAACTTTGTCGTGGCGAATATCACCGGTACCGACTGTCGACAGCTAGTCCATGTAGAGAACGGCAAACATTTTATCATTCGTAATATCACTGCACGAAATATTACCCCAGATTTTAGTAAGAAAGCGGGCATTGATAATGCGACGGTCGCTATTTATGGATGCGATAATTTCGTGATTGATAATATCAATATGGAAAATAGCGCAGGTATGCTCATTGGCTACGGTGTTATTAAAGGACGATATTTATCCATTCCGCAGAACTTTAAGTTAAATAATATCCATCTGGATAACACAAAACTTGAATATAAATTACGCGGCATTCAGATCTCATCAGGTAATGCAACGTCGTTCGTGGCCATCACCAACGTGGAGATGAAGCGAGCCACGCTTGAGTTGCACAACCAACCGCAGCACCTTTTTTTACGTAACATCAGAGTGATGCAGCAATCCACAACAGGACCCGCGCTCAAGATGCACTTCGATCTACGCCAGGATGTGCGCGGCAAGTTTATGGCCAGACAGGACACACTACTCTCACTGGCCAACGTACATGCGGTAAACGAAAGCGGGCAAAGTTCAGTTGACATCGATCGGGTAAACCATCAGGTGGTGAATGTCGAAGCGGTGAATTTTCGACTGCCGGGGCAGGGGAGGTAACCCCCACTATATTCTTACTGGATATCATTGGCTAAAAGATTATAATCACCCAATTACTGTTAAAGCTGGGGCTGGGCAGCATTGACTACTCAGGGAAGACGCTCATCTTTATCATATGTTTCTTGTGTTACGAACAGACAAAGTGATTTATGAACGATAAAGTTTTGCTCATCGGTGCCTCCGGATTCGTGGGGACCAGACTCCTGGAGACGGCTGTTGCGGATTTTGATATCAAGAATCTGGATAAACAGCAGAGTCATTTCTATCCGCAAATCACGCAAATCGGCGATGTTCGCGATCAACAAATTTTGGATCAGGCGCTTTCAGGCTATGATACGGTTGTTTTGTTAGCGGCTGAACATCGTGATGATGTCAGTCCTACTTCACTCTATTATGATGTGAATGTCCAGGGGACGCGCAATGTATTGGCCGCTATGGAGAAAAATGATGTTAAGAACATCATTTTCACCAGTTCTGTTGCGATCTATGGCCTGAACAAAACCAACCCTGATGAAAATCATCCTCACGATCCCTTCAACCACTACGGTAAAAGCAAGTGGCAAGCGGAAGAGGTTCTCCGTGAATGGCATGCTAAAGCGCCTGATGATCGTTCGCTGACTATCATTCGTCCAACCGTTATCTTTGGTGAGCGCAACCGTGGTAACGTTTATAATCTGCTCAAGCAGATTGCTGGCGGTAAGTTTATGATGGTTGGGGCGGGTACGAATTATAAATCAATGGCTTATGTGGGTAATATTGTTGAGTTTATCAAGTATAAGCTGAAGAATGTGACTGCTGGTTATGAGGTTTATAATTACGTTGATAAACCTGATCTGAATATGAATCAACTGGTTACCGAAGTTGAACAGAGCTTAAGTAAAAAAATCCCCTCAGCACACTTACCTTACGCTTTAGGCATGTTAGGTGGCTATTGCTTTGATATTTTGGGTAAAGTGACCGGCAAAAAATATGCTGTCAGCTCTGTGCGCGTGAAGAAGTTCTGTGCCACTACACAGTTTGATGCAACTAAAGTCCACTCATCCGGTTTTGTCGCACCTTATACATTGTCTCAGGGGCTGGATCGCACTTTAAAATACGAATTTTTGCACGATAAGAAAGATGACATTACGTTTGTCTCTGAGTGATTGCTGTTTGTTGAGTGTTTGGGGCTTAGCTAACTTCGATTTTTCGGAAATGCTATAAAACTGACGAGATGAGTTCGTTTCCGAGGAATCCGAGTTCACCTCGGTGCTGGTGAAGTGTAAAGTTTGCATTCGGTTTACCTTAACCTGGTTATTTCGTGTTAAGGATGGAGCCAGCAATATTGGCTAACGTACGGCTAAAGTCTATACTTTATCAGCCGTTTGGAGGTAGGAGAGAGAATGACTAATTTGAAAGCAGTTATCCCGGTAGCGGGCCTGGGGATGCACATGTTGCCTGCCACGAAGGCAATCCCTAAAGAGATGCTGCCGATCGTAGACAAGCCGATGATTCAATACATTGTCGACGAAATTGTAGCTGCCGGTATCAAAGAAATCGTTCTGGTGACTCATGCGTCTAAGAACGCAGTTGAGAACCACTTCGACACCTCTTACGAACTCGAATCACTCCTTGAGCAGCGTGTTAAGCGCCAGCTCTTAGCCGAAGTGCAGTCTATCTGTCCTCCGGGCGTGACTATCATGAACGTTCGTCAGGCTCAGTTACTGGGTCTGGGTCACTCCATTCTTTGTGCTCGCCCAATTGTTGGTGACAACCCGTTCGTCGTGGTGCTCCCGGATGTCGTTCTTGATACCGCGAGTGCGGACCCTCTGCGCTACAATCTTGCTGCCATGGTTGCTCGTTTTAATGAAACCGGGCGCAGTCAGGTACTGGCCAAGCGTATGGAAGGCGATCTTTCTGAGTACTCTGTTATTCAGACCAAAGATCCTTTAGACAACGAAGGCAAAGTCAGCCGTATTGTTGAGTTCATCGAAAAACCAGACCAGCCGCAGACACTTGATTCCGATCTGATGGCCGTAGGGCGCTATGTGCTGTCTGCTGATATTTGGGCAGAATTAGAGCATACCCAACCAGGTGCCTGGGGGCGTATTCAGTTGACGGATGCCATCGCTGAGCTGGCGAAAAAACAGTCTGTTGACGCCATGCTGATGACGGGTGACAGCTACGACTGTGGTAAAAAAATGGGCTACATGCAGGCGTTCGTTAAGTATGGACTTCGTAACCTGAAAGAAGGGCCTAATTTTCGGAAAGGTATTGAGAAGTTGCTGAGCGAATAGCTTTCAGATCTTTGTAATAATATTTAGTAAAAAAGCGGCAGCTAACATCCCAGAGTCTATGCATTATGCATTGGAATGTTACTGTCGCTTTTTATATAAAAAGTAAATAATTACAATAGGTTAGTCCGCTCGGCTTAATCTGTTTTTTGTTGGATTTTTCCTTGTTTCTGGTTGCATTTGGTAAGACAATTAGCGTTTGAAGTTTGGAACGCTGTGCGATAACTGGCGGGGCTGGTTACACCACTATCATTAAGTAGTGCTCTGGTTGCTGCAAAGCCAGGGGCGGTAGCATGGGTAATACCAGATATGTGAATTGTTTGCCAGCATGTTAATAGTAGTCATATAAACGATATTCGGAATTAAAACGTGAAAATACTAGTTACTGGTGGGGCGGGTTTTATTGGATCCGCAGTTGTTCGTCATATTATTAAAAATACTCAGGATACCGTTGTTAATGTCGATAAACTAACCTACGCCGGTAATCTTGAGTCTCTTGCCGAAGTCAGCGAAAGTCACCGCTACTATTTTGAACATGCGGATATCTGTGATAAACCGGCAATGGAACGTATTTTTGCCGCGCATAAGCCGGATGCGGTGATGCATCTGGCAGCTGAAAGTCATGTTGACCGCTCTATTACTGGGCCAGCAGCTTTTATCGAAACGAATATTGTTGGTACCTACGTATTGCTGGAAGCAGCCCGTGGCTACTGGAACGAGCTGGATGCTGATAAAAAACAGGCATTTCGTTTCCATCACATCTCCACAGATGAAGTATATGGCGACCTGCCACATCCAGATGAAGTGGCTGTCGGTAGCGTACTGCCTCTGTTCACTGAAAAGACGGCTTATGCGCCGAGTAGCCCATACTCTGCTTCAAAGGCCTCAAGCGATCATCTGGTTCGCGCATGGCTGCGCACCTATGGTTTTCCAACGATTGTCACTAACTGCTCCAATAACTACGGTCCGTATCACTTCCCTGAAAAGCTGATCCCGCTGGTGATTCTGAATGCGCTGGAAGGTAAAGCATTGCCAATTTATGGCAAAGGCGACCAGATTCGCGACTGGCTTTATGTCGAAGATCACGCCCGAGCGTTGTACACCGTAGTGACCCAAGGGATTGTAGGTGAAACATACAATATCGGTGGTCATAACGAGAAGCAAAACCTGGACGTGGTGCATACTATCTGCGACTTGTTGGATGAGATGGTGCCAAAAGAAGATTCTTACCGAGAACAACTTACTTACGTGACTGACCGACCTGGGCATGACCGTCGTTATGCAATTAATGCCTCAAAAATCAGTAATGAATTGGGTTGGAAACCACATGAAACATTTGAAAGTGGCATCCGTAAAACGGTGAAATGGTATCTGGAAAATCAGAAATGGGTAGATAATGTTAAGACGGGAAATTACAAGATCTTGGATCACCAAAAATTATAAGTATAGAAGTTAAATCAGATTTAAAGTATAAATAGAATTTGCCATTTATATGACAAATTATTATATCAAATTTTGTTTTGTGAGGTGAAAATATGAAAGGGATTATATTGGCTGGTGGGTCTGGCACAAGACTGTATCCAATAACGAAGGGAGTTTCAAAGCAACTTTTGCCTGTCTACGATAAACCAATGATTTATTATCCTCTTTCAGTATTAATGTTAGCTGGAATACAAGATATAATTATCATTACAACACCTGAAGATAATAATAGTTTTAAACGTTTACTAGGTGATGGTTCAGATTTTGGAGTTAATATATCTTATGCAGTTCAACCTAAACCTGAAGGATTAGCTCAGGCATTCATTATTGCTGAAGATTTCATTGGTGATGACAGTGTTTGCTTGGTTCTGGGCGATAATATATTCTTTGGTCAAAGTTTTAGTAAGAAATTACGTGAAGCAGCTCAAAATAAAAATGGTGCGACTGTTTTTGGCTATCAAGTAATGAATCCTAAAAGTTTTGGTGTGGTTGAATTTGACGACGAATATAATGTTATATCCATTGAAGAAAAACCAAAAACACCAAAATCAAATTGGGCTGTTACTGGTCTTTATTTTTATGACAATGATGTTATCTCTATTGCAAAAGATATTAAACCCTCAGAACGAGGTGAACTTGAAATTACCTCAATTAACCAACAATACCTCAAAAAGGGAAAATTAAAGGTCGAGTTACTCGGTCGTGGTTTCGCTTGGTTAGATACGGGAACACATGAAAGTTTGATTGAAGCCGGCAATTTTGTTGAAACCGTGCAAAAACGTCAGGGGATGATGATCGCTTGCCTTGAAGAGATCGGTTGGCGTAATGGTTGGGTAACATCTGCAACTTTAGAATATCGGGCAAAAGAGCAAAGCAAAAATGATTATGGTAGCTATCTCTTAAGAATTTTGGGTGGGGCTCAATAACTCTATGGAAATTAAACTTATCCCACTTCAAACTCATGGTGATGATCGGGGGTGCTTGGTATCCCTTGAACAAACAAAAAATATACCCTTCGAAATTAAAAGAGTATATTACATGTTTGATACTAAGCAAGGCATAAGCCGTGGTTATCATGCTCATATCAAATTAAAACAGGTTGCTATTGCTGTAAAAGGTTCCTGTCGGTTTATCCTCGATAATGGTTCAGAACGTGTTGATATTATTCTGAATAATCCAGCACAAGGTTTGTTAATAGACTCGACAATGTGGCGAGAAATGCACGATTTCTCAGAAGACTGTGTGCTTATGGTACTCGCTGATTCTTTTTACGATGAAACAGATTATATTAGAGATTATAATCAATTTAAATCATTAGTTAATAGCAGTAAGTTATCAGACTAAAGAAATTTTATTAAAAAAAGGCTTGCAAAATGAATAAGATTATAGATTTTTTAAATTTGGGTAAAATAAACAATAAGTATAGAGCAGAAATATTAGAAGCATTTACCCGAGTATTAGACTCTGGATGGTACATCGGAGGTAGAGAACTGAAAAACTTTGAGTCGGCTTTTGCAAAATATTGTGGTGTGAAATTTGCCATTGGTGTTGCAAATGGATTAGATGCTTTAACTTTAACACTACGCGCTTGGAAGCTTATGGGTAAATTAAAAGATGGGGATAAAGTAATTGTACCCGCAAATACATATATTGCTTCAGTTTTAGCTGTTACTGAAAATAAACTCCGGCCTGTATTTGTTGAACCAAATATTAATACCTTTAATTTATCAGCTGATAATGTAGAAAAGCATATTGATGATGATGTAAAATGTATCCTTGCTGTTCATCTTTATGGCCAAATTAGCCCAATGGATGAATTGACAGCATTGGCTGCCAAACATAACTTATTGGTACTTGAGGATTCGGCTCAGTCTCATGGTGCGAACCTTGCGGGAATTAAAAGTGGGAATTGGGGTGATGCTAGCGGTTTTAGCTTTTACCCGGGTAAAAACCTCGGTGCGTTAGGCGATGCAGGATTAATCACCACGAATGATGCTGAACTAGCTGATATGTTAATTGCATTACGCAATTACGGTTCATTTAAAAAATATGAGAATACTTATATTGGTGTTAATAGCCGGCTTGATGAACTCCAGGCTGCCATTCTTAATATAAAACTATCTCATCTTGAGAATGAGAATGAGAATAGAAGGAGAATATCAAGTTATTATAGGATTCATATTAATAACCCGAAAATAAAACTGCCGACAGTGAAAAATGAGAGTGAACATGTCTGGCACCTTTTTGTTATTACGACAAAATACCGTGATGAATTGCAGAAATATCTCAAAGATAATGGTATTGAAACACTTATTCACTATCCAATTCCACCCCACAAGCAAAAAGCGTATGCAGAATATAACCATTTATCGTTGCCGATTACTGAAGAAATACACCGAACAGTGTTGAGTTTACCAATTGATACCACAATGTCTGAAGAAGATATGATTAAAGTTGTGAGTGTCATCAATGCGTTTTAGTCGTTTGTATTTTCAGTAGAGATAATAATATATGAAAGTTATTGATACAGGGCTTGATGGTTGTCTGCATATCCAACCTAACGTATTCAAGGATGAAAGAGGTTATTTTCTTGAAGCTTTTCACGAAAAGAAATACGCAGAATTTGGTATTGTGGATAAATTCGTACAGGATAATCGTTCACGTTCAGTCAGGAATGTGTTGCGGGGCTTGCATTTTCAAATATGTAAGCCACAAGGCAAATTGGTATCAGTTACAGCAGGTGAGGTTTTTGATGTTGCGGTAGATTTACGCCCAATGTCAAGAACCTTTGGTAAGCATTATTCAGTTATACTAAGCTCAGATACACATAACCAACTTTATATTCCTCCCGGTTTTGCACATGGATTTTGTGTACTTTCAGAAACAGCTGATTTTCAGTATAAATGTACCAGCTTCTATGATTCCAATGATGAGGGTGGGATCATCTGGAATGATATAGAACTCAATATACCTTGGCCTATAGAGATACCAATTATATCCGCAAAGGACCAAAAATTATTATCATTCGCGGAATTTAAATCCAGGGTTTTAGCATGAGAAAAACTAAGGTTTTTATTATTGGTGGGAATGGGTTTATTGGTAGCGAGATCGTAAAAGAATTTGCCCATGAAGAGGTTGAAGTAGTCGTTCCTGCGAGAAATGAACTGGTTGCTGGTAATGGTGAAAAAGATATCATCATTTACTGTGCAGGTAATGGTGATTGTTCAAAACCTGAACAAATGCTTGATTCGAATATTAATTATCTGCAGAGAGTTTTAATTCATTGCACCTTTAAAAAATTAATATATTTATCTTCAACCAGATTGTATCTAAATTCGGAATTATCTGACGAAGATTCGGCAATAACTATTCACAGTGAAGATAGTAGACGTCTTTTTAATTTAACAAAACTCACTGCAGAAGAATGTTGCTTAAAATCTGAAAAAAATACTCTTATAGTTAGACCAAGTAATGTATATGGTAAAGCCTTTGATAGTAAATTATTTCTTCCAATGATTGTCAAACATGCAATTCTTAACAAAAAAATTAATATGTATGTCGATAAAGATTATAGTAAGGATTATGTCTCAGTAAGTGATGTTGCAGATGTGGTGAAATATCTTGCGTTAAACTACAATGGCAATAATGATATATTTAATATTGCTTCTGGAAAAAATACTACAGCGCTAGAACTTGCAAATATAATTCAATCAAAAATTAATTGTGAAGTTGTTTGGAATGAAAATACAACAAAAGAAAAATTCCCATTAATTAATATTTCTAAAATTAATGGTATTATGCAATACACTCCAAATAGTGTAACCGATGATTTATCTCTAATGATCGATAAGTTTGTAGAACGTTTTCAAAAAGAGATATAGGATGATTATTAAAACTGCATTCTGGGCTATGTCACAGACATTAGCAAAACTAATAGCTGGTTTTATAATTATCAAATTGATTGCAAAAGTGGGAGGGCCTGATGCCCTCTCTAATTTTGGCTTATATCAAAACTTGGTGACTGTATTATTAATGGTAAGTGGCGGTGTGATGTTTGCAGGCGTAACATCAAAAATCGCAAGGGCCGAAAATAATGACGAGTTTACACGGTTTTATACTGGCGCCAATATATTTCTGAATAGACTGTTATTAATCTCTTTCTTTGTTTTTTTCCCATTATGCATCTTTATTTTATATGTCACGGTTGATTGGATGAGAGGTAACATAATTGCGTTGCTTCTACTATCGTTACCATTTATTTTACTACAAACGCGGTTTAATTTTTATTTGGCCGTTTTAAATGGACTAAGTAAGGTTAATTTATTAGCGCGAGATAATATTTATGCTAGTATTCTAACGATTCTGATTGCGTGCGTTGCTTTCTTCATCACAACTGATTGGCGATATTTTGCTATTTGTATGTGCCTAGGACCGACCCTCAGGTATATATATGTTGTTGGTAGAAATAAGCAGGAGTATAAGT
Organism: Citrobacter sp. Cpo142; assembly: GCF_030332425.1. NCBI lineage: Bacteria > Pseudomonadati > Pseudomonadota > Gammaproteobacteria > Enterobacterales > Enterobacteriaceae > Citrobacter > Citrobacter sp. Cpo142. Next base: position 65,638 of record NZ_JAOWHW010000097.1, read on the forward strand.
TATCAGAAAACATAAAGCCTGAAAAAGATCTTCGCTACTTGTTGAGATACTCTCTCGTTGGTCTGATATCATCTCTTTGCCTGCCTATCGCACAAATCATTGCTAGAAATTTTATAACAAACCATAATGGACTTTTTGAATCAGGCATTTGGCAGGGATTAACTCGTTTTTCTGAAGTTTATTTAGTATTAGTCTCTTCGGTATTGAGTGTCTATGTATTACCAAAAATTTCTCCTGCCAAGAATAGAATACAAATAAAGGAATGTATACTTCCATTAATCATATTGTTGATACCACTTATTGGTATAGGTGTATTATTTATATACTGTCTAAAAGAATATGTTGTGATCATTTTGTTCAGCCGTGAATTTCTTCCAATGCAAGATTTATTCATTTATCAACTACCGGGCGATATATTCAAAATTTTTGCATGGGTTTTAACATTTTCATTGTTGGGATTAGGGAAAACAAAGACTCTTATTTTTTTAGAGTTAGCTTATTTTTGCACCTATCTAGCTCTGGTATATTTCGCTGTTCCAATCTATGGAGTTAAAGGCGCTGTTGTAGCATATTCTGCAAGTTATTTATTATATTTATTTCTTACAATAGCAGTATTTGTTTATTGGTATAAAAAATATGACAAGTAAGTATTCACCTAAAGTTTCTGTTATTATTATTACGTACAATCAAGAAGCATTCATTAGCGACACTTTAGATAGTGTGCTGGTTCAAAATTATCCTAATCTTGAAATCGTAGTAGCAGATGATGCTTCTACAGATAATACACCAATGATTATTGAGCAATACCATGAAAAATATCCTGAAATTATAAGGCCAGTACTAAACCCTAATAATTTAGGCATCACTGGAAATTCTAACGCAGCATTTTTTCATTGCACCGGGGAACTTATTGCAATCCTTGGCGGTGATGATATTTTTCTACCTGGCAAAATAGAAAAGCAAGTAAGACAGTTTGAAGATCCAAAAGTGGTCCTTTCCTATCATCAAGTTGATATATTTTTGCACCAAACAGGCGAAACTTTATTTGTGACAAACACCACTGAGCGTGAGTTTATCGGGAATGCATATGATATTATTTCTAAAGGTGGGATTCCTGGGGCTTCTTCAGTAATGGTGAGGCGTTCAGCTTGTCCTGAACATGGTTTTGATCCTCAATTTCCGGTTGTTTCTGACTGGATTTTTTACATTGAGGTCGCGTTAAAAGGAAAAGTTGCATTTCTCAATGAAATGCTCGGCCGCTATCGGAAGCATGGTAAAGGTGCGAGTGAACGTACCCTTGAACTTATGTCTGAGTCTTTAATGACCCTTGATGTTGTTATTGAGCGATATGGAAAAAATGATAGACACTTAATTAACGTTTGTAAGAAAGGGAAAAGACGTTATATTCTGGGTGAAGTTTATCGGCAGATTATTTTAAATAAAACGGAAAATATGCCGTACCTGTTTAAATTACTACAGCAAAACAATAATGGAATTGAAATATGTTTCATGAAATTTTTTGGAATTATTTTGTCAAATAAATCTATAGTCACATATTTATCACTTGTGCTACCTAAACTTAAAAATTTCATCAAGCGGAATATATTGTAAAGGTACCTGAAAATGATTAAAGAAGATTTGGCCCATTTCTTTAGCATATATAAAATGAATAAAAAAATATCCGTTATTAACATTATTAAATACTCTTTTCACCCACGATTCTCAAGTGTGGCTATTTATAGAGCTAGCAAGTATTTTCATCTTAAAAGAATGAGAGTGTTATCTCGTCTTTTACAACTATTAAATTCAATTGTTTTTGGTGTTGAAATTAGTATGGACACCGATATTGCTGGTGGTCTTTTTATTCCGCATACTTATGGAATAGTCATCGGTGCATCTAAAATCGGGAGAAATTCAGTAATATACCAGGGTGTAACACTTGGTGCAAAAGAACTTGATGTACCTTTTAATCATTCTCACAGACCAACAATTGGCAATAATGTAATAATTGCGTCAGGTGCAAAAGTTATAGGTGGAATATATATAGGTGATAATGTCACTATAGCTGCCAATAGTGTTGTACTTCATTCTTGTGAAGGTCACTGTATTATAGGCGGCATGCCTGCCCGTATTTTGAAAGTAAAGGATGTTGTTGTATGAATGCATTACTGATTTGCCCTGAGTTTTTTGACTATGCTACTCATATGCAAGATGCAATAGAGAGACAAGGTTTACAATGTTTTCGTATCGATGAAAAACCATCTAATATCTCCTTTTCTAAAATTATAATTAGATTGTTAGGACGGAAAAAAATCGTTCAAAAATTTTTGCTTAAAAGCTTACAAAATAAAGTTAATACACTAAACATTGATTCATTTGACTATATCGTTATTATTAAAGCTGAATGTGTATCTAATGAATTTATGATATGGCTGAAGAGTAAATATATTAAAAGTAAATTTTTGTTCTATGCTTGGGATTCAATTAGAAACTATCCACATGTTGAAGGTTTATTGCATCATTTCGATCAATGTTTTTCATTTGATAGAAATGATTCATTAAATTATGAGCGACTCGAACATTTACCACTTTTTTATTCTCCGCATTATAAAAAAAGTACAGAGACACCTAAGGTTGGAAGAATCTCGTTCATAGGTTCATACCATAGTGATAGATTTGATGTATTGAATAAAATACAAGAAAAATATAGCGATATATATGATCTAAACTTTAATATATATTTTCCATCAGTAATTATATTCTCATCTTTTTTGATGAAAAACTATAGATCACTATCATCTTTCAAAAACTTTCGACTTACACTTAAACCGATATCAGGTGAAGATATTGTTAAAGTATATAATAACTCATCGGCTGTTGTGGATATTCATCACCCCCACCAGAATGGTTTAACCATGAGGGTTATAGAATTATTACCACTAAGACGCAAGATAATAACAACTAATGAATCTGTAAAAGATTACCCTTTTTATCATAAAAATAACATTTGTATTATTGATCGTGATGATCCAGTCATTGATGATGAATTTATTACTGGAAAATATGTTCAGACGGATGAATTATTTATTAGTCTATATAGCATAGATTCTTGGGCTAAAAAATTGCTCTCTATTTAGGATTTAATTTGGAGTTATTATGTCTCAAACTAGGCGAGGAATTCCTGTTTCGACATTGTTTCTGTTAAGTGTTATTCCTGGGGGAACACTTTTTTTTTATATTCTGCCTGCACTGCTTAGCTATTTAATAAATGGTGATAATTACTCTCTGGAAATGTTAATAATATCTACAGTGTCTGTGGCTTTTTTTATTCTGGTACTGCTTTCTAATTTCGATAGGTTGTTATTACCCTATATCCCAAAGAAATTTTACATTGATTTGGCATCGGTTTCTAAAATAATCATTGTTACATACAGTATCCTGATGTTATACACAGCTATTACTGCTCCATCAATACCTCTGTTGGATGCACTTAGAGGCAGTAGCATAGATGTTATATCAAATGGGCGAGAAACTTTTTTGCGAACTCGAACTGGATGGGAGTCGTTGCTAAATTATTTTTTCGCAATGTATCGTTCTATACTAATGCCATTTGCAATTTGTTGGCTTTTTTATATAAAGAGTAATTGGAGATTTACTTCGGTTTTAATTTTCCTAATGACTTTATTGTTAACTCTTGAAAAAAGTGTCTGTGTTATAGCGCTGATACCTTTGTTCTTTCTCTTTTTCCAAATAAAGCCTAAGATTGCTCGTAGGATATTGTATGTAACAATTCTATTAGTTGCTGCAACATCGTTTCTTGCTCGCGGTGGTGTATCTACTGATACAGGATCAAGTGATTTAAGCTACGTTCCAACTCAATACAATATGTTTAAATCTGATAGCCAGATTTTTTATGTGCTGAACAGAGTGCTCTTTATCCCCTACGCGACAAGTGTTGATTGGCTTAGATATCGAGATGTAAAATTAGGTGGAAAGGAGTTGATGGGGCGTAACATTTCAATTGTTGCGGCTTTAAATGGTGAAGAGAAAATTAATATTGAACGTGAGGTTTTTGCATTTCAATGGGGACAAAATGAAAGCGGTACAGGTTCAGCGAATACCTCGTATTTTATTGATGCCTATATAAACTGGGGGGTGCTTGGCGTTCTTCTTTACAATTTAATTATTGTTTTTATTATAAGGGTTTCAATTCGCAGTGATATATTCGTTATTAAGGCATGCACGTTTGTACCATTGATTTTTCTTTTGTTTAACTCTCTTTCGGCTATGCTATTTAGTGGTGGTTTATTTATTTTGTTATTTATTGGATTATTTCTTTTTGACCCAGCGCAATATGAGCGAGGGCGAATGAATCGTATTCGGGTAGGTGATTGAATTTATTTCTAATAAGTATTGTTTTATGCTGGACCAATTTTTGATTTGCACTTTAATTTCACTCTCGATGTATTTTAAATCAAAAAGCTAACTAAAGACTGGTCGCTACCGTTTACTTTAGGTTAATATCTTTAGTACATTCAAACCGCGCATACGTAGCGCGGTGACCACACCTGACAGGAGTATGTAATGTCCAAGCAACAGATCGGCGTCGTCGGTATGGCAGTGATGGGGCGCAACCTGGCGCTCAACATCGAAAGCCGTGGTTATACCGTCTCCATCTTCAACCGCTCCCGCGAGAAAACTGAAGAAGTTGTTGCCGAGAACCCGGGTAAGAAACTGGTTCCTTATTACACGGTGAAAGAGTTCGTCGAGTCTCTTGAAACCCCACGTCGTATCCTGTTAATGGTGAAAGCGGGCGCTGGCACCGATGCTGCCATCGATTCCCTGAAGCCGTATCTGGATAAAGGCGACATCATCATTGATGGTGGCAACACCTTCTTCCAGGACACTATCCGTCGCAACCGTGAACTGTCCGCGGAAGGTTTTAACTTCATCGGTACCGGCGTGTCCGGCGGTGAAGAGGGAGCCCTGAAAGGCCCATCTATTATGCCTGGTGGCCAGAAAGAAGCGTATGAGCTGGTTGCGCCGATCCTGACCAAAATCGCAGCCGTTGCGGAAGATGGCGAGCCGTGCGTGACCTATATTGGCGCTGACGGCGCAGGCCATTACGTGAAGATGGTTCACAACGGCATTGAATATGGCGATATGCAGCTGATTGCTGAAGCCTATTCTCTGCTGAAAGGCGGTCTGAACCTGTCTAACGAAGAACTGGCAACTACCTTCACCGAGTGGAATGAAGGCGAGCTGAGCAGCTATCTGATCGACATCACCAAAGACATCTTCACCAAAAAAGATGAAGACGGTAAATACCTGGTTGACGTGATTCTGGACGAAGCTGCGAACAAAGGCACCGGTAAATGGACCAGCCAGAGTTCTCTGGATCTGGGCGAACCGCTGTCGCTGATCACCGAATCCGTATTCGCTCGCTACATCTCTTCTCTGAAAGACCAGCGCGTTGCGGCATCTAAAGTCCTGTCTGGCCCGCAGGCTAAACTGGCTGGTGATAAAGCAGTGTTTGTTGAGAAAGTGCGTCGCGCGCTGTATCTGGGTAAAATCGTCTCCTACGCGCAGGGCTTCTCTCAACTGCGCGCTGCGTCTGACGAATACAACTGGGATCTGAACTACGGTGAAATCGCGAAGATCTTCCGCGCGGGCTGCATCATTCGTGCGCAGTTCCTGCAGAAAATCACTGACGCTTATGCTGAAAACAAAGATATCGCGAACCTACTGCTGGCTCCGTACTTCAAAAATATCGCTGACGAATATCAGCAAGCGCTGCGTGATGTAGTGGCTTACGCTGTGCAGAATGGTATCCCGGTACCGACCTTCTCTGCAGCAGTAGCCTACTACGATAGCTACCGTTCTGCAGTACTGCCGGCAAACCTGATCCAGGCCCAGCGCGACTATTTTGGTGCACATACGTATAAACGCACCGATAAAGAAGGTGTGTTCCACACCGAATGGCTGGGTTAATTTATTAACTAGTAGCAGTTTTAGTTAGTCAGCGTATCCAGGTTTTTTCTACTCTTGGATACGTTCATCTATCTGTCCTCGGTTGATTTTGGCGATAATGGTTATTTTATCTCATTCTTAATTTTTGTAATTATATGCATACCATATTATGGCATTCATAAGAATGATTATAATGAGTTTTTGTGGTTTTATAAATTGTATATTTTAAAGTCTAATTAATATTCATGTCTTTTTATTGCTAGGTTTTCATATAAATGTGCGCTTCATATAATATATTGAATTTTAGATGTTGTAATTTGTCAGTTGCTAAATATAAATAATATTTGCAACTGACAAAAATATTTAATAATTTTTTAGGCGTTAATGATTATTTTATTCCTGTTCTGGTATGTATATTTCAGCCTCTCCTGTTATTACTTTTGATTTTCCGACCTTGCAATAAGTATCAAAAAAAACACGTCTTTTATTAATATCTATGCTTTTAACTTCAATGGTGGCAACTACCGTATCGCCTATATATACAGGCTTCCTAAATTTAAGGTTTTGCGAAACATATACACAACCTTCTCCCGGTATTTTAGTCCCAAAGAGCGCAGAGAAAAAACCCGCACTTATCATGCCATGTGCAATTCTTTTTTTGAAGCGAGAAGATTCGGCATATTTTTCATCTAAATGTACTGGGTTTCTATCTCCTGATATTCCAGCAAAAGACTTTATATCAGCATCGGTTATTGTTTGTGAATATGATGCAGACATGCCAATTGAAATGTCTTCTATTTTATACATTTAAAAGTCCTCTTTATTCCATGAATCGACGATATGTTTTGGATAACCTCTCGTGAAATGTTTTCGCCATGGATATGCTGGTTTTCTAGAACCATCACGTAATTTTAATTTACTTGTCGGGCCTATACATTTGGCGGGACTACCAGAATAGATCATATCTTCTTCTGTTTTTCCAGATATTGATGAGTGGGCACCTACTAACACACCCTTGGCAATATGTGCCCCAGGTAATATGACAGACATTGTTGCTATAACTGCAAAATCATCTAGTGTAACTCCGAGCATAACATTACTCGGTGGATGCGGATCATTAGTTAAAACTACATAGGGAAAAATCCATACGAAATTGCCTATTTCACTATGTTGTCCAATATGTACATTACTGTGGGTCCTTACATAGTCACCAATATTACAATGGCCCTGTATGTCTGAGAGTGTTCCTATTTGAAATCCTTTTCCGGCGCTAGTCTTTTCTCTAACAGTTACCCGGTGACCAGTTATTAGTCCATCACCAAATATGGAACCTTCATAAAAAATGCTGTGAGACCTAATGTGCGAGTTTTTACCTATAATTAAGTTGTCACCATTTGAAAGATGGTTTGGAACACCTAATTCAGTGTAGGATTCGATGATGCAATTGTCACCAATAATGACATTGTCATGTATGGTTACAAAATCACCTATTGTAACATTTATTCCTATTTGTGCTTTTTTTGAGATGATTGAAAATTGTCCCATTTTATTTCTCCGCTCGATTTTTACTAGGTTTCTATTTTCATCAGGAAAACCACTATTACTTTAGGCACTCTCCGATTCGCTAACTTAATGTTCAGCATAAAACTGAAAATAGAAGAGGCAATATAGATATTTTAGCATCAAAAAAAAATTTTAACAGTCGTCTTGCTATAGCAATTTTGCCACGGATAAGTGAGTCTAAGGCTTAAAATGGTTACGATTAAGATTTTAATTATGCTTACAATAAAAGAGAGATTGTATTCGTTTTAAACACCTACCACACTTTGTAGTGTTTGTCGATTTAATTGTGTTCATGATGGGTTTTGGAGGAATGTTATGCAGATTTATTAAAATAATTAAGGAGTTTTCCCTCTCGTAAATTAGGTGTGTTTAATCTACCTCTTACACTATAGGAGCCCCTGGGATTTTTGGTATATCTGTACTGATTATCGCTACCTATCGTGACCCTAATTTACTAAAGCGTGGTTCATTACTATTAGCAATATAGTTCGATAAATAGCATTTCCCGCCGCGTGTGAAAATATAAGTATGCTCGTAGATTGATTTTATTCTGATTAATGTTAACTTTATATCAAGAGTTAAAATGTTTTGGTTGGTCTAACAGTGCATTATTTAAAATAGTTTATGGGTTTTTAATAATTGCATGATAAGTTAAGTCTTTTTTCAAGTCCGTATAAGTGATCTTGGGTTTCAATACATCATTTTCTACAGTCCATTACTCTGATATCTATTTTTTTTGTGATGAGCATTATCTGATTTATTCAGCTTTTATTGGCTTTGTTTTTATTTTTGAGTTAGCATTACTTGCTTTTGTTAGGATGTGAACACTATATTATTGATGGTTAATTTTATTCTGAGGCATAAAATGAAAATAGCTGTTTCCGGTACTGGATATGTTGGTTTATCCAATGCTCTGCTCATTGCACAGCATCATCAGGTTGTCGCGTTGGACATTATACCATCACGTGTTGATGCTTTAAATAGAAGAATGTCACCTATAGTTGATAATGAGATTCAGCAGTTTTTACAATCTGAAAAAATTAACTTCAATGCTACGCTAGATAAATGTAAAGCTTACACTGATGCTGATTATGTAATAATTGCAACACCTACCGATTATGATCCAAAGACGAACTATTTTAATACATCTTCTGTGGAGTCTGTTATTCAAGATGTTATTGAATTAAATAAATCTGCAACAATGGTTATTAAATCGACAGTTCCAGTTGGTTTTACTGAGAAAACGCGTAAAAAATTTAACTCTAATAATATTATTTTCTCGCCAGAATTCCTGCGCGAAGGTCGTGCACTGTACGACAACCTGCATCCGTCCCGTATCGTTATTGGTGAACGTTCCGAGCGTGCCGAGCGTTTTGCCGCGTTGCTGCAGGAAGGTGCGGTTAAAAAAGACATTCCGACGCTGTTTACCGACTCGACTGAAGCCGAAGCCATCAAGTTGTTTGCTAACACCTATCTGGCGTTACGTGTGGCCTACTTTAACGAGCTGGATAGCTATGCAGAAAGTCTTGGCTTGAACTCACGGCAGATTATTGAAGGTGTGTGCCTGGATCCGCGTATCGGTAATCACTACAACAACCCGTCATTCGGCTATGGTGGCTACTGCCTGCCGAAAGATACTAAGCAGTTGCTGGCGAACTACGCGTCCGTACCGAATAACATTATTGGTGCGATCGTTGATGCGAACCGTACGCGTAAGGACTTCATTGCAGATTCTATTCTTGCGCGTAAGCCTAAGGTAGTTGGCGTGTACCGTTTGATCATGAAAAGTGGTTCCGATAATTTCCGGGCTTCATCGATTCAGGGCATCATGAAGCGCATTAAGGCAAAGGGCGTGCCCGTTATTATCTATGAACCGGTCATGGAAGAGGATGAATTTTTCCATTCCCGAGTTGTGCGTGATCTTAATGCGTTCAAAAATGAAGCGGATATTATTATTTCTAACCGTATGACGTCAGAATTAGCTGGTGTTGCCGATAAAGTGTATACCCGCGATTTGTTTGGTAGTGATTAATCTCGTCTCCATAAAAAAGGCCTTATATAAGGCCTTTTTTATTTTAATCAGGTCAGTAATTAAACTTTGTAGAAATCACGGTACCAGTCAACAAAGTTCTTCACCCCATCATTTACCGTGGTTTCAGGTTTAAAACCAATTACCTCATACAGTGCTTTAGTGTCCGCGCTGGTTTCCAGCACATCACCTGGCTGTAGTGGTAGCATGTTTTTCTTCGCTTCAATACCCAGAGCATCTTCCAGAGCCTGGATATAGTCCATTAGCTCAACCGGTGAACTATTGCCGATATTGTAGACGCGATAGGGCGCAATGCTGGCTGCTGGCGTGCCTGTTTCAACGGTCCATTGTGTGTCTGCGTGTGGAATGACATCCTGCAGGCGAATGATTGCTTCTGCGATATCATCAATATAGGTAAAGTCACGCTTCATTTTGCCGTAGTTATAGACGTCAATACTCTTCCCTTCCAGCATCGCTTTGGTGAACTTGAACAGCGCCATATCCGGTCGACCCCACGGACCGTAAACGGTGAAAAAACGCAACCCGGTTGTGGGCAATCCGTACAGGTGGGAATAAGTATGGGCCATCAGTTCGTTGGCTTTTTTGGTTGCTGCATACAGCGACACGGGATGATCTACGGAATCATCCGTAGAGAAAGGCATTTTGCGATTCAGGCCGTAAACTGAACTGGAGGATGCGTAGAGTAAATGCTGAATCTTATTATGGCGACACCCTTCCAGTATGTTCAGAAAGCCTGTGAGATTTGAGTCTGCATAGGCATGCGGGTTTTCAAGTGAATAACGTACGCCAGCCTGTGCGGCGAGGTGAATCACACGTTCAAAATGCCCGGATGCGAAAAGTTCAGTCATGCCTTCGCGGTCGGCTAAATCAATTTTATGAAACTGGAAACCAGGCTGCGCCAGTAATTCCAGACGAGCTTGTTTAAGGCTGACGTCGTAGTAATCGTTCAGGTTATCAATACCGACTACTTGATGGCCAGCCTCAAGGAGGCGTTTGCTAACGTGGAAGCCGATGAAACCAGCGGCACCCGTAACCAGGTATTTCATGTTCATTCCTCTTTTTGGCTAAATAATAGCCAGGCACCAACAGGTGCTACTAAAAAGTGGAACGATACCGTTAGATGGTAAAAAAGCTAATTGTTATATTTTTTACGCTTACCATCTTTACTGGTCAGACGGTAAGTATTCACGATATGAATTCAATAAAATGAGTTGTAAAGTATAACGATTAGCGGGCATGAAACCTGTTTGTTGATGGTTTTTTGCGCATGAAGATGTTCTTTGAGTATTGACACTTTTGTTTAATCGTATCGATTTTCAGTAGTGATTGAAATACCAATCAAAATCCCTGAAATAATTTGATTTTTTTATCATTAATCCTATGGCATTGCCGCAATTTATAGCTAAACTAATCCCAGTTTAAGTCTTTCCTTATCTAGGGTTTCTATGTCTGTAAGTGATAACAACATGTCCGGGCGCAGTCACGATCCGGAACAGATTGATCTGATTGATTTACTGGTACAGTTATGGCGTGGGAAAGTAACAATCGTTATCGCGATTGTTATTGCCATAGTGCTTGCTGTGGGCTATCTGGCAGTTGCTAAGGAGAAATGGACCTCAACAGCCATTATTACTCAACCGGATGTTGGTCAGATCGCCACATATAACAACGCCCTCAATGTGTTGTATGGTGTCAGCGCCCCCAAGGCTACTGAACTGCAGACAAACGTGGTTGGTCGTTTCAGTACTTCTCTCTCTGCATTGGCTGAAACGCTTGATAATCAGGAAGAACCACAGAAACTGTCAATTGAACAATCTGTTAAAGGTCAACCGCTGCCGTTGGCGGTTTCTTATGTGGGTAGCTCACCAGAAGACGCTCAGCGTCAGCTCGCCGAATACATTCAACAAACAGATGAAAAGGTTGCTAAAGAGCTGGAGCTTGACCTGGTTGATAATATCAAGTTGCAAACAACCACGTTGCAAGACTCTCTGAAAACTCAGGAAGTGGTCGCTCAGGAGCAAAAAGATCTGCGAATTAAGCAAATTCAGGAAGCGCTGCGTTATGCAGAGCAGGCCGGGGTGATTAAGCCGCAAATTCAGCAGACGCAGGATGTGACGCAGGACAGTATGTTCCTGTTGGGTAGTGATGCCCTGAAGTCCATGATTGAGCACGAATCTACACGCCCTTTGATATTGTCTGATAACTACTTCCAGACCAAACAAAAGCTGTTGGATATCGAAAGTCTTAAGCTTGAAGGGGCTGAGTTACACGCCTACCGCTATGTGATGAAACCAACGTTACCGATTCGTCGTGACAGCCCGAAAAAAGCGATTACCCTCGTGCTGGCGGTTCTGCTCGGTGGGATGATTGGTGCAGGCGTGGTGCTGGGGCGAAATGCTCTGCGTGGTTACAAAGCCAAAGCTGAGTAAGTCTAAAGCTGACAACAAAAAACCGGGCAGTGCCCGGTTTTTTCATATCTGCAACTTACTGATGACGTTTGCGTAAATTCTCAATCACCGTCGTCAGGTCGAGGTTCTGGTCCTGCAGCAGCACCAGCAGGTGATACATCAGATCAGAGGCTTCATTTGTCAGCTCAAAACGGTCGTTCACCGTCGCGGCCAGCGCGGTTTCTACGCCTTCTTCACCCACTTTCTGTGCGATGCGTTTGGTGCCGCTGGCATACAGTTTCGCGGTGTAGGAGCTGGCTGGGTCAGCGGTTTTACGTTCGGCCAGCAGTTGCTCCAGCTGATACAGGAACAGCCACTGGTGGCTGGCGTCACCAAAGCAGCTTGAAGTGCCTTTATGGCAGGTCGGGCCAATCGGGTTAACCAGCACCAGCAGGGTGTCGTTGTCGCAGTCAGGCGCAATGCTCACCACGTTCAGGAAGTGACCGGAGGTCTCTCCTTTGGTCCACAGACGCTGCTTGGTCCGCGAGAAAAAGGTTACTTTGCCGCTTTCGAGTGTTTTATCCAGCGCCTCCGGGTTCATATAACCCAGCATCAATACTTCACCGGAAACCGCATGCTGCACGATGACTGGCATCAGTCCGTCGGTTTTTTCCCAGTCCAGCTCGCGGCATTGTTGCTTCGTTAACATATCCTGATCTCCACGCCCTGTGTTGCCAGGTACGCTTTTAATTCGCCAATATTGATAATTTGTTTGTGGAAGACGGAGGCGGCAAGCGCGCCGTCAACGTCGGCATCCCGGAAGGCTTCGAGAAAGTGTTCCATGGTGCCCGCACCACCGGAGGCAATCAGCGGGACGTGGCAAACGTCACGTACTTTTTTCAGTTGTTCCAGGTCATAACCGTTACGTACGCCGTCCTGGTTCATCATGTTCAGGACGATTTCGCCCGCGCCGCGTTTTTGGACCTCCTGCACCCAGTCCAGTGTTTCCCACTGCGTGACGCGGGTACGGCTTTCATCTCCGGTATACTGATTTACATGATATTTACCGGTGTCGGCGTCATACCAGGTATCAATGCCCACCACGATGCACTGCACGCCGAAGCGGTCCGCCAGACGGGTGATAAGCTCCGGTTCGGCCAGCGCCGGGGAGTTGATGGAGATTTTGTCCGCCCCGAAGGAGAGAATGCGCGCCGCATCGTCGATGGATTTAATGCCACCGGCAACACAGAACGGAATATCGATCACTTCCGCCACGCGTGATACCCAGCTTTTATCCACTACGCGTCCATCGCTGGAAGCGGTGATATCGTAGAACACCAGTTCATCTGCGCCTTCATCGGCATAGCGTTTTGCCAGCGGGACAATGTCGCCAATAATCTCGTGATTGCGGAACTGGACGCCTTTTACCACCTGCCCATCACGGACGTCCAGACAAGGAATTATGCGTTTTGCCAGCATTGAATGGCCTCCTCAACGGTGAACTTTCCTTCCAGCAGGGCGCGTCCGACGATCACGCCGCGAACTCCGGTCCCGCGCAGGGCCGCTACGTCCTCGATTCCGCCAATGCCGCCAGATGACTGAAATGCCACCTGCGGGTATTTGGCGCACACTTCTTCATACAGCGCGACGTTTGAGCCGGCCAGCGTGCCGTCGCGGGAGATATCGGTGCACAGCACGTGCTTCAGGCCGACGGGTAAATAGGTCTCAACCAGTTCTTCCAGTGAAACCCCGGAATCTTCCTGCCAGCCACTGACCGCAACCTGTTTATTCCCGTGCTCGTCAATACGAACGTCCAGCGCCAGTACCAGCGCGTCGGCACCAAAACGGGCAAACCAGCTCTTGACTATCTCGGGGGATTTTACCGCCGTCGAACCCACCACCACGCGCGCCACACCTGCGTCAAGAAGCGCCGCCACGTCTGCTTCTGTACGCACGCCGCCGCCAACCTGAACCGGAACGTTGACGCCAGCGACCAGCGTTTTGATCAGCGGGATCTGGCGCTGTGCCGGGTCTTTCGCGCCGGTTAAATCAACCAGGTGCAGCACTTCAGCACCCTGGGCTGCATAATCCTGCAAACGGGGGAGAGGATCGTTGCCGTAATCACGCTGCTTAGCGTAATCGCCCTGATGAAGACGCACCACCGTGCCGTCGATTAAATCTAATGCCGGAATAATCATTACATCTCCAGAAAGTTTTTCAGCAACTGTGCCCCAGCCGCGCCCGAACGTTCCGGGTGAAACTGTACGCCAAAGAAATTGTCCTTTTGTACTGCCGCGGTAAACGGTTCGCCGTAATTGCACTGGGCGATGGTCCACGGGTTTACCGGCATAGCGTAGCTGTGTACAAAGTAGAAATACGCACCATCTTCAATGCCCTGGAACAGACGGTTCCCCGCCTGCGGATAGACGCGATTCCAGCCCATATGCGGCAGCGGCAGACCGAAATCGGTCATCTTCGGGACGTCCTGTTCAATAATGCCCAGTAGTGAGACACCGTTACTCTCTTCGCTGCGACGGCCCAGCAGTTGCATACCTAAACAGATCCCCAGTACCGGTTGCGTACAGGCTTTAATCAGTTCAATCAGTTCGCGCTCGTGCAACTGGTCCATAGCCGCCTGCGCGGTGCCGACGCCCGGCAGAAACAGTTTATCGGCGCGCAGCACCACGTCCGGGTCACGGCTGACAACCGGGTCGTATCCATGGCGTGCGACGGCGGATTTTACCGAGTGCAGATTGGCGCAGCCGGTGTCCAGAATCACCACGTTCATTACAGCACTCCTTTTGAAGAGGGCAGCGTGTCGCCTTCTACACGAATCGCCTGACGCAGCGTACGGCCAAAGGCTTTAAACAGGCTCTCCACACGGTGATGGTCATTTTTGCCTTTGGTTTTCAGGTGCAGGGTGACGCCCATGGTGTAGGAGAGTGAACGGAAGAAGTGTTCGATCATCTCCGTGCTCAGATCGCCAACGCGCTGGTAGGTAAACTCCGCGCGGTACTCCAGGTGTGGACGGCCGGAGATATCCAGCGCGCAACGTGCCAGGCATTCGTCCATCGGCAGTACAAAACCAAAACGGTTGATGCCGCGTTTATCGCCTAACGCCAGCTTTAAGGCTTCGCCCAGCGCCAGACCGGTATCTTCAACGGTGTGGTGATCGTCTATATACAGATCGCCCTTGACGGCAATCTCCATGCGAAAACCGCCGTGGGTGGCGATTTGATCCAGCATGTGGTCAAAGAAGCCAACGCCAGTATTGATTTTGCTGCGGCCTTCGCGGTCCAGCCAGACTTTGACGTCAATCTGCGTTTCTTTTGTATTACGCTCAACGTGTGCGTAGCGGTCACGTTTGGTCAACTGCTCGCCGATCATCGCCCAGTTTAGGGTGTCGCGATGGTAACGCAATCCGCTAATGCCCATGTTTTCAGCGAGCTGAATATCGGTCACCCGATCGCCAATGACGTAGCTGTTCGCCATATCCATGGCCTGTTCAACCAGATACTGTTCAACCAGCTTCACTTTTGGCTTACGGCAATCACACTCGTCCGCTGGCAGGTGCGGGCAGATCAATACTTCATCAAACGTCACGCCCTGAGAGGTGAAAATTTGCATCATCAGGTTATGCGGACCGTCAAAATCAGCCTGCGGGAAACTCTGGGTTCCGAGTCCATCCTGGTTAGTGATCATAACCAGCTTAAAACCTGCTTTTTGCAGTTTCAGCAAAACGGGAACAACTTCCGGCTCGAAGGCGAGTTTGTCAAAGCGATCGACCTGAAAGTCACTTGGCGGTTCGGAAATCAGGGTTCCATCACGGTCAATAAAAAGATACTTCTGGCTCATACTTGCTCCGCACGTAAGGCGTCAATGACGCGCTGGCTCTCTTCACGGGTTCCGACAGTAATTCGCAGGCAGCCGCTTAACGAAGGTTGTTTATTCTGATCTCGTAAGATAATGCCCTGATCCCACAAAGATTTAAATACGCTACTTGATGCGGTGAAGCGCGCCAGAACATAGTTGGTTTCAGAATCGAATACCTGCTCTACACAGCGAATTGTTTTCAGGTTATCTACCAGATACTGACGCTCTTCCAGGATCTGCTCTACGCGTTTACGCATGGCGGAAATCCCTTGCGGCGTCAGCGCCTGGGCGGCGATATCTGCCACCGGCGTAGAGAGTGGGTAAGGGGCAATCACTTTTAACAGCAGATTGATAACCTCTTCATTCGCCAGCGTAAACCCGCAGCGTAAACCGGCGAGCGCAAACGCTTTGGACAACGTGCGTAATATCACCAGATGCGGATACTCAGACAGCCAGCCTGCCAGCGTGGCCTGCGGGCAAAACTCGATATACGCTTCATCGGCAACCACGATAGCTTTACCCTGCGTCATGTCGAGCAGCGAACGCAGATCCTGTGGCTTGATCAGTTGGCCGGTTGGGTTGTTCGGGCTGCATACGTAAACAACTTTCACGCCATCAAGCTTGTCCGCGATGCCTTGCAAATCAAGTTGCCAGCTATCAAGGGTTGGAACGGTGCGGCACTCAACACCAATCGTTTCGGCACTGACGCTGTACATGCCGTAAGTCGGCGGGCAGTAGAGAATGGCATCTTTACCGGGTTCACAAAACGCGCGCACCAGCAGTTCGATCCCTTCATCTGCGCCGCGGCTGACCAGCACCTGCTCCGGTTTGACGCCAGCATACTGCGCGTAATTCTCAATCACCGCTTTCGGCTGACACTCCGGGTAGCGGTTCAGCGTCTGCTGACTGAGCTGGAACTCCACGGCAGTGGGGTATTCATTCGCGTTGAGCCAGACATCGCCGTTACCACCGAGACGACGGGCAGACTGATAGGGCGTTAATTCGCGAACATTCTTACGGGCTAAATCAGTGACGCTGAGAAAGTTGTCAGTGCTCATGCTTGCTCCTTCAGGGCGTTAACGCGCAGGGTGACGGCATTTTTGTGGGCAGTCAGTCGTTCAGCAGCGGCCAGTGTTTCAATGGTGGAGGCCAGGGCAGAGAAACCTTGTGGGGTTAATTCCTGTACGGTCATCCGTTTCTGGAAATCAGCCAGTCCAAGGCTTGAGCAGGTCGCGGTATAGCCGTAGGTCGGAAGAACGTGGTTGGTGCCAGAAGCATAGTCGCCTGCGGATTCTGGCGACCAGTCGCCGAGGAACACCGAACCGGCGCTGGTGATCTCATCAACCAGTTCACGCGCGTTGCGGGTCTGAATAATCAGGTGTTCCGGACCGTAGGCGTTAGATATTTCAACGCACTGCGCCAGATCTTTCGCCACGATTAAGCGGCTGGCGGAGAGTGCCTGACGGGCGGTCTCAGCGCGGGAAAGCTCAGCGAGCTGGCGTTCAACGGCTTTGGCAACGCCTTCGGCAAGCGTAGTGTCTGGCGTCAGGAGAATAACCTGCGAGTCGGGGCCGTGTTCTGCCTGAGAAAGCAGGTCAGAGGCAACAAAGTCCGGCGTCGCGCCGCTATCGGCGATAACCAGCACTTCGGACGGGCCGGCAGGCATGTCGATGGCCGCGCCGTCAAGACGCTGGCTGACCTGGCGTTTGGCTTCGGTCACATATGCATTGCCTGGCCCGAAGATTTTATCGACCTTAGGAATAGATTCGGTGCCCAGCGCCAGCGCGGTAATGGCCTGCGCGCCGCCCACATTAAACACCTCTTTTACGCCACACAGCTGCGCGGCGTAGAGGATTTCATCGGCAATCGGCGGCGGTGAGCACAGCACCACTTTTTTGCAGCCGGCGATGCGCGCCGGGGTCGCCAGCATTAATACGGTAGAAAACAGCGGCGCCGAACCTCCAGGAATATACAGGCCCACGGAAGCGATAGGGCGGGTAACCTGCTGGCAACGTACGCCTGGCTGGGTTTCGATATCCACCGGCGGCAGGATCTGCGCGGTGTGGAAAGTATCAATATTTCTCACCGCCGCCTGCATCGCTTGTTTTAGCTCGTTGCTCAGGCGACTGCTGGCTTGCTGGATTTCTTCCTCGGTCACGCGCAGCGCGCCAACCTCGGTTTTATCGAACTTTGCGCTGTATTCACGCAGCGCCCGGTCGCCGTTATTTTTGACGTTCTCAAGGATCTCGGCCACCGTACGGCTGATGCTTTCAGAGGCGGAAATTGCCGGGCGCATCAGCAGTTCGCGCTGCTGCTCAGGGCTACAGCTATTCCAGTCAATCGGGGTATTGAAGCTCATGGTCGTTACTCCATCATCGGGTGTTGCCGGATGGCGTCGCTGCCTTATCCGGCCTACAAGACCCGTAATATCAATAATTGTGACAATTCTTGTAGGCCTGATAAGCGAAGCGCTATCAGGCAACAGATCACTCCATCATCTTCTCAATCGGCAACACCAGAATTGAGCTGGCACCGAGCGCTTTCAGTTTTTCCATTGTTTCCCAGAACAGGGTTTCGCTGCTGACCATGTGCATGGCAACGCGCTGCTGGTCGCCTGCCAGCGGCAGAATGGTAGGGCGCTCTGCGCCGGGCAGCAGGGCGATGACCTCGTCCAGACGCTCGCTCGGCGCGTGCATCATGATGTATTTGGATTCGCGGGCCTGAATAACCCCCTGGATACGGGTCAGCAGTTTGTCGATCAGTTGTTGCTTGGCTTCGGCCATTTCGCCGTCGCGCTGAATCAGACAGGCTTTAGAGCGGTAGATCACTTCTACTTCGCGCAGACCGTTGGCTTCAAGCGTTGCGCCGGTGGACACCAGATCGCAAATCGCATCAGCCAGACCCGCACGGGGAGCGACTTCTACTGAGCCGTTTAACAGACAAGATTTAAACGAAACTCCTTTCTGATCGAGATAACGTTTGAGCAGGTGTGGGTAAGAGGTCGCGATACGTTTACCGTTCAGCGCTGCCGGGCCATCCCAGGCTTCATCAACCGGGGTTGCCAGCGAAAGACGGCAGCCGCCGAAGTCCAGACGGCGCAGGGTAAAATAGCGAGGGTCTTCACCCTGGGCCCGGCGGTTGAGCAGTTCCTCTTCCAGAACATTTTCCCCGATGATGCCGAGGTCAACGACGCCGTCCATCACCAGACCTGGGATATCGTCATCACGCACGCGCAGAATATCGATCGGCATGTTCTCCGCCATCGCAATCAGGCGCTGGGTGTGAAGATTAATTTTAATGCCGCAACGGGCCAGTAATTCGCGTGAATCATCGCTTAAGCGGCCTGATTTCTGCATAGCTATGCGTAAACGGGTGTTGTCTAACATTCTTTATTCCTCGTTATCCTGTCTGAATCAGTTTGGGTCACGCACAAAAAAAAGCCCCCGGAAGAAATCTTCCGGGGGCTTTCTCATACGCTCATGCACCGCTGGAAGATTTAAACGTCTCCCAGCACACATCGCCTGAAAGACTAGTCAGGATGATGGTGATGATGGTGTTTGAATTGAGCGCGTGTCATAAATTTTCTCGATGAATGTTTATTCATTTGATGTCTTTTAACCTAAACCACTTTAGCTACGGAAAGCAAGGGCTTTTTTTGATCATTAATTCATTTCATATTGATACTATGAATTGTCAGCCACCGTGGGCTGGCGTAGCCTTGCGTTATAGGCCAAAAGTCAGGAGAGAAGGCATGAAAAAGGTCGCAATTGTCGGGTTAGGTTGGTTAGGCATGCCGTTAGCCATGTCGCTGGCGGCGAGAGGCTGGCAGGTTACCGGCAGCAAAACCACATTGGATGGGGTGGACGCGGCCCGCATGAGCGGTATCGAGAGTTATTCGCTGCGCCTGGAACCTGAACTGGTCTGTGAGGCTGACGATCTCGATGCACTGATGGACGCCGATGCGCTGGTTATTACGCTGCCTGCACGCCGCAGCGGTCCTGGGGAAGCATTTTACCTGCAGGCAATGCAGGAACTGGTCGACAGCGCGCTGGCGTATCGCATCCCACGAATTATTTTTACCAGTTCGACGTCAGTCTATGGTGACGCTCAAGGCACAGTGAAAGAGGGAACGGCGCGTAATCCGGTCACGGCGAGCGGTCGTGTCCTGAAAGAACTTGAAGACTGGTTGCACAATTTGCCAGGTACGTCGGTGGATATTTTGCGTCTGGCCGGGTTGGTCGGTCCGGGAAGACATCCTGGTCGCTTCTTCGCTGGCAAGACAGCACCTGACGGACATCATGGCGTCAATCTGGTGCATCTGGACGATGTAGTTTCTGCCATCACGTTACTGCTGCAAGCGCCTAAAGGGGGACACATCTATAATATATGTGCGCCTATGCATCCGGCGCGTAACGTGTTCTATCCGCAGATGGCCCGCCAGTTGGGGATGGAGCCGCCGGAATTTCGCGGCGGTACGGATAACGGTAAAGGTAAAGTCATTGATGGCAACCGTATTTGTAATGAGCTTGGGTTTGAGTACCAGTATCCTGACCCGCTGGTGATGCCGATGGAGTGACAATCCAGCAGAGTGCCGCTGTATACCGCCAGGGGGCGAGTATGAAACCACTGCTGGACGTTCTTATCATCCTCGATGCATTAGAAAAAGAGGGCAGTTTCGCGGCGGCGTCGGCAAAATTGTTTAAGACGCCGTCTGCGCTTAGCTACACGGTCCATAAGCTGGAAAGCGATCTTAATATTCAGCTACTCGATCGCAGCGGACACCGGGCTAAGTTCACCCGCACCGGACAGATGCTGCTGGAAAAGGGGCGGGAGGTGCTGCACACCGTCCGTGAACTCGAAAAACAGGCGATTAAACTTCACGAAGGCTGGGAGAATGAACTGGTTATTGGCGTAGATGATACGTTTCCCTTTTCACTGCTGGCCCCACTCATCGAATCTTTCTATCAACACCACAGCGTGACGCGCCTGAAATTTATCAATGGCGTGCTGGGCGGCTCCTGGGATGCCCTCATTCAGGGCCGGGCGGATATTATCGTTGGCGCCATGCATGAACCCCCAGCAGCGAGCGAATTTGGTTTTGCACGGCTGGGAGTTTTGGAACAGGTGTTTGTGGTTGCGCCGCATCACCCGCTGGCGCAGGAACAGGAACCGTTAAATCGTCGTACCATTCGCCGTTTTCGCGCCATTGTGGTGGGCGACAATGCGCAGCATGCCAACGTCTCAGGTTCCCAGGTGCTTGACGATCAGGAAGCTATTACCGTTTTTGACTTCAAAACCAAGCTGGAATTGCAAATCAGCGGTCTGGGATGTGGTTATATTCCGCGCTACCTGGCGCAGCGATTTCTGGAAAGCGGCGCACTGATTGAGAAAAAAGTGGTCGCACAAATTGTCTTTGAACCCGTGTGGATAGGCTGGAATGAACAGACCGCCGGGTTGGCCAGTGCCTGGTGGCGGGATGAAATTTTAGCAAATAGTGCTATTGCAGGGGTGTATGTGAAAACGGCTGCTGATAAATCAATCAGTTAAGAAAAAATATTCTTTTGTGGCTACTTCAATCTCTTGTTATTTCTCCCCAATTTAGTGCAAAATACGCCGCTTGCAAAAAATGACATTAACCGACGTTTTAATACGCGTCGGTTATTTTTTTGCATCAAACCAATCATTCATAAAAGAGGCCGGGCTTCGTACCGGATAGATACTTACTTAAAAATCGACAGTTGTTGTCGCTGAGGATTAACAAAAAATGGGGCAATTTTTTGCTTACGCGACGGTTTTCGCCGTAATGGGGGATAACCATGTCGCATAACGCTACTCCAAACACCTCTCGCGTGGAATTACGTAAAACGCTTACGCTGGTTCCGGTTGTCATGATGGGCCTTGCCTATATGCAGCCGATGACGCTGTTCGATACATTCGGTATCGTATCAGGAATGACCGATGGTCACGTCCCGACAGCTTACGCCTTTGCACTGATCGCCATCCTCTTTACCGCACTGAGCTACGGTAAACTGGTGCGTCGCTATCCGTCTGCAGGCTCTGCCTACACTTACGCCCAGAAATCCATTAGCCCGACCGTTGGCTTTATGGTGGGTTGGTCATCACTGCTGGACTACCTGTTCGCTCCGATGATCAACATTCTGTTGGCAAAAATTTATTTTGAAGCCCTGGTGCCGTCGATACCGTCATGGATATTCGTGGTGGCGCTGGTGGCCTTTATGACAGCCTTTAACCTGCGCAGCCTTAAATCCGTTGCGAATTTCAACACCGTAATCGTGTTGTTGCAGGTGGTGCTGATTGCAGTGATCCTCGGCATGGTCGTTTATGGCGTGTTCGAAGGGGAAGGTGCCGGTACGCTGGCGAGTAGCCGTCCGTTCTGGTCAGGTGATGCACACGTGATCCCGATGATCACAGGCGCGACCATCCTGTGCTTCTCGTTCACCGGTTTTGACGGTATCAGCAACCTGTCAGAAGAAACCAAAGACGCTGAGCGCGTGATCCCGCGTGCGATTTTCCTGACTGCGCTGATTGGTGGCCTGATCTTTATCGTCTCCACCTATCTGTTGCAGCTGTACTTCCCGGATATCTCGCGCTTCAAAGATCCAGACGCTTCACAGCCGGAAATCATGCTGTACGTCGCCGGTAAGTTCTTCCAGGTTGGCGCGCTGATTTTCTCTACCATTACCGTACTGGCGTCCGGTATGGCGGCGCATGCTGGCGTAGCGCGTTTAATGTACGTGATGGGGCGTGACGGCGTGTTCCCGAAAAGTTTCTTCGGTTATGTACACCCGAAATGGCGTACTCCGTCTATGAACATCATTCTGGTTGGTGCGATTGCTCTGCTGGCAATCAACTTCGACCTGGTGATGGCGACGGCGCTGATTAACTTTGGTGCGCTGGTGGCGTTTACCTTCGTTAACCTGTCAGTGATCTCCCAGTTCTGGATCCGTGAGAAGCGTAACAAGACGCTGAAAGACCACTTCCAGTATCTGTTCCTGCCGATGTGCGGTGCGCTGACAGTTGGTGCGCTGTGGGTTAACCTGGAAGAGAGCTCAATGGTTCTGGGTCTGATCTGGGCCGGTATTGGTCTGATTTACCTGGCTTGTGTGACCAAAAGCTTCCGCAACCCGGTGCCGCAGTACGATGAAGATGTCGCGTAATAACGGCATTTAACTAAAAAAAACGGAGACATGTTCTCCGTTTTTTTATATGTGGGATTTATACAATCTCTTCGGCATATTGCCAGAGTGATTTCAGCAGCATCAACTTTTCTTTGTTATCCGCATACTGCTGGCTCAATAACTGCAGTTCATTGGCGTAATTTTGCAAAAACTCCGGTGTGAATACCTGGCGGCGATGGTCCAGCCAGCGTTGCTGTTCTGCTTCGTCCAGCGTTCCCGGGAAGTTACGTGCACGGTAATTAAACAGCAGCTTTTCAATGCGCTTATCGACGAAGGAGATATCCAGCGCCGGTAAATTGCGCGGTTCGGTTTCCAGAACGATTTTCATCGCCGCACGGTCAGCATCGCTGAAAAAGCCGTTGTACAGTTGGGCATCCACGTTATCTGATGGTGTAAAGGGTTCCGCATCGGCAAAGATCGCGACCACTTTGTCGCGTATGTGCGGATTTTCGCGCAGAATTTTGAGATTATCCAGACAATGCTGGCGGTTAATGCCAAGACGGTCGGCATCTTCCGGACGCAGGGTATTCGCCTGTGCCAGTACCGGGCATTTGTTGATGTGCACCAGTTTAACCGGTACGGCCGGGTTATCACCCAGATCCGCTTTAGACGTGTAGAGCCGTTCGCGCAGGGCGTCGCTGTCGAGTTCGAGCAGCGACGAAATATCACCGGCTAAGTCGACCATAATAACCGCGTTGCGATTCTCCGGATGCCACGCCAATGGCGCTACCCAGCTGGTGTTGCCGCGCCATGCGCCGAACATACCAGAGACATGGACCAGCGGCTTCATTTGCGGGACATCAATCAACGCGGCCAGCTTGTGCTTATTACGATGGCTGTAGAGATAATCAAAAAGACGCGGCTGGCGCGACTTCACTAATTGCGCCATTGCAATTGTGGCGTATACGTCCGCCATCGCATCGTGAGCATTGGTATGCTCAATACCGTTGGCTTTGGTCAAATGCTCCAGGCGGAAGCTGGGTAAGCCGTCGTCGTTTTCCGGCCAGTTAATGCCTTCAGGGCGCAGGGCATAGCAGGCGCGCATCACATCCAGCAGATCCCAGCGCGAATTATCGTTCTGCCAGCTCCATGCATAGGGATCGTAGAAATTGCGATACAGGATGTTACGCGTCACCTCATCATCGAAGCGCACGTTGTTATAGCCCAGGATACAGGTTTTCGGTACGGTGAACAGGGCGTGGATGCGTGCAGCAAAAGCGGCTTCATTTTCTCCCTTTTCACGTGCTTCCTGCGGTGTGATACCCGTAATCAACACCGCCTCAGGCTGCGGTAGATAGTCGTCTGCGGGTTTGCAATAAAAGACCTCTGGCTCGCCTATGATGTTGAAATCATTATCTGTGCGAATAGCCGCAAATTGCGCGGGTCTGTCCAGCGCCGGATGGGTACCAAAGGTCTCGTAGTCGTGGAAGAGAAAACCAGGTTGCTGCTTGCCGTCATTCATTGTTCAGTTATGTCCGGGATCAATTTAGCGCTGGTTCAAGAATACCAAAAAATAGCGAGATAATCAGCCATGGCATTATCGAAGCTGGATTGTGCACGCAATAAAATTGAGATAAACAGGGCATTAATGGAATTAATTAATAAATTTCGCACTGTTAAAATAAATTACGGGAATAAAATATCTTGAAGTTGCGGGTTTGTAAATAATCTAACTGATAACCATTATTGTTATTTTCCTCTTCTTTGTTGTGTTCTGGAAACTTTAAAAATCTTTTATAAACAATGGTTTTTTATTTATGTCAATTCGCTGTCATGCATTGTAATGAAATGTGATTGATGTAAAAAATAAATAATCTAAACGCCATATAATTATTGGATATATCTAATAACAGGAGGTTATATGAGCATTAGTCGGCGTAATTTTTTGCGAGGCGTGGGTATAGGCTGTTCAGCCTGCGCGATAGGCAGTTTCCCGCCCGGGGCACTGGCACGAAATTCTCCGGAGAGTATCAAAGGGAAAACATCCCTGACGCCAAGTTTGTGCGAGATGTGTTCTTTTCGCTGCCCAATTCAGGCTCAGGTGATTAATAATAAAACGGTTTTTATTCAGGGAAACCCTAATGCGCCACAGCAGGGGACACGTGTCTGCGCTCGCGGCGGCAGCGGCGTTAGCCTGGTCAACGACCCTCATCGCATTGTTAAACCCATGAAACGCACAGGACCTCGCGGGAGCGGTGACTGGCAGGTTATTAGCTGGGAACAGGCGTATAAAGAAATCGCCGAAAAAATGACGGCAATAAAAACGCAATATGGTCCCCAGGGAGTCGTCTTCTCGTCTAAATCCGGCTCGCTGTCTGGCCATTTATTCCACCTCGCGACGGCTTTCGGGTCACCGAATACCTTTACTCACGCATCAACGTGTCCTGCCGGTAAAGCCATTGCCGCTAAAGTTATGATGGGTGGTGATTTAGCCATGGATATCGCCAATACCCGTTATATGGTCTCTTTTGGCCATAACCTCTATGAAGGGATCGAGGTTGCTGATACGCATGAGCTGATGACCGCGCAGGAGAAGGGTGCGAAGATGGTCAGCTTCGATCCCCGTTTGTCCGTATTCTCCAGCAAGGCGGATGAATGGCATGCGCTCAAACCGGGCGGCGATTTACCGGTGCTGATGGCCATGTGTCACGTCATGATCAATGAAAATCTGTATGACGCAGACTTTGTGGCGCGCTACACCACGGGGTTTGAGCAACTGGCAGAAGCGGTACAAGAGACCACGCCGGAATGGGCGCAGCAGCTCGCGGATGTGCCTGCTGATGTCATTGTTCGGGTCACCCGCGAAATGGCCGCCTGCGCGCCTCATGCCATCGTCAGTCCGGGCCATCGAGCGACGTTTTCGCAAGAAGAAATTGATATGCGGCGCATGATTTTTACCCTCAATGTGCTGCTTGGCAATATTGAGCGTGAAGGCGGTTTGTATCAGAAAAAAGCGGCGGCAACTTACAATAAGCTGGCTGGAGAGAAGGTCGCTCCGGTGCTGGCAAAACCCGATGTCAAATTACCCAAGCCAACGGCGCAGCGTATCGATCTGGTAGCCCCGCAGTTTAAGTACATCGCGGCGGGCGGTGGTGTGGTGCAAAGCATCATTGATGCTGTGTTAAACCAGAAGCCTTATCCGGTGAAGGGATGGATTATGTCCCGACACAACCCTTTCCAAACCGTAACCTGTCGACCAGATCTGGTCAAAACCGTTGAACAGCTCGACCTTGTGGTCAGTTGTGATGTCTATTTAAGCGAAAGCGCGGCGTATGCCGACTACCTTTTGCCTGAATGTACTTACCTTGAGCGCGATGAAGAAGTTTCAGACATGTCGGGCCTGAATCCCGCCTATGCCCTGCGTCAGCAGGTAGTAGAACCTATTGGGGATGCGCGTCCGAGCTGGCAAATCTGGAAAGAGCTGGCCATGCAGTTAGGCCTTGGCCAATTCTACCCATGGCAGGATATGCAAACGCGTCAGTTATACCAGCTTAATGGCGATCATGCGCTATCGGCTGAGTTGCGTCAGAAAGGGTATCGGGAGTGGGGTGTTCCGTTACTGCTGCGTGAACCTGAAGCGGTGCGTCAGTTTGTGGAACGCTATCCGGGCGCGGTGGCGGTTGACAGCGACGGTACCTATGGCGAGCAACTGCGCTTTAAATCTCCGTCAGGAAAAATCGAACTCTATTCCGAAGAGCTGGAAACGCTCCTGCCTGGCTACGGTATTCCGCGCGCGCGCAATTTTGCGCTCAAAGGCGACAGTGAACTCTATTTTATCCAGGGAAAAGTGGCGGTGCATACCAACGGTGCGACGCAATACGTGCCACTGCTTAGCGAGTTGATGTGGGATAACGCGGTGTGGATCCACCCGCAAACGGCCCGTGAAAAAGGCATCAAAAGCGGTGATGACATCTGGCTGGAAAATGCGACCGGCAAGGAAAAAGGCAAAGCGCTGGTCACCGCCGGAATTCGGCCCGATACGCTGTTTGTTTATATGGGATTTGGCGCCAAGGCGGGAGCCAAAACCGCAGCGACAACGCACGGTATCCATTGCGGTAATTTGCTTCCGCATGTTACCAGTCCGGTTTCCGGTACGGTGGTCCACACCGCTGGCGTTACGCTTCGTCGGGCATGAGAAAGGAGAACATCATGAATCAATCTACGAACCCTTATGTCATGCTGCATGACGAGAAACGCTGTATCGGCTGTCAGGCATGTACGGTTGCCTGCAAAGTTTTGAATGATGTGCCAGAGGGTTTTAGCCGCTTACAGGTGCAGATCCGTTCACCCGAACATGAACCCGAGGTGCTGTCCCACTTCCAGTTTGTTCGCGTTTCCTGTCAGCATTGTGAAGATGCGCCGTGTGTCAGCGTTTGTCCGACCGGGGCGTCATTTCGCGACGAAAATGGCATTGTGCAAGTGGATAAGTCTCGCTGTATTGGCTGCGACTACTGCGTTGCCGCTTGTCCATTCCATGTCCGTTATCTCAATCTGCAAACGGGAATTGCCGACAAATGTAACTTCTGCGCAGATACCCGACTGGAGGCAGGACAATCGCCCGCCTGTGTTTCCGTTTGTCCGACGGATGCGCTGAAATTTGGTCGTCGTGACGATCCGGAAATTCAGCACTGGATAAATCAAAAAGAGGTTTATCGCCAGCAGGATACGCGTAGCGGCCCGGTAAGTGTTTATCGGCGTAAAGAGATCCATCAGGAGGGTAAAGCATGAATTCTATCTGGGGAGCAGAGCTTAACTATGCGCCGGACTACTGGCCGCTGTGGCTCATTTATGCAGGCGTTGTTATTGTGCTGATGATTGCGGGCCTGGTTATGCACGCGCTGTTACGTCGGATGCTGGCACCTAAAACAGCAATCGGAGAAGAACATCGGGACTACCTCTATTCGCTGGCAGTTCGTCGCTGGCACTGGGGTAATGCGCTGCTTTTTATCCTGCTTCTGCTGAGCGGCCTGTTTGGACACTTCTCTGTCGGACCGGTGGCATTGATGGTGCAGATACATACCTGGTGCGGTTTCGCCTTGTTGGCCTTCTGGGTTGGTTTTGTGCTAATCAACGCAACCAGCGGCAACGGTTGTCATTACCGGGTGAAGTTTAACGGGTTGATATCACGCTGCTTGTTGCAAACGCGCTTTTATCTGTATGGCATCATGAAAGGTGAGCCGCACCCATTTGCCGCAACGGCAGAGAGTAAATTTAACCCGCTACAACAGCTGGCTTATCTGGCCATCATGTATGCGCTGGTTCCGCTGCTAATCATCACCGGGTTGTTATGCCTCTACCCGCAGGTGGTAGGGGCTGGGCCTGTGATGCTGGTGCTGCATATGGTGTTGGCGATTGTCGGCTTACTGTTCATCTGTGCACATATTTACCTGTGCACGCTGGGTGACACTCCGGGGCAGATTTTCCGCAGCATGATAGATGGCTATCATCGTCATCGCAGCCATCACGCAGAGACAGCACCGCGCAAAGGGTAACGCCAGACGTGGTTGATATCTGAAATCCTATCCTTACAGCAAGAAAATGTGCCTTATGTCACATTTTCTTGCAATTTATCCATGTTTGTTCGCCAGAACTTCCGTAAAAAGAACGGCTATTTCTCCATTTCCTGAGGACATGCTGTTGAAACGCCGTTTGTTTATTGCCGCTTCACTATTTGCGATGATTTTTTCGCCCGCGTATGCGACCGACGTCGCCAGTTTCGCTCCACAGCCTCCAGCAATTAATGCCGGGGCGTGGGTATTAATGGATTACACCACGGGCCAAATCCTGACAGCCGGAAATGAACACCAGCAGCGCAACCCTGCCAGCCTGACCAAGCTGATGACCGGCTATGTTGTCGATCGCGCAATCGACAGTAAGCGTATTAGTCCGACAGATATTGTCACTGTAGGACGAGATGCCTGGGCGAAAGATAATCCGGTATTCGTCGGTTCATCCTTAATGTTCCTGAAAGAAGGGGATCGCGTTTCTGTGCGCGATCTGAGTCGCGGGTTAATTGTTGATTCCGGTAATGATGCCTGTGTGGCGCTGGCGGATTACATCGCCGGAGGGCAGCCGCAGTTTGTCGCGATGATGAACAACTATGTGCAAAAGCTGAACCTGCGGGACACGCATTTTGAAACGGTACATGGTCTGGATGCGCCAGGTCAGCATAGCTCAGCTTACGATCTGGCTGTGCTGTCGAGAGCTATCATCCATGGAGAGCCGGATTTCTACCATATGTACAGTGAAAAAAGCCTTACCTGGAACGGAATTACGCAGCAAAACCGTAACGGTTTGTTGTGGGATAAAACCATGAACGTCGATGGTCTGAAGACAGGACATACCTCCGGCGCTGGATTCAACCTGATTGCTTCTGCCGTTGATGGGCAGCGCCGCCTGATTGCGGTTGTGATGGGGGCGGAGAGTGCGAAAGGGCGTGAAGACCAGGCGCGAAAACTGCTGCAATGGGGACAACAGAACTTCGATACCGTGCAGGTTTTACGTAGCGGTAAGCAAGTTGGTATTGAACGGATCTGGTATGGCGATAAAGAAAAAATTAGCCTTGGCACAGAGCAGGATTTCTGGATGGCCCTGCCTAAAGCCGAAGTCGCTAATATCAAGGCAAAATATGTTCTTGATAAGAAAGAACTGGTTGCCCCCATTGCTGCCCATCAACGTGTGGGGGAAATTGAACTCTACGATCGGGATAAACTGGTGGCGCACTGGCCTCTGGTTACGCTGGAGTCTGTCAACGAAGGCGGCGTCTTCTCGCGTTTGAGCGATTACTTCCACCACAAGGCGTAGTTTTTCCTGATGTGCCTGACTGGCAAGAGTGCGAATCTGCTCACATAATAATCACTGATTCCTTGTGGCCGTCATACCTAAAAATTACACTGTATATAAATACAGTGTAATAGCGGAGGTTATATGGAGTACGAGATAAAGCAGGTCGAGAAACGCATAATTGCCGGTTTCCATATGGTTGGACCGTGGGAACAAACGGTAAAGCAGGGTTTCGAGCAGTTAATGATGTGGGTCGACGGTAAGCAGATCGTACCGCTGGAATGGATAGCCGTTTATTACGACAACCCTGACGTTGTTCCGGCGGAAAAACTGCGTTGTGATACCGTGGTGTCTGTGCCTGAAGGTTTTGAGATCCCAGAAAACAGCGAAGGGGTGATCCAGACCGAACTGGCGGGGGGCGACTATGCTATCGCCGTTGCGCGCGTTGAAAATCATGACTTCGCGACGCCGTGGTATCAGTTCTTTGAGCGCCTGCTGCAGGATTCGACGTATGCGATAGCCGCTAAACCCTGCTTTGAAGTTTATATGAACAATGGCATGGAGGACGGCTACTGGGACATTGAAATGTACGTGCCGGTACAGTCGAAGTAACTGTTTTTGGTGTAAATCAGGATGAATGTCCTGGTCATCAGGGTGATGTTTTCACTCAAAAAACAGGTACAATTCTGTTCTTTGCAATTCCCTGACGGAGTGCATGAGTGCGTGCAGATAAGTCACTGAGTCCTTTTGAAATTCGTTTGTATCGTCATTATCGTGTGGTGCATGGTGTTCGCATTGCGCTGGCGTTTCTTTTTACTTTTCTGTTGGTTCGCCTGTTGAACATTCCTGAAGGTACATGGCCTCTGATTACGCTGGTGGTAATCATGGGGCCTATTTCCTTTTGGGGGAACGTTGTCCCCAGAGCATTTGAGCGTATTGGCGGAACAATTCTGGGATCGGTACTTGGGCTGGTGGCCCTTCGTCTGGAGCTCTTTTCACTTCCGCTAATGCTGATATGGTGCGCGGTGGCGATGTTTCTCTGCGGCTGGCTGGCGTTGGGTAAAAGGCCGTATCAGGCGTTGCTGATTGGTATAACGCTTGCGGTCGTTGTGGGTGCCCCCGCTGGAGATATGAACACAGCGTTATGGCGCGGTGGCGATGTTATTTTGGGTTCATTACTGGCAATGCTGTTTACCGGTATCTGGCCGCAGCGGGCATTTATACACTGGCGAATTCAACTGGCGCATTGTGTAACGGGGTACAATCGGGTGTATCAGGCTGCGCTATCTCCCAACCTGCTGGAGCAACCGCGACTGGAGAAGCATTTACAACAGCTTTTAAGCGATGTTGTCAAAATGCGTGGGCTCATCGTCCCCGCCAGCAAGGAAACCCACATTCAAAAATCAATCTTTGAAGCTATTCAAACGGTTAATCGTAACCTGGTCTGCATGCTTGAGCTGCAAATCAATGCGCTTTGGGCCAGCCGTACCAGCCACTTTGTCATGTTGAATGCGCACACTTTGCGTGAAACACAGCTCAGGACACAACAGGCGCTACTGACGATAACCCACGCATTGTATGAAGGTAATCCACAACCGGTGCTTGCCAATACGGAAAAACTCAATGACACCGTGGTGGAGTTACGTCAGCTTATTGCTGAGCATAAGGGCGATAATGTCGCTGAAACGCCCATTCACGGCTACGTTTGGCTAAATATGGAAATGGCGCGACAGCTGGAGTTGCTCTCTCATTTGATCTGTCGCGCGCTGCGCAAATAAAGAGCAGATGAGGGGATTGGTTCTACTGCTGCTTCGATTCAGCAACGATTAGAGGTATGATACTGAAAAAGGCTAAAACCATTGGTAACTGCAATGGCTTTACCCTCGATAATTCAGGTTTCAACCATGCATGGTCGATGCAGATGCAACTTGAAGTATGGCGGGCATGAAAGTAATGTTGACCCACTTTAGCCGTTGTTTTAACGAATCCGAATCTCACATTATCAGGGGTGTAAAAATGGAAACTACCAAGCCTTCTTTCCAGGACGTGCTGGAATTTGTTCGTCTGTTCCGTCGTAAAAACAAACTGCAACGTGAAATCCAGGACGTTGAGAAAAAGATCCGTGACAACCAGAAACGTGTTCTGCTGCTGGACAACCTGAGTGACTACATCAAGCCAGGAATGAGCGTGGAAGCGATTCAGGGCATTATCGCCAGCATGAAAAGCGATTATGAAGATCGTGTTGATGATTACATCATCAAAAACGCTGAGATCTCTAAAGAGCGCCGCGACATCTCTAAAAAGCTGAAAGCGATGGGCGAAGTGAAAAACGGCGAAGCGAAAGCCGAGTAACGATTTTATGCTTGTTCGGGTCGCTGCTTAGCGGCGGCCCTTATTGCAGTTCGACCCCGCCAGTTACCATCCGCAACAAATGCTGTTCCGGCCAGTGCTCCGTCAATTTTTTCTGCGTCAGCATCCATTTAATGTAGTCCACATCATGACGCTTTCTGTCGAGCATCAGACCGACTACGCTGCCACTGTGCGCAACGTTGACACCGTATAAATCACATTCCTCTACCAGCGCTAAAAGTGAATCAAAATTTGGTTTAGGTAACAGCAACTGGCTGGCGATCGCGCTCAGCGTGGCGGCTTCACCCATCCGATAGGGATTTTGACTGATACAGGCTTCCTGTACCTTTTCCCATGCGCGTTTCAGCGCTGGAGCGCCTGCCAGTAATCCTGACTGGCGTGGAGTACGGTGATAATCAGCAGTAAGCAAGGTTTCCGGACTTTCGAGAACCAGCAGATCGAGTTGAGGCTGGGCTTCACAGGCAATTTGCGTGGAGGCGTCGTTATGATCGAACAGCGTAAGCTGGCGGAAAACGGTGCTGTCGGTAGGTTCCAGCGAAACGCAAAGCTGCGCCAGAGTGGATTCGTCTAGCTGATGCCCCAGATACTGCGCCGTGGCGATTGCCGTGGCGGCGATATCCGCTGTGCTGCTGGCCATCCCTTTAGCGACAGGAATGGTTGACTGGACATCAATTCGAATATCCTGACTCATTTGTGCCGGGTATTGCCAGTGCAGCAATAACCTCTCAACCATCGCCCGCGAAAGTGGACGTTCATCTGTCAGCGGTGAACCTGAAGTGACCTCAACGGTGCTATACCATTCAACCGGGCAGGAGACCAATTTCTCACTGCCCAGAATCCAGCCCTGGATAAGTTCTCCGCACGATGCGGGACATTGCGCAACAGCCACGTCTTCACCTATGTGATCAGCAATCCTCGGCGCATAGTGTCATGGCGATCGCGCTATTACCATGATTTGCCGCAATTTGCGGTGCGGCAGTATTATGCAGGAATGCCCAATGTCACAGTTTCAGATATCGCTAAACGCATAACGTCTTGCGCAATCATTAGCTCTTCATTGGTATTAATCACTGCTACTTTGACCATCGCATTTTCCGTCTGAATGAAGGTGGCATTACGCTGATTTTTTTCCTCATCAACGGCCAGACCCAGGAAATTCAGATTACGACAGATCGCAGCGCGCGCCCGTGCGGAGTTTTCGCCAATACCACCGGTAAACACCAGGGCATCCAGACCGCCCATCTGCATAATATAGCTACCAATGGTGGCACGAATGCGCTCAGCAAAAAGCGTCAACGCCAGCGCAGCCTGGTGATTGCCCGTATCTGCGGCATGTTCAACGTCGCGGTAGTCAGGTGAGATACCAGAAACACCGAGCAATCCGGACTCATTGTTGAGCAATTGGTTGAGCTGCTGCGGTGTTTTGCCTTCTCGCAGGGCAATCCACGGTAAAATGGACGGATCGATATCGCCACTTCGCGTGCCCATCATCACGCCAGACTGCGGCGTAAAGCCCATTGACGTATTCACCGATTGTCCGCCTTTGATGGCGCAGATGCTGCTGCCGTTGCCCAGATGACAACAAACAACGCGCAGGGCGCTGAGTGGTACACCCAGTTTTTCAGCAAGCTGTGAGCTAACGTATTTGTGGCTGGTACCATGAAAACCATAGCGACGAATACCCAACTCTGCATAGTAACGCCAGGGCAGGGGATAGATGAAAGAAGGCTCATCAAGCGTTTGATGAAAGGCGGTGTCGAACACCGCAACGGCTGGCGTTTTGGGCAATAGCTGGCGGAATACCGCGATCCCCAGCGCATTGACCGGGTTATGCAGAGGAGCCAGTTCCGCGAGGCGCTCGATTTCTGCCAGCGTTTCATCAGTTACCAGCGCTGAGTCTTTAAAGGATTCCCCGCCGTGCGCGACGCGATGGCCCACGCCGTCGATCTCATCCAGACTGCTGATAATGTGGTGGTTGAGCAGTTTTTCCAGGAGCAACGTTACGGCTTCACGGTGATCGGCTACGGGCAAAGTCTCCTGCCATTTCTGCGCTGGCGTTTTTAGGGTGACTTGCGCATCAGACAAACCGATACGTTCAATCAACCCCTGACAGATCATTTCACCCTGCGGCATCGCCAGTAGTTGAAATTTAAGCGAGGAACTACCTGCATTAATGGCCATTATTTTGTGAGACATGAAGGTTCCTTTGCATTCAGAAAAATGAACATCTCATCGACCCCGGTATTCTCCAGCGCGCTGGTGACAAATACTTTTTGCGCACCAGCCTGAACTAACCAACTCTCCGTAAGAGAAATACGCTGCGGGTTGGCTAAATCGGCTTTGGTAACGAGGCCAATAACGGGTCGGTTCATTGGTCCGGTAAAACCGGGAGAAAATGGTGACCACGGCGCGTCAGCATTTAGTACCAGCGCAATAATGTCTGCTTCACAGGCGCTGGCCAGCAGCGCACTGTACAGGCAGCGGTTCTCAAGATATTCACCCGGCGTGTCTATTGTCGTAGGAGACCAGACTATGGCCTGGGTCTTCTGATAGTGAAGTGCCTCTCCCCGCATGCACTGCGTGAGCGACGTTTTACCGCACTGGCTGGGGCCAATTAGCATGATACGTCTCATGAGATTACGTCCGGGTGATGGGACACGCGGTAAAACGCATCATTTCGCCCAGCGTTCGGGTTACCTGTTTCAGTGCGTACTCAACGGCAGAAACATCACCCGTCAGTACCACCGCGCCGGTAAACCGGTCGAGAAAACCAATCTCTACCGCCCCGGATTTCGTGGCGATATCACAGGCGATGATTGAGGCTTCGCTGGGGGTAATGGTCAGAATACCGATTGCGGAAAGCGAATCGGGTAATCCCAGTTTCTTGAACAAATCTTTACCTGGATTAGCAATAAGATGCGCCAGCGTGACCTGTTTGCCAGGTACATATTCCTGAATCATCCGATCCGTGGTGGGTTGTCTTTCCATTATCCCTCCACCATTTGTCGCCACATACTTTCATGCGGGCGGGGTATGACCGAGCGGTAAACCAGCAGGCCTTTTTCACCCGCACTTTCACTGGCAACCGTCACTGCGTTATTCACATCGGATACATCGCCAGCAACGACCATGTAGCACTTGCCGCCAATACCAAATGCCATATGGACGCGTACCAGCGTGACGTTGGAGGCTTTAACCGCCCGGTCGGCGGCGCAGATGCAGGCAGCAACGCTCCATGTTTCGACAATACCAACAGCCTGACGCTTATCCACGCTGTTTAGTCCGCTGATTGCGGGGAGTACGCTGGCATGAATGTTGGGGAGTACCAGACTGTCAACGAGCATATCGCCAGCAAGAGATGTTCCAGTGGCAATCGCCTGTTGTACGGCACCTACGTCACCACCGAGCATGAGTAGAAATTTTCCCGGGCAGATGGTCTTGCTGACCAGTAAATTCACATTCGCGCTTTTTAACATGGCATCGCCAGCTTCCATTCCTTTGGCAATGCTGGTGAGTTCTAAAATCCCTATAGCCTGAGACATGATTAACCTCTAATTACCGTGATGGATTGCTCAGTGATTTCGCTGACAATACCGTCAATACTGGCGTGAACAGGCGCGCCTAATGCACCGGAGGGCACATCGGCAACACATTGACCGCGAACAACGCGTTCGCCTTGTTCTACACATGGGATGGCGCTGGCACCTATATGCTGGCGTAACAACAGCGTCGTTTTATCTGTGGAATAATCAGTTTCAGCCAGTGGCGCATCGTGATACCAGTCGCTAAGACCCAGTTTGGTAATAAGGCGTTTAACTGGGATCAGCCGGTACTTCGCCATTTCATCCTCAGGATTTAGCGGCCCTTCATAACGATGGTTGAGCGCCCGCAATTCACGTTTAAGCATACGGTTGATGCGCATCGGTGAAATCCCAACCGGACAGGCTACGCTTTCACACACATTGCATTCTGAGCAGGTCAGGGCCGTGAGCAGCAGTTGCGGTGTGGCCGCCTGCTGATAATTAACCGCACGAACCAGCAGATGCGGGGATAATTCATGACCGATCAAATGCCTCGGGCACAAATCCGTACACAAACGGCACTGCTCGCAAACGGTCTTTGCTACAGAAAGCACGGTGCGTTCATCCTGCATCCGCCGCTGAATCAACGCATGAGACTTAGGCAAAACCAGCAGGCCCCCGGTGGTCTTGCTGACAGGGGTATCCAGTGAAGTAATCAGGCCGCCCATCATCGGACCACCGTTAATAAAGCCGGGATCGTCAACGGTTGCACCCCCGGCCAGCGCCAGAACGTCACGTAAAGACATTCCGATAGGGACTGTGAGTGTGATAGGACTGGCGACTGCGCCGTTAACGGTCAGGGTACGACGCGTAACGGGGTACTGCTGCTCAACTGCTCTGGCGATGTTGAGCACGGTCTGGACGTTATTGACCACCACGCCGACGCTGACCGGCAGCGCGGCAGGCGGAACTCTCCGACCTGTTGCCATCCAGATGGTCA
The DNA here is from genome assembly GCF_030332425.1 of Citrobacter sp. Cpo142. Taxonomy (NCBI): domain Bacteria; kingdom Pseudomonadati; phylum Pseudomonadota; class Gammaproteobacteria; order Enterobacterales; family Enterobacteriaceae; genus Citrobacter; species Citrobacter sp. Cpo142. The sequence goes on from NZ_JAOWHW010000097.1 coordinate 102,354, forward strand.
GAACCTCGTCACCAGCCGGGTAGACATCAGGCAAAATATGTAAGCGGATCCCGGTAGGCAGAAGGGGCGTTAATGCATTGATAGCCTTCTGGTATTTCTCTTTGAGTGCAATAATTCCGGCACTGGCTCCGGTAGCCGTCATGGCATATTGAACACCGCGGATAAGTCGCTCAGCCTGGACGGCCATCAACTGCTGGTCAACTTTCAGCATTGGCTCACATTCAGCCGCATTGACCAGAAAGGTATCGACCTGCGCCTGTAATTTTACGTGAGCAGGAAAGCCTGCGCCTCCGGCGCCGACAACACCCGCTGCGCGAACGCGTTCGCGAATGGTCTGTGCATCATAAAGCGTGGACTCTGCCGTCATGGCTGTCTTCATAATAATTCCTCAAGCAGTTCCTGCATGGCACTGGCATCGGCAACACGAGGATTGGTTTGCAGCGTGACGTCAGCCAGCGCGGCCTGAACCATCGACGGGATACGTTGTGACCAGGCTTGCTTTCCGTCTTTAAGCGCGTCAACAAAAGAAGGCAACGCACACTGTTTTTTCAGTAGCTCGATATGATGAATGAGCGCATTCAATGCCGCTGTATCGTTCGCGTTATCCGGGCATAAATGGCAGGCTTTAGCGAAACGGGCATAGCGCTTCGCAGCCCGCGGGTCGCGGGCATTAAAATGAATGACATGGGTCAGCAGCAGCGCATTGGCAAGTCCATGCGGCAGATGAAACTGACCACCCAACTGATGGGCAATCGCATGATTGATCCCCAGTCCAGCCTGACTAAATGCCATTCCCGCGAGCGTTGACGCATTGTGCATTTTCCCCCTGGTTGCCAGACAGTCGCCTTTGCTGACGGCGACAGGCAGGTACTGGAAGACGATTTGAGCCGCTTTTTCAGCCAGTGCATCGGTGAAGTCACTGGCCTTCGTGGATACGTAAGCCTCCAGTGCATGCGTTAACACGTCCATGCCGGTATTCGCGGTGATGGCAGGTGGTACGCTGACGACCAACGTTGGATCAAGAATGGCCATGTCCGGGTAAAGTGCGTTATTGAACAATGGGTATTTAATGCCTTTATCCGGATCGCTAATCACGCAGGCGCTGGTTACTTCAGAGCCTGTGCCGCTGGTGGTGGGAATTGCGACACAGGTTTCAATTTCAATACCGAACTGTCGGCTGAACCAGACGATGGCTTTTGCGGCGTCCAGTGCTGAGCCGCCACCAAAACCCATCACGACGTCCGGTCGCAGGGACTGCATTTGTGCAATCCCTTGAACTACCGTACCGATGGTGGGATCGGGGGTGATATCGCTGAAAATGCTGATGCGGTTATCCGCTGGCAGAGCGTTGCGCAGCTTTTCAATCAGGAGAGAACGCGCGAGAAAAGCATCGCAAATAATCCAGATATGCTTATTCGTGAAACGCTTGAGCACATCCAGACTTCCCTGGCCGCTGTACAATCGAGTTTGCAGTGAAAAGCTATTCATAACGGCCCCATTAGCGAATAGAAAAACCGTTTGTCAGCACGCAACGACGAGAGCGTGCGAAAGTGCGCGCAGATGTTGTTCCTTCACCGGTTGGCGTCGCAATAGTGAAGGTGGTAAAGCCTTCACCACCAACGCCAATCCCGGCGTAAGAGGGGCCATTTTTCACAAAGATGGAGGTCTGAAGCGTGCGCGCGGCAAGGTTCAAACGTGACACATTTTGCGAATGCATAATGGCGGTGTGATGCAATCCCTCTTCAACCTCCAGGGCCAACGTTAATGCACTGTCAAAATCGCTCACTGTTACGACGGGGAGCATTGGCATTAATTGCTCGCTGGTAACCCACGGGTCGTCAGCCTTGACGATGCCTATCAGTAATCGAGGTGCTTTTACCGGAACCGGTATTCCTGCTGCTTCCAGTAAGGTTGCCGGGCTTTTACCCACCAGTTTTTTATTGGCTATGCCTTCTGGTAGACAGACAGCGCGCAGTTTGTCTACCTCTTCGCTATTGAGAAGCATCGCACCAAAAGACTGCATCTGTTGAACCAGTCGTTCGGCAACGGCATCAACAACAATCAGGCTCTTCTCAGCAATGCAGGGGAGGTTGTAATCAAAGGATGCGCCATTGATGATATCTTCCGCCGCCTTAACCAGGTCGGCCGTTTCATCAACAATGCAGGGTGGATTTCCTGCGCCTGCGCCGATGACTTTTTTCCCGCTTTTCATGCCCATAGCAACAATGCCTGGGCCACCGGTAATCGCCAGAACTGCGATTTTAGGGTGCGCCATCATCTGCTGGGTAGCCTCAAAAGTGGGTTCTGTGACCGTGACGACAAGATTACGAATTCCGCAGCAACGGAAAGCAATATCTTCAATCATGGCAATCAGCTTGAGTGAAACCTTTTTAGCACCCGGATGCGGACTGAAATAAACGCTATTCCCTGCCGCCAGCATGCTGATGCTGTTGTTAATAATGGTCTCTGTCGGGTTAGTACTGGGGGCGACAGAGCCAATCACGCCAAACGGTGAATACTCGAATAACACCATGCCGCCGTCGCCGGTTAACGCCGTGGTGGTGAGATCTTCGATACCTGGAGTGTTGTCCAGCGCGGCTTTATTTTTAAGGAACTTATCCTCTTTGTTTCCCATCCCCGTTTCGGCAGCGCTCTCAGCGGCCAGTGAAGCAAGACGAGGCGTCAGTTCTTCGCGTAGGGCGTTTATGATGGCGCTGCGGGTTTTCAATGGACATTGCTGGTAACGCAGAAAAGCCTGATGCGCTGCATCGATAGCTTCGTCAACGGACGGAAAAATACCGTTACCCTGAACTTCTGCTTTTGCCGGGGCGAGTTGTTCACTCAAAATGTTACGAATAAGGGTTTCAAGTTCTGAAGTATTCATTGATGTGTTCTCACGTTAATCGCCGCAATGGCCGTTTCTGCAATGTCCATATCCTGTTCAACGCTTCCTCCGCTGATGCCAAGACCCCCGAGGAGTAAACCCTCACGCCATAATGCGTACCCGCCACCGAAGGTGACGACTTTTCCCTGCATATGGCTTTCCAGACCGTAAAGCGCAGCACCGGGTTGAACTGCTGATGTCAGCTTATGTGTGGCGGTTTTCATCGCCACGGCAGTCCAGGCTTTTTTGGGTGCCAGTTCGCTACTCACGAGTAATGCGTCAGGCATGCGCCAGGTCACCATTTGGGTCCCGTTCGCATCAACAATGCTAATGACGATCGGAACCTGAAGTTCTTCTGCTCTCGTCACCGCAGCGCGAGTGAGTTGGTGGAGCTCCTGAAAAGACAGAGACATAGTCGGCTCCTTTATGGCTGGTGCTTGAACGGCAGCGAGATAGCGCTCAGCCACTTTCTGAATGATGTCGTTTTGATGGGCGTCATGATCTTCTGCTCGTGCAAGCGCATATAAGCAGTCGGACAGGCGATTGATATAACGCATCAGCACGTGTCTGACGGATATCTCGGTGGAGAGCTCGACCAGTCGTCTCTCTGCACGGCGTGCCAGCGTACGGGCAAAGTGCAGTCGGCTGGCGGCTTCGCTGCGGCCAGGTAGAATAAAGCTGCGCAGGGGCGGAACTCTTCCCATTGCGGTATCGATGGCCGCTTCCAGTGCCGCAATTTCTTCCGAGCTGATATAGCGCTGCTCTGGCGTTGGTTCTTCGCTTTCGCTTGCCAGTTCGGCGCTGAACCAAAAAAGCTGCAGCTGGATATTTTCAAGTAACTGCCGGTGCTGCGGGTTTTTCGCTGCACAAATGCACAGACTTAGCGCCGCATTCAGTTCGTCCAGCGTACCGTAGGCTTCCACGCGTGGATGCGTTTTGCTCACGCGCTGTCCGGTAAAGAGGGCTGTTGTTCCGGCATCACCAGTGCGGGTATAAATCGCCATAGTTCCTCCTAACGAGAAAGCGTGTCGACAATGCCGACGATAGCCAGATCGATGGCCTCATTAGGGCCAGAAAAAACGTGTCTGGCGCTGGAGCCGCTGCTGAGTAATACCAGTTCGCCAGTTCCCGCGCCGACAGAATCAACAGCGACTTCATCTCCACTCACAGGGGACGCAGGAAGCTCTCCGTCAGCACTTACCCGACGTACCAGCAACAGTTTTTTTCCCACCAGTGATGGGGATTTTTGCGTGGAAACCACAACGCCTGTAACCCGTGCCAGATGCATAGCTCACTCCTGCTTAATTAGTTGGACATTTCGCAGACTGACTGCTTCCTGAGCCAGAGCCGTCACGACACACCGACGGCGCAACACCAGTACGCCATCCCTTAATTGGGCGACGTCGGCATAGCTGAGAAGCTTCTCAGGATGCAAAAAGATGATTCGTCCCCGTTCGTCATTGAACTCCAGCGGCAGACGTGCGAGTTTTTTCACGGGGATTGCGGGTAACAATCGGTGCTGTAGTGAAATTTTCACGCGGACTCCGCATGCCAGCGCGTCGTGAATCTTTCCCACCGACATGTTGGCTGGGCAGCCTTCGGCAATTCGCTCCAGTAATGGCAGATCCACTTGCTGGAGATGGAGCGACGAGTACTGGCAGCATACTGTCCGTGAATCGATTTCCCGTAACTGCGCGACGCTAAGAGTGAGCGTGCTTTCCGCGCGTTTTTTTAATCGGGAAACAACCTCCTCGATAATGCGTTGCAGCAGTTCGTTGTTCATCGTGAGGTCACCAGTGTGGCGAATGTCTGGGGATTATCAGCGCCTGCAGCATTGGCTTCGTCTGTATCGATATGCATTTCGAGGCGCATATCCGGCGAAACGCGTACGGCGACGTTATCGAAAATCAGTCGACGTTCATCGCCATTAATGGCGACCGAGACTCTATCGCCATGGGAAACCCGCAGAATCAGAGCATCGAGCGGCGACATATGGATATGCCGTTGGGCGACGATCACCCCGGATGCTAAGTCCAGTTCAGCAAATGGGCTGACGAGACGAACACCGGGTGTGCCCTGAATATTGCCCGACATCCGCAGCGGAGCAGCAATTCCCAACGTGCGGGCGTCGGTACGAGAAATTTCGACCTGGCTGGTACTGCGCAGCGGGCCGAGTAAACGCACATTTTTTAACTGACCTTTTGGCCCCACCAGCGTGACAGTCTGCTCTGCTGCATATTGTCCTGGCTGCAATAGCCCTTTTTTCTCACTAATGGGGTGATTGGGAAACAAGCGACCGTAATCTTCAGCGCACAGATGAATATGACGATTAGAGATCCCCAGCGGAATCGGGCGCTCGCGCATTTCATCCAGAACCTTAGCGACAGTGGTCTCCAGTTGCTGTTTATCCATTACGCTTCACCTCGTTTGCCAGAGTGAAGACAAAGCGTGCGCGGCTCGCCTTTTTGGCGAGGGCAGGCAGGATCAAGACATAAATTGCAGCTAATCAACTCTGCATCTTGCGGGGCTTCGGGTACATCATGGACTACAAATATCTCTTCATGCGGTACGGCTGGTATGGGCTCTGGCGTTGGCTCAGGCTCCAGGGCAACGCTATGCGACAGGATCCCGTCCCCGGGTCTGGAAATGACTTTGTGAGCCACCAGTCCATCTCGCTGGTCAGCGAAACTGACACCGGTGGAAATGGCCGCCTGGACGGAGGCCACATCCCCGATTATCTTGATCACCGTCCAGCCTGAGCCGTTGGTTTTTTCGAGGCCCACCAGCGTGATGGAGGCGGCTTTCGCCATGACGTCCGCGCAACTGATGGCTAATGCCAGACCACTAACTTCAAGTAATCCCAGTGATTGCTTCACGCTGTGCTCCTTGGTTGCAACGACTTATGCGGATTTAGGTAAAATGGCTTCAACGTCGCTGTGCGGACGCGGGATAACGTGGCAGGATTTCACCTCACCAACGGCGCTTGCGGCTGCGCTTCCAGCATCTACGGCTGCTTTCACCGCGCCGACATCACCGCGAACCATAACGGTGATAAGGCCAGAGCCGATTTTTTCGTAACCAACCAACTGCACGTTTGCGGATTTCACCATGGCATCAGCGGCTTCAATAGCGCCGACAAGCCCTTTTGTTTCAACCAGTCCCAGTGCGTTATTCATACTGCTTTTCTCCTATGGGTTATGAGTGCATTCCCGGAACGGAATGCCTTTAACCAGCCGCGCAGCGTTGTTACCAATGCTGCGGCGATCGTGGCTATTTTGTTGATACGTCAGCGTAAAAAGTGGTGCTGACGTGGGTAAGTTTTTGTAGTGCACGACCAGTTTTTCGCGGCTACAGCCAATACCGACCAGCAATGGAGACTGGCAGGCGGCCAACCATGCGTTGTGGATAACGTCAGCTGAGCCACTCTCCTGAATCACAAAGGGGATCCCTTCTTCTTCAATACCCAGCAGTACGTCATTCCAGACGTCAGCACAGTCAGCACTGGTGAAGATAACGATGGCTGGTGTGGTGAGATTACTTTCCATGAGCGAATGCCTTATGCCAGGAGAGAATCAGTCCTGTCGCAACCGCATTGCGCGGACCTTCGGTACCACGAATGTTGCCGCGCCCGGCAACCAGTCGATAATGCGCCAGAGCATCGGTGACCAGCTGTGGAACTTCAAAATCCAGAGATGAGCCGCCAACCAGCACCACAAAGGGAATATCCCGAATGTTCCCGGTCGGACTGACCTGACGTAGCGCTCTGAGTGCGTTAGTAACGAAAACGCGCTCCTTGGCGCTTCGACGAATGGCCCGTACTTTCTCCAGCGCCAGTTCACCAGGCAGTGGCACCAGTTCATCGGGTTTCACTACGCACACGCGCGCAAAAACCGTTGGTGGGAGAGGCGTAGGGAAGAACTGAACGCTGCCGTCTTCGTGGCGAAGGTGGAACAAGCTCTCAACTTTCGCCAACGGATACTTTTTAATCTCTTCAGCGAGATAACGGTCATCCAGACCCAGTTCACGGGCAATGATCATCGTGACCATATCGCCTGCGCCTGCCAGGTGCGTGGCAATAATTTCGCCCTTAGGATTGATGATAGAAGCGTCGGTTGAACCCGCGCCGAGGTCCAGAATTGCCAGTGGTCGCGTTGTGCCCGGAGTAGTTAAGGCCCCCAGAATGGCAGCTTCGGCTTCGGCGCCGCCAACCTGGACGTCAATGTTGAGCTTTTGCGTGATCTCCTGGGCAATCATCGCCATTTGCAGGCGGTCTGATTTCACCATGGAGGCTATGCCGACAGCCTGTTCCAGCGAGAATTCACCGGCAAGCCCACCCGTCACGCTGACGGGAACCGAGGTATCGACCGCCAGCAGATCCTGAATAAAAATTTCATGACTGGGTTTGTTGGTTAATTCAGCCATTGTCTGGCGCACATGCTCCAGCATGCCGCCAATATTGGTGCCAGCTTCTCCGGTAACGTTATCCAGTTTCGGGCATTCACCAACCGCTTTCATAATCGCTTCGGCGCCCGCGGCAACGTCGACCCGTACGGTACGCCCCTGAGACTGTAGCTCCAGATTTCCGGCAGGAATCGCTCGCGCTTTCACATCACCTGACGGCGTTTTCACCACCACGGCTGAACGGTTGCCGATCAGCGCCCGTGCCATCGGAACAATGTTTTTAGTCTCATCGGCATTGAGGCCAAAGACAGTTGCAATGCCGTAGGGGTTAGAAAGGGTTTCAATGACCTTTCCTGGTACAGCGACCTCAATGGCAGCCAGCATCCCCAACGGGATACGGTCGATATGAAGGACTTCATCGACGATGGGCAGGGGGTAAGTCAGACGATTGCTGACCAACACGCCATCGTCCTGTTGTAAAATAACACCAGTCAACTGGTATCCAGCACGGACGGAGGCATTAATCATCGTAGCGACATCGGCGAAATCAAATGCCGATGACACCACCAGAATATAGGGCGTATCCGCCGGGCGACTGAGAAGGTCTTCCGGCGTAATAGTGACGCCCACGCCTAACCCGACACCGCCCGGTGTTTTAGGGTTATGGCCGATCATGGTGGATTCAGTGATGATGGTTTCGGTTATTGTTTCCATCGCCACATCGCCAATGACCGGAGTGGCTTCGTTAATGCGGATGAGCGAAATATCACTGACATTGATACCGGCGTTTTTTGCCGCCAGCGTCAGGGCCTCCTGAATGCCAAACACATTACGTAATGTGCCCTTAATTCCGGTGGTTTCTGCCAGCGCGCTGCCGGTGATGCTCAGCACGCCAGACTCATCGAGAGTAGCTAGAGCGACTTCCGTTGATGAGTTGCCTATGTCAATGCCAGCTATATATCGCATGATCCTTTCCCTGAGTTAGTCGTCGCCTTTGAGTTTTTTACGCTCAACGTACAGCGCTGCCGCTTCACGAACGAAAGCTGCACAGATTTTTGCCTGATAACGATTTTCGAGATCGTCGGCGATAGCCATCAGCTCATCTTTTGTTGAGCGGTACGGGCGCAGCGCGTTGTAGATCTCAAGAATGCGATCGTCAGGAACAGCGGTTAGCTCGGCTGCGCGCTCGAAGTTCATCGCCAGCCTGTCACGTCCGGCATCTTTGGCGATTTCCGCCTGCAGGCGCAGTGTTTCAGGGGTGATGCGCATGTCCTGCGCGGTCACTTTGTTGCTCAGAACATTTTCAAGCGTGAAGTCGTCCAGCGTTTTGTTGGTCGCAGTTTTTACCCACTCAGGATGTTTATTCGCGAGAGGGTAATCCGTGACTTTCGCGGTATGTGCTGATGAACTCACCGCGGGCGGAGTCGCGGACTCGCCTTGCAGGCTGTTCATCCGGCTCAACACATCCCGAACCATCGATTCAATTGCGTCGGTATTCATGGAGGTATCCTTTATCAAAGCGCCACGCGCAGTTCCTGCGGGTTTTTGCCTGTCACAACGTATTTGGTCTCTTTAATGTGCAGAATGGCTGATTTCGCCTGGTACTTAGGACGGGCCATCTGGTCATTCAAAGTAGGGACCGGTTGCGGAGATTCACGCTTGGCATAACGCGCGGCGTTTTTACCGATCTGACGATAGGTTTCCAGCGTCAGAAGCGGTGCCTGAGGGAACAGCTCCAGGTTTGAAAGCGGCGGTAACCCCTGCTGGTGGATAACCGTGGTACCTTTTGACTGGATGCCGATAGAGATCCCGGAACCGCTCAGACGGTTCCCCTCAACGGCGACAAACGCCACATCGGAGGATTTAAAGCAGCGGATAACGCGCGCTTTAATGCCTTCTTCTTCAATACCGGCAATCACTTCGCGCAAGATATTCTTATGCGGGATCCCTACGATATTGACGGTTTGCGAGAGCCCGAACGCCGGCCCTACGGCAATAATCACTTCGTCCTGTTGCTGGCCTTGTTTGGCTTCACCAATCTCGGTCAGAAAGCTGTCTCCCTGTGTCGCCGCAGCCTGAGGTGCGCTTGCCGCTGTAGATGCGCGGAAAGAGACGGGTTTGTCGCTGGTCTGCATTTCAGACAACACATCTTCAATTATCTGGCGCAGCAGTTTTTCATTAATTTCCATTTTTCACCCCTTAGCCAAGCTCGTTGGGATCAAGTGCGCCAGGGATGTTTTTGATCTCTTCCCAGCGTTCGCCTTGCAGGCGATAACCTGTTGCCGGACCGGCATAGTCGTTAACATCATTGACAGCGGATAGCACCTGTCCGTCGCCAACGATAATGGCGGAGGTATGCAGGTAATCCCCGGTTAACTTGGCTTTCTGGATGTTGAGCATGTCCTGAGCGACATCGGTAAATCCGCCCTGAGCTAGGGCTTTCACCACTTCCAGACCGTTACGGTTTTTATTGATGATCTCTTGTGCAAACTTGATGTCTTCAACGATGTTACGTTCCGGCATATCTTTCGAACCGTGGGCGTAAGTCGCAGCTTCCACTTCTTCATCAGTGATTGGTGGTAATCCCATCCCGGCAAAGACGGCCTGCAGCGCACGTGCCGCTTTGTTACGAATGGCGATAACATCTTCTTCACGAACCGGACGCAGACCACCGTCTACTTTCAGGTCGCGCTGAAGAACGTTGTAGTCGTCAAAATCTTCAGCATCCTCGTTCGAACCCGCAAACATGTTGTCGTAGTTCGGCACCGCGGAATAACCAGAAGAAATGAAGTCAGTACCCGGCAGGAACTGCATCAGCAGACGCGCAGTACGACGCATATCAGAGTGGGTAAAGGTTTGGTCGTTGCTGGAGGCGCATTCCAGATCCAGAGAAGAACAAATCAGGTTTTCAGCCAACACTGCACGAATGCCTGACGGCACGGCGGAAGGGACACCGATGCAGCTTACTGAACCGTTTTGCAGGCCCTGTACGCCCGCAGCTTTGGTGATGTAAATGCAGCGGGCTTCCAGATAAAGCATTGATTTGCCTTCGGCGTAACCCATCTGAACTTCTGAGCCAGAACCGGAGGTAAAGCGCATTTTCAGACCACGGGATGCATAGGACGAGGCGAGGAAGCCTTTCGACCATGGCGTGTCATCGCCGTCGGTAAAGACGGGTTCAGTACCATAGACGGAGATGGTTTCCGCGTAGCAGGTGTGGCCTAGCATGCCGAGTTTAAGTTCGGTAGCTTCTTCCAGCGAGCACTGGGTTAATACGCCAGGGCGTCCAACCTGCGAGCCGACTAACAGCGCAATGGCGTTAAATGGCGCATAACGTGCAACGGCAACGGTTGTTTCCTGTTCGTCAAACCCGCGCCATGCGCCTTCAGCGGCATCAGCGGCAATCTGCACCGGGTTATCTTTGACGTTAGTGACGTGCGCTTGTTGAGAGGGTGTACGACGAGCACGCATTTTCTGCATCGCCATCATCATCTCAACGACGTTCATATGGGACACCACTTCGACAATTTTTGCCGGCGTCATTGCGGTGGTCAGCGGCACTATATCTTTGCGCTTCACGTTAGGGTCGCAAAGCATATTGGCCAGTTTGACAGAGTCCATCGCCATGACCTCTTCAGCGCGCGCCAGGTTAATGCCGTAGCGGGCAATGAAATGGTCGATTAAGTCAAATTCACTGGCGGATTTTCCGTCCAGTTCAGTGACTGTACCGTTGACGATTTTAATCGACGGTTTGGGGTCGTTCGGGCTTTCCATCGCAATGAAGCCTTCTTCGATCCACTCCTTAACGAAACCATCCTGATTCACAGGGCGCTTCGCCAGTGCTTCAAATCTTTTCGATCTCATGAATCAGCCTCACTGATATCAGATGTAGGACGGACGATCGTTTTTCGGCTCTGAGCCGAGGGTCCCGAGTACGGTTTTACCGATTTCACGGGCGGAGATAACGGCCTGACGAACAGCGCCAGAGTCACCCGAAATAACCAGAATGGCTTCGTTACTGAAGCTGGTGCCATGGGCAGGGGAGCTGTAGGCCACAACTTCCACGTTGGCTGATTTCAGGGCCGTATCGGCCATCAGGACACCAACGGATGCCGGCGCGCCGACGATAACGCCACAGGCACGGCCAATCGGTGCGCCAAAGGCTTTTTCAAGTGCGTAGCTGGCGCGTGCGGTGTACTGCATTTCGATGTGACCCGCTTCATTGGCATAAACATCGCCAAAGGTGCGATCCAGTTCTTTCAGTGCGACTTCAATGCCGCGTTTCACGTCGGAAACATCGTTGCCGCCAAGAATAATCAGCGAGCCATGACCTGCGCCGCCTTTGGTATCACGTGGTAACTCAATACTGACGACTTCAGTATTGGTGGCTTTTACCGCTTCATCGGCGGCCATGATGTGCGGGCCTGCGCCAGTACGGGCGCCAAGGATGCCAATGGAGCGATACCGTTTTTCAAGTTTCATTGCGTCCAGTAGGGCGCTGTCTACGTTGGCGATTACCAGACCGACGGTGTCGCCAATCGCGGTACCGACAAACTCCGTTAAACTGCAGCTTTTCTCTGCCATAGCCGTTTCTCGTGTTGGAGGATTATTTTCAGGGATAGCCTGCTGTTCCGGCGTTGCCACGCGAGCAATCACCTGCGCCATGATCTGTTCAACCAGCTCATTGCTGCTCATTAGCTAATTCCCTTCGGTAAGATTTTTTCTACATCGGTATGCGGGCGTGGGATGACGTGTACGGCTTTCACTTCTCCCACATTACGGGCTGCGGCGGCACCTGCATCTGTTGCTGCTTTGACTGCGCCGACATCGCCACGAACAATGACTGTTACCAGCCCCGAACCAATTTTTTCGTAGCCGACCAGCATTACATTGGCTGACTTCACCATTGCATCTGCGGCCTCTATGGCTGCAGTTAAGCCTTTGGTTTCTACCATTCCTAACGCTTCTTGTTGCATAAAGACCTCGCCTGGGTTGTCCCGATTTTCATGACTATAAAAAGAAGCGAGGAAAAAGAATGGCTGAGTTGAAAGTAAGAGTGAAAAAATAGTGGGGTTATGGTGAGATAAAATTGCTATGCACAATTATAACAATTTGTTTTTATTGGTTATTTCTAGTTTTAACAATGTGACTATTTGGTTATGTTAATTCCATATTTACACTTTTCCGAGTGACAGTTTAAATATCATTTGCTATGCGAGAAAAATGAAATTGTGATGATCGTTTGAAAATAGAATTCTGCTGTTCGCAATATTTTATTATTTTGAAAATGTACTTTTAATAGGGTAAATCCTCGTTTTACCGCCTGCTTTATTAAAGGTGATGGCAAGAATTTGCTATCACAACACGATTTTTAAGGGCATGTGGCTTGCAGATTGCCAACAATTTGCCGATACAGATTTTTATAGTAAGCCTTGAAGTAATCTTCCTGCCAGCAAGGAGTCCGCTGGTAAAGACACGAACTCTGCTTAGAAGGTGTCACAATGAACGATTCACTAAGAGCGCAATGTATTGCTGAGTTTTTGGGTACCGGACTATTTTTGTTTTTTGGTATTGGGTGCCTGAGCGCCCTGAAGGTCGCGGGTGCCAGTTTGGGATTGTGGGAGATCTGCATCATATGGGGCTTGGGGATCTCGCTTGCAGTTTACCTGACAGCCGGGATTTCTGGGGCCCATCTCAACCCCGCTATTACCATCGCACTTTGGTTGTTTGCCTGTTTTCCGGGTCGTAAGGTACTACCTTATTCTGTCGCTCAGATAGCGGGGGCCTTTGGTGGCGCTATGCTGGCCTATTTGTTGTACGGCAGCTTATTTATTGAGTATGAATCAGCCCATCAAATGGTACGCGGCAGTCTGGAAAGCCTGCAACTTGCCAGCATTTTTAGTACGTATCCTGCCGCCGCACTGAGTGTCTGGCAGGCCGCACTGGTCGAAGTGGTGATTACCTCCATTCTGATGGGGATGATTATGGCGCTAACGGATGACGGTAACGGTGTTCCCAAAGGCCCGTTAGCACCACTGCTGATTGGTATTCTGGTTGCTGTTATCGGCGCATCAACCGGTCCACTTACCGGCTTTGCGATGAACCCGGCACGTGACTTTGGTCCTAAATTGTTTGCCTGGATGGCCGGGTGGGGTGATGTTGCGATGACCGGGGGGCGCGATATCCCTTATTTCATCGTGCCGATTGTGGCACCCATCATCGGCGCCTGTGCGGGCGCAGCAATTTATCGTTATTTTATTGGCAAAAATTTACCGTGTAATTCGTGTAAGTTGGAGGAAAACGAGAGCTAGCTTCACGAAAGATGTTTATTATTGAAAGGTAAAAACTGTTTTCGTGATCCGGTTTCCTGAACGGCTTAAAAAGTCTCCCAACAATGGGAGACTTTTGTTATGTTCAATGCTGACTTTCATCAGAGCGCTGGATCGCGAGATGAAAATGAATGTGTGAATAATATGTTTTATTTATAACAATAAATTAACTGAGAGGTTTTATCATGATTTCTGCGAGTGCCCTGAACTCAGAACTCATTAATAAAATCGCACAGGATTTTGCACAGGCCACCAGTCTGGCTGTTGTGGTTGTCAATATTCACGGTGATGAAATTTCTGAGCTTTTTAATTTCACTCCTTTTTGCCAGTTGATGCGCCAGCATCCTCAGCATAGTACGCGTTGTCGTATGAGCGACCGCTGTGGAGGGTTGGAAGCCTCTAAATCCGATCAACCCTGCATTTATCGCTGCCATGCCGGGCTTACCGATTTCTCAATTCCGCTGGTCATCGCGGGACACCTGGTAGGGTTCGTGCTTTGTGGACAAGTACGCTTAAGTAACGATGTAGGCCTCGTTGATATTCTGAACGTCGATGACCGCTGGCAAGCCGATCCCGAACTGGTAAACGAGTTCCGTAATGTACCTGAAATGGACTATTCTCGAGTCATTGCTTCAGCGGATTTACTCAAGCTCATCGTCGAAAATTGCCTTAAGAAACAACTTAATTTTGTTGTTATCAAAGATAACCCGCAGCAGTCAGAGCCGGTACGCGCTAACCGTAGTACCAACCCTCATGACAGTAAAATGAAAAAAGCCCTGCGCTATATTGATGCACATTTATCAGACGATCTGCGTCTGGAAGATGTTGCCTCTCATGTTTTCCTTAGCCCGTACTATTTCAGCAAATTGTTCAAAAAATATCAGGGTATTGGTTTTAACGCATGGGTAAACCAACAAAGAATGGCCAGTGCCAAAGAGCTGCTTTGTCACAGTGACTGGAGCATAGCCAGCATTGCGCGTAATTTAGGCTTTTCGCAAACAAGTTATTTTTGCAAAGTTTTCCGCCAGACCTATCAGGTTACGCCGCAGGCATTTCGCCAGCAAATAAATGTCATTTCACGCGGTGAATCCGCTTAAATAGCAATATTTTGCTATTGCCGATTTTTGATATCGGGTGCTATGTCAGTCATTATAAAATGAAATGTGACAACAGCAGTCAATAAATTGTCATAGCGCAACAAAATAATGGTATTAGAGGGATAAACTGCACCAGTTTTTATTTTTGTGATGAGATACAGTGTCTGTGCGAATGACTTTCTTTATTCTTAGCTGATACTTTCATTCAAAAAGTGAACGTATGAATAAGTGGGTTAAGGCCAGAAAATTGGCTGAATGAACTCGGAAAGATATTAAATTGAATTATTGTCATGAGGTTGTGAAATTACCTCATAACAGAGAGCTTAATTAACCAGGCTCTTGAACTGACAGGTTTGCCACATTTGTGGTAGGGAAGGGGGTGAGAATCCCCCGCAGCCCCCGCTGCTGTGATGCTGACGACCCCGTATGGACCACTGATCGCAAGATTGGGAAGGACGGGTGAGGATGACGCTAAGCCAGAAGACCTGCCTGTCAGTGACTACCAACAACTTCGGTGGGAAGTGGGTGGTTCAGATGCATACAGTCGAGAGACTGGGTATCTCTACACCCCTACCACCCTGAACAGGATCAGGGTATGGCGGCCAATTTTCACGCATTTGTTCTTGCAGGTACCGGAAGCGGCTGTGGTAAAACCACGGTGACGCTGGGCTTGTTGAGATTGTTGAAAAAACGCGGTTTGCGCGTCCAGCCTTGCAAAGTAGGTCCTGATTACCTTGATACCGGCTGGCATACAGCGGTATGCGGTACCGCTTCCCGCAATCTTGATAGCTTCATGCTTCCCGTCCCCACGCTGAACGCTCTATTCAACGAGCAGATGCAACATGCGGATATCGCCGTTATTGAAGGTGTGATGGGGCTGTATGACGGCTATGGTACCGACCCATACTACTGCAGCACCGCCGCGATGGCTAAACAGTTAGGCTGTCCGATCATCTTACTGGTTGATGGTAAAGCCGTTTCCACTTCAATCGCCGCAACGGTAATGGGGTTTCAGCATTTTGATCCCACCCTGAACATCGCCGGGGTTATTGTTAATCGGGTTAACAGCGAAACGCATTACCAGTTACTGAAAGTCGCAATTGAACGTTACTGCGATGTACCCGTCTTGGGCTACGTACCCCGTATGGAGGGCGTTGCCCTTCCCGAACGTCACCTGGGTTTAGTAACCGCACGTGAGTCGGTTATCAATCAGCAACCGTGGCAGGCTTTTGCCGCGACACTGGAGCAAACCCTTGATATTGACGCGCTGCTGACATTAAGCCAGTCAACCAATCTTCCTGCTGGCGAATGGCCAACGCTGCCCGCCGCAGACGCCGGAGCAGGGCTAACGGTTGCAATTGCCGATGACGAAGCCTTCAACTTCTACTACCCGGATAACATTACGCTGCTGGAACGTACGGGGCTAAATATTGTTCGTTTTAGCCCGTTGCACGACACCTGTTTGCCGGACTGTCAGATGATCTGGTTAGGTGGCGGATATCCTGAGCTACACGCTGCGGCGCTGGCTCGCAATGTCTCGATACTGAATCAACTGCGAGAGGCACATCAACGTGGCGTCGCGATTTATGCAGAGTGCGGGGGGCTGATGTATCTCGGCAGTTCGCTTGAGGACAGCAACGGCGATACCTGGCTGATGGCGGATATCATTCCCGGCCACAGCAAAATGGGGAAACGTCTGACCCGATTTGGCTACTGCGAAGCGCAGGCCGCGCAGCAAACATTGTTAGCTGCAGAAGGTGAAGTGCTGCGCGGACATGAATTCCACTACTCCGATTTTACTCCTGAAACGCCAGCGGTGATGAACTGTCGCAAAGTGCGCGATGGTAAAACGCTGCAAGCCTGGTCCGGCGGCTGGCAGGTCGGAAACACCTTCGCCAGCTATCTACACGTTCATTTTGCTCAACGTCCGCAGATGCTTAACCATTGGCTGGCAGCCGCGAGGAGTGCGCTATGACGATCCTTACGTGGTGTGTTGCCTGGCTGCTTGATTTTATCATCGGCGATCCGCAGAACTGGCCGCATCCGGTGCGCTGGATTGGCAATCTGATTTCTGCCGTGCAGCGAATTGTTCGGCGTTACTGTCATAGCGACCGTGCGCTGCGCATTGGCGGTGCGGTGATGTGGATTGTGGTGGTTGGTCTGACCTGGGCTGTGTCCTGGGGCGTGCTGGCACTGGCAGAATCTGTTCATCCCTGGTTGGGTTGGGTGGTAGAGGTATGGATGATCTTTACCGTGCTGGCCGGGCGCTGCCTGGCAAAGGCCGCGCAGGATGTCGAACGTCCGCTGCGGGCCGGTGACCTTGCTCAGAGTCGGGAAAAATTGTCATGGATTGTGGGGCGTGATACCTCACAACTGCAACCGCAGCAGATCAATCGCGCGGTGGTGGAAACCGTGGCTGAAAACACCGTAGACGGCATTATCGCGCCGTTGTTCTTTCTCCTCCTCGGCGGTGCGCCCCTCGCGATGGCCTACAAAGCGGTAAACACCCTTGACTCCATGGTGGGCTACAAACATGAAAAATACCGCGCTATTGGTATGGTCAGCGCGCGTCTGGACGATGTTGCGAACTTTATTCCTGCAAGACTGAGCTGGCTGTTGCTGGGCGTGGCGGCATTTTTATGCCGTAAAGACGGCTCGCGAGCTTTACAGATTGGCTGGCGCGATCGCTACAACCACAGCAGCCCAAACTGTGCGTGGTCAGAGGCATCCGTAGCCGGGGCATTAGGCATTCGTCTGGGTGGTCCTAATGACTACTTTGGCGAGCGCGTTGAGAAACCGTGGATCGGTGATGCTCAACGCGACATTTCGGTAGACGACATTTCCCATACGATTCGACTGATGTGGGTGGCATCGACGCTGGCACTGGCGCTGTTTATTGCGCTGCGGTGGCTGTGGGTCGGTGTAGCCTGAGGACAACATAATGCAATATATCCAGCAACCCCAGGCGATTGAAGCCAAAAGTTTCGACATTATTGGCGAGATCATCCGTGAAACGCGTCCGGACTATCAGTTTGCCAGTCCGTTACATGAAGCCATTATCAAGCGTGTTATTCACACGACGGCAGATTTTGACTGGCTGGACATTCTGTGGTTTTCCCGTGATGTGCTGGAGCAGTTTTGTGCTGCGCTTAGCCGTTCGAGCGTGATTTATACCGACACCACGATGGCGCTTTCCGGGATCAATAAAACGCTGCTGGCAAAATTCGGCGGTGAATGCCGCTGCTACATCAGCGACCCGCGGGTTGTGCGTACGGCAAAAGAGCAGGGTATTACCCGGTCCATGGCGGCCGTTGACATTGCGGTGAAGGAAGAGGGGGAAAAGCTGTTTGTCTTTGGCAACGCGCCGACTGCGCTGTTCCGCCTGCTTGAGCATGATGTTGCCGTCAGCGGTGTGGTGGGTGTACCGGTCGGGTTTGTTGGTGCTGAAGAGTCGAAAGATGCCCTGACCCAAAGCAATTTGCCCGCCATTGCAGCGTTAGGCCGCAAAGGGGGAAGCAATGTCGCCGCCGCTATCGTCAACGCCATGCTTTATCACATGCAGGGGGCGCGATGAGCGAGGCCTTCGATACGCCGGTGTGGCACAACGGTAAAGCGCTGCGTAAAGGATATACCACGGGATCGTGCGCCACGGCTGCGGCAAAAGTTGCCGCGTTGATGGTATTGCGCCAACACCTCATCCATCAGGTTTCCATCGTGACGCCTTCCGGGGTGACGCTGTGCCTGAGCGTGGAGTCACCGCATATCGAAGGGCAGCAGGCAATAGCGGCCATCCGCAAAGACGGTGGAGATGATGTGGACGCCACCCACGGCATGCTGATTTTTGCCCGCGTGACGTTAGACGATAGTGGCGTGATTGCCTTACAGGGCGGTGAAGGGGTCGGTACGGTAACCCGCAAAGGGATTGGCCTGCCGGTGGGCAGTTCGGCGATTAACCGTACACCTCGCCAGACCATTGAATCTGCCGTCCGCGAAGCGATTGGCCCAAATCGTGGGGCGCAGATTGAAATCTTCGCGCCAGAAGGCGAAGAACGGGCGCAAAAAACCTACAACTCGCGCCTTGGCATTTTGGGCGGCATTTCGATTATTGGCACCACGGGTATTGTCACGCCGATGTCGGAAGAGAGCTGGAAACGTTCGCTGTCGCTGGAGCTGGAAATTAAGCGGGCGGCAGGACTGGAGCGCGTCGTACTGGTGCCTGGAAACCACGGCGAGCGTTTTGTTCGCGAGCAGATGGGTATCGACACCCAGGTTGTGGTCACCATGAGCAACTTTGTCGGTTACATGATTGAAGAAGCCGTACGTCTGGGGTTCCGGCAAATCGTGCTGGTGGGGCACCCCGGTAAGCTCGTCAAAATCGCGGCGGGGATCTTCCACACCCACAGCCATATTGCCGATGCCCGCATGGAAACGCTGGTGGCCCACCTCGCATTACTTGGCGCGCCGCTGGAACTGCTGACGCTGGTCAGCGACTGCGATACCACCGAGGCGGCGATGGAACACATCGACGCATACGGTTTTCAGCACATTTATAACCATCTGGCTCAGCGCATCTGTATGCGTGTCCTGCAAACGCTGCGCTTTACCAAAAATCCCCCGACCTGCGACGCCATCATGTTTTCTTTTGATAATCAGGTGCTTGGCAGTAATCGCCCGGTCGCAGAGATTGCTGAGGAGATGCAATGTTAACCGTTGTAGGGATGGGGCCAGCCGGTTTGCATTTGATGACGCCTGCGGCGCGTGAAGCGGTCGCGACGGCGGATGTGCTGGTCGGTGGAAAGCGGCATTTGCAGCAATTCCCGGATTTTACCGGTGAACGGTTTGCTCTTGGCGCCAATATCGCGGAACTCCTGAGCTGGGTAACTGCGCACCAGGATAAGCACGTCGTCGTGCTGGCGTCTGGCGATCCGCTGTTCTACGGCATTGGGACGCGCATGGTGGCGCATTTTGGCATTGAGAATGTGCGGATAATTCCCGGTATTAGCGCGGTGCAGTACCTGTGCGCGCAGTCCGGTATTGATATGAACGATATGTGGCTGACCAGTAGCCATGGCCGCAGCGTCTGTTTCGACGAGCTGGCGCGGCATAACAAGGTGGCGATGGTGACTGATGCGCTGTGTGGCCCGCGTGAAATCGCACAGCAGCTCATTGCCCGAGGCAAGGGGCATCGCTGGATGGTGATTGGCGAAAACCTGGCGATGGAAAACGAACAGATCCATTTCCTGCCTGTGCGTGAAGTTAACGCTGACTATGAGATGAATACAGTGGTGATCCTTGATGAAAGATGAGCTGTTTCTGCGTGGAGAGAAAGTGCCGATGACCAAAGAAGCGGTACGCGCACTTGCCCTCTCAAAACTTGAATTACACCGCGCCAGTCACCTGATTGATATTGGCGCCGGAACCGGCAGCGTGTCGATAGAAGCCGCGTTGCAATATCCCGGATTACGTGTAACGGCCATCGAACGTAACCCGGCGGCGCTTAGGTTGCTGGATGAAAACCGCCAGCATTTTGCCTGCGCAAATATCGATATTTTTCCCGGTGTTGCACCCATGACCATCACGGAAAAGGCTGATGCCATCTTCATGGGCGGCAGCGGCGGCCATCTGACCGAACTGATTGACTGGTCGATGCGCCAATTGCATCCCGCAGGGCGTTTGGTGATGACGTTTATCCTCCAGGAAAACCTCAACACCGCGCTGGCACATCTGGACCATCTTGGCGTACAGGGAGTGGATTGCCTGCAGTTACAGGTTTCCTCGCTTGCCACGCTTGGCAGTGGTCACTATTTCAAACCGAATAACCCCGTATTTGTTATCGCCTGTCAGAAGGAAGGAAACCATGTCTGAGATTTTTGATCCCCGTAGCGTGTGGTTTGTTGGCGCAGGTCCTGGCGATCGCGAGCTGATTACCCTCAAAGGTTACCGGTTGCTGCAGCAGGCGCAGGTTGTTATCTACGCCGGATCGCTGATTAACACTGAACTGCTGGAGTATTGCCCTGCCGGTGCTGAATGTCACGACAGCGCTGAACTGCATCTGGAGCAGATCCTTGATCTGATGGAAGCTGGAGTGAAAGCGGGCAAGACCGTTGTGCGCCTGCAAACCGGCGATGTCTCGTTGTACGGTTCCGTACGCGAGCAGGGTGAGGAGCTGACCAAACGTGGGATTGACTGGCAGGTGGTGCCTGGCGTCAGCGCGTTCCTCGGCGCGGCGGCGGAGCTGGGTGTTGAGTACACCGTACCTGAAGTTTCACAGAGTCTGATCATTACGCGCCTGGAAGGCCGCACCCCGGTACCGGAACGTGAACAGTTGGAGTCTTTTGCCAGTCACCAGACATCTATGGCGATTTATCTTTCCGTCCAGCGCATTCATCGGGTGGCTGAGCGTCTGATTGAAGGCGGCTATCCGGCGACCACGCCCGTGGCGGTGATCTATAAAGCGACCTGGCCGGAAAGCCAGACTGTGCGCGGGACCCTGGCGGATATTGGCGACAAGGTTCGCGATGCGGGCATCCGTAAAACGGCCCTTATTCTGGTCGGTAATTTCCTGGGCTCGGAGTATCACTACTCCAAACTCTATGCGGCGGACTTTAGCCATGAATACCGTAAAGCCTGAGTCAATTGCGCTTTTTTGCCTGACTCCTGGTGGCGTTGTGCTGGCGAAACGTCTGGCAGCCATGCTGCCGGTTACCTGTTTTACCAGTGAAAAGCTGCTGGAGGAGGGGTTTATTCCCTTTGAAAACGGTTTTGCGAATACCGCCCGCGAAGCGTTTACGAATTACTCGGCGCTGATTTTTATCGGTGCGACCGGCATTGCGGTGCGCGTACTGGCCCCGCTGGTCAATGACAAATTCTGCGATCCGGCAGTGGTGGTCATTGATGAACGTGCCCAGCATGTCATCAGCCTGCTCTCCGGCCACGCGGGCGGTGCCAATGCGTTGGCGCGTTATCTGGCGGGCATGTTGGGCGCTGACCCGGTTATCACTACCGCGACGGATGTGAACGATATGGCGGCACTGGATACGCTGGCATTTCAACTCAACGCCCGGATGAGTGATTTCCGTTCGGCGGTGAAGATCGTGAATCAGATGCTGGTCAGCAATAAACGGGTTGGTCTGTGGTGGGATGACGAACTGACGCAGGATGTCAGCCATTGCGACCGGCGCGGATTTATTACGGTTACCGATCTTAACCAGCTCCCCGAACTGGATACG
This sequence comes from Citrobacter sp. Cpo142, assembly GCF_030332425.1. Classification (NCBI taxonomy): domain Bacteria; kingdom Pseudomonadati; phylum Pseudomonadota; class Gammaproteobacteria; order Enterobacterales; family Enterobacteriaceae; genus Citrobacter; species Citrobacter sp. Cpo142. The sequence continues at coordinate 124,294 of NZ_JAOWHW010000097.1, forward strand.
TTGGTGTGCATCACCTTACGCACCAATTTACCTGACCTGCCTGTTCCGCACTGGAAGTTGGTGCCACAGCGGGTTGTGGCCGGAATTGGCTGTCGCCGTGATACGCCGTTCCCTCTGCTGGCTGCGCTGCTTGCCCGGCAACTTGAAGCTCAACAGCTCGATCCGTTGGCGCTAAAAGCGATTGGCAGCATCACGCTGAAAAAAGATGAACAGGGACTTATCCAACTGGCTTCGTGCTGTCGCGTTCCTTTCGAAACCTTTACCGCTGACGCGCTGCGTGAGCATGAGCACCGTTTTCCGGCCTCATCGTTTGTTCGCAAAACGGTAGGTACAGGAAGCGTTTCCGGTCCTGCAGCCTGGCTGTTGAGCCACGGAAAACTGTTAGGCGAGACCCTGCGAGAACAGGGCGTCACCATCACTTTGGGAGTTTCACACTGATGTTAAGCGTAATTGGAATTGGCCCTGGCTCGCAGGCAATGATGACCATGGAAGCCGTTGAAGCACTGCAGGCAGCGGAAATCATCGTTGGCTATAAAACCTACACCCATCTGGTAAAAGCGTTCACGGGTGACAAGCAGGTGATCAAAACCGGAATGTGCAAAGAGATTGAACGCTGCCAGGCGGCGATCGAACTGGCACAGGCGGGTCATAACGTGGCGCTGATCAGTAGCGGTGACGCGGGGATTTACGGTATGGCCGGGCTGGTGCTCGAACTGGTCAGCAAGCAAAAGCTGGATGTTGAGGTCAGGCTAATACCTGGCATGACCGCCAGTATTGCCGCGGCCTCTTTGCTGGGCGCGCCGCTGATGCACGACTTCTGCCACATCAGCTTAAGCGATCTGTTAACGCCGTGGCCGGTTATCGAAAAACGTATCGTTGCCGCCGGTGAGGCAGACTTTGTTATCTGTTTCTACAACCCGCGCAGCCGGGGTCGCGAAGGCCATCTGGCGCGCGCATTTGAATTGCTTTCCGCCAGTAAAAGCGCACAAACGCCGGTTGGTATTGTGAAGTCTGCCGGACGTAAAAAGCAGGAAAAATGGTTAACCACGCTCGGTGAAATGGATTTCGAACCAGTTGATATGACCAGCCTTGTGATCGTGGGTAACAAAACAACCTATGTTCAGGACGGCCTGATGATCACGCCACGAGGTTATGTGCTGTGAATTACGGTGATGTGCTGGTCATGGGCGGCACCAGCGATGCGCGCATGCTGTGCCAGCAACTGGATGCGGCAAACGTGGCCTACACCCTGTCAGTTGCCACCCCAACGGGGAAACAGCTGGCGGGAGACATCAAAGGCCAGGTGCGATGCGGGCGTCTGGAACGTGAACAAATGATTGCCTGGCTACAGGAAAACCGGACGCGCTGGGTGATCGATGCCTCGCATCCGTACGCCGAGGTAGTGAGCCGCAACATCATGAGCGCCTGCGAAGCGGCGGGCGTACTGCTGAGCCGCTACCAGCGCCCTGAGCAGTTGAGCGGATTAACTCACCCGCACCTGTATACCGTACAAAGTATTCCGCAAGCCTGTGAGGTGGCGCGACGCTTTGGCGATCGCGTGCTGCTGACGACCGGCAGTAAAGATCTGGCCATCTGGCGCGAAGGGTTGCCTGAAAAAACGCTGCTGGCGCGCGTTCTGCCTGTTCCTGAGGTCATTCAGCAATGCGCGGATCTGGGATTTGGTGTCGGTGAAATCTTCGCACTGTGCGGACCGTTCAGCGCCGAGTTCAACGCCGCGTTTTATCGCCAGTGTCAGGCTGATGTGGTGATCACTAAGGCTTCAGGCGCTGAAGGTGGTTATCAGGAAAAGGTTCAACCCTGTCTGGATGCCGGTATCCCCTGCATCGTGATTACACGTCCGGCACCGTTGGTGACGGGAGAAGAGTTACTGGAAAGTCAGGCCGCCTTTGGGGCGCGTTTAACGCGCTGGCTGGCCGCTGCTTAAGGAGTTAGAGATGAAAAAGGCGCTTCTGGTGGTCAGCTTTGGCACCAGCTATCACGACACCTGCGAGAAAAATATTGTGGCCTGTGAGCGCGATCTCGCAGCCAGTTGCCCCGACCGCGACCTGTTCCGGGCGTTTACCTCCGGGATGATTATCCGCAAGCTCAAGCAGCGCGACGGCATTGAAATCGACACGCCGCTGCAGGCTCTGCAAAAGCTGGCGGAGCAGGGGTATCAGGATGTGGCTATTCAGTCGCTGCACATTATCAATGGCGACGAATACGAAAAAATTGTCCGCGAAGTGCAAAGTATGCGTCCGCTGTTTTCACGCCTGACGCTGGGTGTACCGCTGCTGAGCAGCCATGAAGATTACACCCAGTTGATGCTGGCGCTGCAACAGCAGATGCCGGCGCTTGGCGAAAGTGAAAAAGTGGTGTTTATGGGACACGGCGCCAGCCACCATGCTTTTGCCGCCTATGCCTGTCTCGACCACATGATGACGGCGCAGCGCTTTCCCGCGCGGGTTGGGGCGGTGGAAAGCTATCCGGAAGTGGATGTGTTGATTGAAAGTTTATCTCAGGAAGGGGTGACGGCGGTGCATCTGATGCCGCTGATGTTAGTCGCTGGCGACCATGCCATCAACGATATGGCCTCCGACGAAGATGATTCGTGGAAAACGTTGTTCAATGCAGCAGGGATACCGGCTACGCCGTGGCTTAGTGGTCTGGGTGAGAACCCGGCGGTTCGCGCCATGTTCGTGGCACATTTACAGCAGGCGCTTAATGTGGCGCTGGAGGAAGCAGCATGAGCGGAAAACTGTATGCACTGAGCACCGGGCCAGGTGCTTCCGACTTGATTACCGTGCGTGCCGCACGCACGCTGGGCGCGCTGGATATTCTCTATGCGCCTGCCGGGCGTAAAGGCGGTGACAGTCTGGCATTGTCGATTGTACGTGAGTATATCGGTGAACAGACCGAAGTCCGCTGCTGTCATTTTCCTATGAGTGCCGATAGCGTTGAAAAAGAGGCTGTCTGGGATGAAGTTGCTGCCGCGCTGGTTCAGGAAGTCGAGGCCGGTAAGCAGGTGGGGTTTATCACTCTCGGCGATGCGATGCTGTTCAGCACCTGGGTCTTTTTACTTCAGCGTATTGGTTGTCCTGACTGGCTGGAAATCGTTCCTGGCGTCACGTCTTTCGCCGCGATTGCCGCGCGTTCCAAAACGCCGCTCGCTATGGAGCAGCAGTCACTGGCGGTGGTCTCCTGTACCGCACCGGAAGCGGAAATCCAGCAAGCGTTAAAACAGCATGACAGTCTGGTGTTGATGAAAGTGTACGGTCGTTTTGCGCGTATTAAAGCGCTGCTACAACAAGAGGGTTTGTTGGACTGTGCATTAATGATGTCTGAAGCCACGCTGCCAGGTGAACAGTGCTGGCGTCATCTCGATGAGGTGAGCGACGATCAGCCGCTGCCTTATTTCTCGACCATTCTGGTCAATAAACAGTGGGAGTATGCACAATGAAGCTTGAACAACAGCTAAAACAGCTGTCTTTCAGCGGGTTGGCTGCGGCGCTATTACTGATGATTGTTCCTGAACAAGCGTTCGCCATGCACATTATGGAAGGTTTCTTGCCGCCGATGTGGGCGCTGGCCTGGTGGCTGCTGTTTTTACCCTGCCTGTGGTACGGGCTGGTACGTCTGCGCCAAATTGTGCAGGAGGATAACCACCAGAAGGTTTTGCTGGCCCTGTGTGGCGCTTTTATTTTTGTGCTGTCGGCGCTGAAAATTCCTTCCGTTACAGGAAGCTGCTCACATCCTACCGGTGTAGGCCTGGCGGTTATCCTGTTTGGACCGGGCGTGGTTGCCATCCTTGGGGCGATTGTCCTGCTGTTCCAGGCTCTGCTGCTGGCACACGGTGGTTTAACGACGCTCGGCGCGAACGGCATGTCGATGGCGGTAATTGGCCCGGTAGTGGGTTACATGGTGTGGAAAATGGCCTGCCGCGCAGGGCTGCGTCGTGATGTCTGCGTCTTCCTGTGTGCGATGCTGGCGGATCTCGTCACCTATTTTGTGACCTCGGTACAGCTGGGCGTTGCGTTCCCGGATCCCTCTGCTGGTGCTACCGGCTCAATCATTAAGTTCATGGGGATTTTCTGCCTGACGCAGATCCCAATTGCGATTGCGGAAGGGTTACTTACCGTGCTGATTTACGATCAGCTAACCAAACGCCAGTTGATAACCGCACAAGGGCATTAACGATGAAAAAGACGCTGATTATATTGGGCATGGTAGTGGCGCTGGTGATCCTGCCGTTCTTTATCAACCACGGTGGGGAATACGGCGGTTCAGATGGTGAGGCGGAAAGCCAGATTCAGGCTATTGCCCCGCATTATGAGCCCTGGTTCCAGCCGTTGTATGAACCCGCAAGCGGTGAAATTGAAAGTCTGCTGTTTACACTCCAGGGATCGCTGGGCGCAGCTGTGATTTTCTATATCCTGGGTTACACCAAGGGTAGGCAACGCCGTGATGACCGGGCTTGACAGGCTTAGCTATCAAAGCCGTTGGGTTCATGTCTCGCCGGTGCGGAAATTTCTGCTCTGGCTGGTGATGATGATTCTGGCGTTTACTCTGCCCCCATTGGGGCAGGGTATTGAGCTTTTACTTATTGCCGCGCTGAGCTGCTGGCTGCTGCGTATTTCCTTCTGGCGCTGGTGCCGTTGGATGGCATTACCGTTTGGTTTTCTCACGGTTGGCGTGGTGACCATTTTGTTTAGCATCAGCCGCGATCCACAGACGCTGTTGGCCAGCATACCTGTGGGAAGTTATTGGTTGGGGATCAGCGTACCAGGACTGGTGACCGCCAATGAAACGTTCTGGCGTAGCCTTGCCGCGCTGGCGGCAACCTTCTGGCTGGTACTGAATCTGCCGTTTCCGCAATTAATTATCTTACTCAAACGCGCGCACGTTCCTCGCCTGCTAACTGAGCAGATCCTGCTGACCTGGCGGTTTATTTTTATCCTGTTAGACGAGGCGCTGGCTATTCATCGCGCACAAACGCTGCGTTTTGGTTATCGTAGCTTGCCGTTGGGCTACCGCTCTCTGGCAATGCTGGTGGGATTGCTGTTTACCCGCGTGTTGATCCGCTACCAGCAAATGACCACCACACTGGATATCAAACTGTATCAGGGTGATTTTCACCTGTAAGGAAAAGTATGCTTGCCACCTCAGCGCTTTGGTTTCGCTATCAGGATGACCCGATCCTCAAAGGGCTAACGCTGGATTTTTCTACGCATGCCGTCACCGGGCTGGTAGGCGCTAATGGTTGCGGGAAATCCACGCTGTTTATGAACCTGAGTGGCTTATTGCGCCCACAGCAAGGGGCGGTGATGTGGCAGGGCAAACCGCTGGATTACAGCAAGCGCGGCCTGCTGGCGCTGCGTCAACAGGTGGCAACGGTATTTCAGGACCCCGATCAGCAAATCTTTTATACCGATATCGACAGCGATATCGCCTTTAGCCTGCGCAATCTTGGGGTGGATGAGGCTGAAATCGCTCGCCGCGTGGAAGATGCGCTTACGCTGGTCGACGCCCAGCACTTTCGCCATCAGCCCATTCAGTGTTTAAGCCATGGGCAAAAAAAGCGCGTAGCGATTGCCGGGGCGTTGGTGTTGCAGGCGCAGTATTTGCTGCTGGATGAACCTACTGCTGGCCTTGACCCATCAGGCCGCACGCAGATGATTGAGATTATCAAACGCATCGTAGCGCAAGGAAATCACGTCGTAATTTCCAGCCATGATATCGATCTTATCTATGAAGTCAGCGATGCGGTGTACGTTTTACGCCGGGGCGAAGTGCTCACGCACGGCGCGCCAGGCGACGTTTTCGCCCGTACGGATCTTATTGAACAAGCGGGATTAACTCAGCCCTGGCTGGTGAAGCTGCATACCGAGCTGGGCTTCCCGCTGTGTAAAACAGAGGTTGAATTTTTTAGCTGTATGCGAGAGAACGCACTGAAGGAGGCGTCATGACGCAGGCAATAATGTTGCAGGGAACGGCATCTGATGTGGGTAAAAGCGTATTGGTCGCCGGGCTGTGTCGTATTTTTTATCAGGATGGACTGCATACCGCGCCGTTCAAATCGCAGAACATGGCGCTGAACTCTGGCATTACGCCAGAGGGAAAAGAAATGGGCCGCGCGCAAATTTTTCAGGCTGAAGCCGCAGGTATTACGCCAGATGTGCGTATGAACCCGGTGCTGCTTAAACCGACCAGCGATCGAAAAGCGCAGGTGGTGCTGATGGGCAAAGTGGCGACCGATATGGACGCGGTGAGTTACCACGAGTACAAGCCACGTCTGCGGGAACAGATCCTGTCAGTTTATAACAGCCTGGCGCAGGAGTTTGATGTGCTGGTGCTGGAAGGTGCGGGGAGCCCGGCAGAGATTAACCTGCGCGATCGCGATATCGTCAATATGGGTATGGCAGAGATGGCTCAGTGCCCTGTCGTTTTGGTGGCGGATATCGATCGTGGCGGAGTGTTTGCTTCCATCTACGGCACGCTGGCGCTGTTGCACGATCACGAACGCGCGCGGGTAAAAGGGGTGATCATCAATAAGTTTCGCGGTGATGTGACGCTGCTGCACTCTGGTATCGAGCAAATTGAAGCGCTGACCGGTGTTCCGGTACTGGGCGTGATGCCATGGCTGGATGTTGATCTGGAAGATGAAGATGGCGTTGCGCTGCAAAAGGGCAAGTATTTGCGCACTGACAAACGCGACATCGACATCGCCGTTGTTCAAATTCCACACATATCTAACTTTACTGATTTTAATGCGCTTGCTGCGCAGCCGGATGTGCGCGTGCGCTATGTTCGTCAGCCTGAAGAGTTGGCGGGGGCCGATCTGGTGATTTTGCCGGGTAGTAAAAATACCCTTGGCGATCTGGTGTGGCTGCGTGAAAGCGGGATGGCACATGGCGTCGTGCAATTACATCGTAATAACGTACCGGTGGTGGGGATTTGCGGCGGCTATCAAATGCTCGGTGACACCATCATTGATGAAGTAGAGTCGGGACTCGGTACGCTGCCGGGGCTGGGCTTGCTCAATACAGTCACCCATTTTGCCCAGCACAAAACCACGACCCTGGTTGAGGGAAAAATGTCCTCATCGCTTCCTGACTGGTTGGCGGGCACGGCGGGGTTATCCGTTCGCGGTTATGAAATTCATATGGGCGAAACAGCATTAACCGATGAATGCCGGTCGGTGATGACGTTGCACAAAGACGGCGGCAACGTTGCTGACGGCGCGGTCACTCCGGATGGCCTGGCGTTCGGCACCTATCTTCACGGTCTTTTCGACAGCGATGATTTCACCCGAGCGTTGATCAATGGCCTGCGAGAACGTAAAGGGTTAGCTCCGCTGGATTCCACCTTCCATTACGCGCAATATAAATCGCAGCAGTTTGATCTGCTGGCGGATGCGATGCGGCAACACATCGATATTGAGAAAATTTATACCATCATGCAGCAACACCGGGAGCCAGTATGATGATTCTGGTTACTGGCGGCGCGCGAAGCGGTAAGAGTCGGCATGCGGAAGCGCTGATCGCTGATTCCCCAAACGTTTTGTATATTGCGACTTCGCAGATTTTTGATGAGGAGATGGCTGCGCGAATTCAGCATCATCGCGATGGACGTCCTGCGCACTGGCGGACAGCCGAACGTTGGCAACATCTTGATGAACTGATCACGGACATGAACGATCCTCAGGAAGCTATTCTGCTGGAATGCATCACCACGATGGTGACCAACTTGCTGTTTGCGCTGGGCGGTGAAAGCGATCCGGACAGCTGGGATTACGCGGCGATGGAGCAGTCTATCGAAGGTGAAATCCGTTCGCTGATCGCAGCCTGTCAGCGCTGCCCGGCAAAGATCGTGTTGGTCACAAACGAAGTGGGAATGGGGATTGTGCCGGAGAACCGTCTGGCGCGGCATTTTCGTGATATTGCAGGACGCGTGAACCAGCGACTGGCGGCGGCAGCGGATGAGGTCTGGCTGGTGGTATCAGGAATTGGAGTCAAAATTAAATGAGTAAGTTGTTCTGGGCAATGCTCTCTTTTATCAGTCGCTTGCCCGTTCCTGCTCGCTGGTCGCAAGGACTGGATTTCGAGCATTATTCCCGCGGTATTGTGATGTTTCCCCTGATTGGCGTCGTGTTGGGAGGGCTGACGGGGCTGGTCTTTATGGCGCTCCAGCCCTGGTGCGGTATTCCGTTGGCGGCCCTTTTTGCGGTGCTGACGCTGGCGTTGCTGACCGGGGGATTTCATCTGGATGGTCTGGCGGATACCTGTGACGGCATTTTTTCGGCGCGCCGACGCGAGCGGATGCTGGAAATCATGCGCGACAGTCGTCTGGGCACCCACGGTGGACTGGCGTTAATTTTCGTTTTACTGGCGAAGGTGCTGGTGATGAGTGAACTGGCTTTGCGTGGCACGCCGATGCTGGCCGCGCTGGCAGCTGCATGTGTCGCCGGGCGAGGAACGGCGGTGTTGCTGATGTATCGGCATCGCTATGCCCGCGAAGAAGGGCTAGGCAACGTTTTTATTGGCAAAGTCACCGGGCGTCAAACCTGCGTTACGTTGGGATTAGCGGCGATCCTTGCCGCCGTGCTACTTCCCGGCATGCGCGGCGTGGCAGCGCTAGTTGTCACAATAGTGGCGATTTTTATTCTTGGGCAGTTATTAAAACGCACGTTGGGTGGGCAAACCGGCGATACGCTGGGCGCTGCCATTGAACTTGGCGAGTTGATTTTCTTGCTGGCTCTGCTCTGAGTCAGCCCACATACTGGAACCCTTATGCAGACTTTAACCTCTTTACTCCGCACGATCCCATCACCCGACAGTGCCGCGATGCTGCGTGCACAGCAGCATATCGACGGCTTGCTTAAGCCGCCGGGAAGTTTGGGGCGACTCGAATCTCTCGCCGCACAATTGGCCGGGATGCCTGGCCTGAAGGGTGTGCCGCATGTGAATGGCAAAGCGATGCTGGTGATGTGCGCCGATCACGGTGTGTGGGATGAAGGGGTTGCCGTTTCGCCTAAAGTTGTCACGGCTATTCAGGCTGCCAATATGACGCGTGGAACGACCGGCGTCTGCGTCCTGGCCGCTCAGGCGGGGGCGAAGGTCCATGTGATAGATGTTGGGATTGATGCTGAACCTATTCCCGGTGTGGTGAATATGCGTGTGGCACGCGGCTGCGGCAATATAGCCGAAGGTCCGGCAATGAGCCGTTCGCAGGCAGAAGAGCTGTTGCTGGAAGTCATCCGCTATACCCATGAACTGGCAAAAGACGGCGTAACGCTGTTTGGTGTCGGTGAGCTTGGTATGGCAAATACCACACCTGCGGCGGCCATTGTCAGTGTGCTGACCGGCAGTGATGCTGAGGAAGTCGTGGGTATTGGCGCTAACCTTCCTCTTTCTCGGGTGGGGAATAAGGTAGACGTTGTGCGCCGGGCAATTGCCGTCAATCAACCGGATCGCCTTGACGGTGTCGATGTGCTGGCTAAGGTTGGCGGGTTTGATCTTGTCGGTATGGCGGGGGTGATGCTTGGTGCGGCCTCCTGTGGCCTGCCGGTCGTGTTGGATGGTTTTCTTTCGTATTCTGCTGCTCTGGCGGCCAGCCAGATTGCACCGCAGATTAAACCCTACCTAATCCCGTCACACTTCTCCGCTGAGAAGGGTGCCCGCACCGCGCTGGCGCATCTTGAATTAGATCCTTATCTGAATATGGGGATGCGTTTAGGTGAAGGTAGCGGGGCCGCGCTGGCGATGCCGATTATTGAAGCTGCCTGCGCTATGTACAAAAATATGGGGCAGTTAGCCGCCAGCAATATTGTGCTTCCAGATGGTAAGGAAGCGTAGTTACCGCTCAACCTGAACCTCGCCTGATGGCGAGGTTTTTTATGCGCAGATATGTCGTAACCCACTAAAACAGATAATAAAAGCTATACTTAACGGATATCTGTTGCGACGAAGGAAAGGAAAAAGATGCGTCGTGTAAAACTGCTTTGTTCACTCATTATGCTGCTTGCGAGTCAGGGCGCACAGGCGGTGAGTTATCCGCTGCCGCCAGAGGGGAGTCGCCTGGTGGGTAGTCCTTTGACTATTACGGTTCCACCAGGAAACACCAAGCCGCTGGAGGCATTTGCCGCTCAGTACGGGCAGGGGTTGAGCAATATGCTTGAAGCCAATCCGGGCGTCGATGTTTTTCTGCCTAAATCGGGTTCAACGCTGGTTGTGCCGCAGCAACTGATACTTCCGGATACCGTGCGCGAGGGGATTGTCATCAACGTCGCCGAGATGCGGCTTTACTATTATCCTGCTGGCAGCAATACGGTTGAGGTTTTACCCATTGGCATTGGTCAGGCGGGTAGAGAAACGCCGCGTAACTGGGTGACGGCGGTCGAACGTAAGCAGGAAGCACCAAGCTGGACGCCGACGCCAAATACCCGACGGGAATACGCTGCACGCGGGGAAAGCTTGCCAGCATTTGTGCCTGCCGGGCCAGAAAATCCGATGGGCCTGTATGCAATTTATATTGGCAGGCTTTATGCCATTCACGGGACAAATGCCAATTTCGGTATTGGTTTGCGGGTAAGTCAGGGGTGCATCCGTTTGCGGAATGATGACATCAAGTACCTGTTTGATACGGTGCCTGTAGGGACGCGTGTACAATTAATTGACCGACTGGTGAAATACAGCGAAGAGCCGGACGGTAGTCGCTGGGTGGAAGTACATGAGCCGCTGTCACGAAACCGTTCGGAATACGAGTCTGACAGAAAGGTGCCTTTACCAGTCACTCCCGCTTTGCGCACCTTTATCAGCGGGAATGACGTGGATGTGAGCCGCGGGAGCCAGGCGTTGGAAAGACGTTCCGGTATGCCGGTGAACATCAGCCTGGTACAGAAGCATTTTTAATTTTCAGGGCGACTTTGTTGACCTTCAGGTCGGATGGGTCGCTTTTTTAATTTGATACTGCCCCATTTTTACCACGCCAATATGGTCAGCCATTAGTTGGGCTTCGTGTTCACTGTGGGTAACCAACAGCGCCGTTTGCCCGGCGGCGCGCAAAATATCCCGTACCTCGTTGCCAAGACGCTCACGTGTGCGCTTATCCAGGCTGGAGAAGGGTTCATCCAGCAACAGGATTTCCGGATGTGGCGCCAACGCGCGCGCAAGTGCGATACGCTGTTGTTGCCCGCCGGAAAGCTCATGCGGATAGCGGTTGGCATGGCTGTGTAACTCCACCATTTTCAACAGCTCAGTCACTCTGGCCTGTTGTTCCTCACGCGGCATGCGACGCAATCCAAAGGCCACATTTTGCTGCGCGGTCAGATGGGGGAATAACGCATATTCCTGGAAGACCATGCCGACATGACGTTTTTCCGGTGGCAGATGAACGCCGGGACCGGCAACACGTCGCTGTGACACATAGATCTCTCCGTTTTGCAGGCGTTCAAATCCGGCAACTGCGCGTAGTACCGTGGTTTTTCCGCAGCCTGAAGCACCCAGCAGACAGGCAATTTCACCTTTACGTACCGACATTGAAAATCCGCTCAGTACCGATTGCTGGCTGTTGCCATAAGCAACGTGTACATCCTGGAGTCGTAATGCAATTTCTGACATTGTTGCTCTCTTAACCACGGCGAGTCATTTGGTGACGCACCAACAAAATAACCGGTAGCGTGCCAGCTAAAACAATCATTAGCGCGGCGATAGCACCTTCTTCATAGGTTCCACGTGCGGCTTCCGCATACAGTAACGTTGCCAGCGTTTCAAAATTGACCGGGCGCAAAAGCAACGTTGTTGGCAGCTCTTTCATGGCATCAGCAAAAACCAGCAGGGCACTGCTGACTAATGCCGGGCGCAGCAGGGGAAAATGGACTCGTGCAAACGTCCCCGCACCATTCTCGCCTAACAGACGAGACGCCTGTTCCAGCGAAGGTGGAATGCGGCCCAGACCAGAATCCAGCGCGCCAATGGCAATCGCCTGGAATCGCATGGCACAACAAATTACCAGCAGGATCCCTGCGGACATCAGCGGCAGGCCGCGAACATCCAGTAAATCGGCCAGCCAGCGGTCGACAGCCATGGCGGGGGGTAAAAAACCAATCGCCAGAATTGTGCCGGGAACCGCATAGCCTAAAGAGGCCAGACGCATCACGCCGCGACGAAATCCCGGCATGGCGTTGTCTGCGGCGCTATGGCGGGCGCTCCAGGCCACCAGCATACTGACACAAACCACCACCAGCGTGGTTCCCGCTGCCAGCGATAGCGTATTTTGCAATGCTGACAGTAACGAAGAGGAAAGGGGGTTCTCATCGCCTATGCGTTTGGCGCTTTCCCACATTAAAAACAGTACCGGTGCCAGAAAACCCAGTACAACCGGCAGTGAAATAACGCCACCGAGCAGCCAACCGCGCCAGCCCTGCACGCGCGAAGGTTGAATTTCCCGCAGGCTGCGGCTGCTGAATCCTTGTTTTCTGCGACCATAAAATTCCAGTGTCAGAATCAGGAATATAAACATCAGCATCATGCAGGCAATTTGCGCCGCAGCAGATAAATCAGAACGTGAGATCCATGTGGTGTACACGGTAACGGTTAACGTCTGTACCCCGAGAAACTCCGATGCGCCAATATCGTTGAGCGTTTCCAGCAGTGCCAGGCTGATCCCAACGGCCAGTGCCGGACGGGCCATGGGCAAAGCAACACGAAAAAAGGTTCCGGTTGCGCTGCATCCCAGCGTGCGTGCGGCTTCCAGTAAATGGGCGGGCTGGCTGATAAACATAGCGCGGGTTGTCAGATACACGTATGGGTAAAGCACTAATCCGAGCAGGATGATTGCGCCGGAAAGTGAGCGTAAATCTGGCAGCCGGAACTGTCTTGGGCTGTCAAAGCCCAGTAAAAAACGGATAAAGGTTTGCAGGGGGCCAATCGGATGCAGCAGATCGAGCCACGCAAAGGCCACAATGTAGGTTGGCATTGCCAGCGGCAACAGTAACGCCCAGCTAAGAATTTTACGTCCAGGAAAATCCCATGCCGTTACCGCCCATGCGCTGCCTACGCCAATCACGCCGACCATCACCGCGACACCGGCTAATAACAGCACGGTATTTTTTAGTGCGGCAGGCAGTACATACGTCAGGAGATTATCCCAGTGAGATAAATCGGCCTGGGTAGCCTGCCAAATCAGCGCAATGATCGGTGTCAGAACGCCAAGCGCTACGCACAGCGCGCCAAGATGTAGCGGCGTTAATAATGACTGCGGCCCGGAAACCAGGCCGCGTAACGTCGGAAACTGCAGAGGTTTATTGATCGAATCCAACTTTATCTACCAGCAGACTAGCTTGTTTACGATATTTAACGATTTCGGTTAACGGCGTTTTATCGACGTTGATTTCACCAATAGTTGCGCTGATAACCGGATCAAGCGTCACGCCTTTCAGTACCGGGTATTCGAAGTTCGCTTTCGCATACTGCTGCTGGGCAGGTGCGGAAACCAGATATTCCATCAGCTTAACGGCATCGGCTTTATTTGGCGCATAGCGGGCTACAGCTGCGCCACTGATGTTGACGTGTGTACCGCCATTTTCAAAGGTGGGTTTAACGACTTTAATCGCATCGCCCCACTGACGTGCATCACTGCCTTCTTTGGCGTTTTTCATATGGCCGACGTAATAGGAGTTGGCGAGACCAATATCGCAAATGCCGCCGAGGATATCGCGAGCAACATCGCGGTCGCCACCGGTAGCTTTACGCGCCAGGTTAGCTTTCACACCGCGCAGCCATTCTTCGGTCTTTGCTTCGCCGTGGTGAGCGATCATTGCGGCGATCAGCGCCGTGTTATAAGGATGCTGTCCGGAACGAATACAGACTTTACCTTTGTACTCAGGGCTGGCGAGTTGCTCGTAATGCCAGTTATCGATTGGCAGTGACTTCTCGGCATACAGCACGCGGGCACGCATCGACAGCGCAAACCACTGATTATCTGCGCCGCGCAGATTAGCCGGAATAGCGGTTTTCAGTGCTTCTGACTCTACTGGCTGAGTTACACCCGCTTCCACTAAATCAATGAGATTACCGGCATCGACGGTCATCAGCAGGTCGGCAGGTGAATTTTTACCTTCAGCTTTAACGCGCTCAAGCATACCGTCCTTGATATAGACCGTACTGACTTTGATGCCGCTGGTTTTGGTCCAGCTATCAAGCAAAGGCTGGATCAGACCCGGTTCACGGGTGGTATAGAGCGTTAACGTTTCCTGAGCGAAAGCCGGTAGGCTAACAGAGAAGACCAGGGCAGAGGCAAGTGTGATACGGCGCAGTCCGGCGCGAGGCAGAGAATTCATCGTTTATATCCCAGAGTAATTGGAACGTACAGTGAACCGAGCGGGGGCTCGTTCCTTTGGCTCGCGTACAATAAATGATAATCACTAGCACTTACAATAATTGCAAAGTTTAAACGATTTACATTTACATAACTTTAATCAACGTTGTGATGCGGCATGTAACAGCGGTGCAGAGCAGGCAGGGGACTTATTAGAGGGTTTTTTATAGCGACCGGAAAAGCAAAAAGCCTGCTTAGTTTCCTAAGCAGGCTTCTTAAATATGGCTCCTCTGACTGGGATCGCCTTTGCCATTAACTGGCTGATTGGTAAGCTAAACCTAAAAGTTAGGGTTGTCAAGACCACCAGAATGACCACCAGTAGATGGTGTATATACTGAAGGTTGCTCTGTGTCCTAGAAAATGAGGGGCTAAAAAGATATTGAGGCAGCATCAAAGATCCCTCTGTATGTGAAAAAATTGCAGAGTTGCTGGTCTTTGTGTTAGCTGTTTGCGCTAAGGCTACCAACTCCCCCTGAGAGTAGTAACTCTCATTGACAACGACCTTTTAGGACGTCTTATCATACTGTATAAAGCTAGTTTTCTAAACGATGTTGGATGAACAGTCATGCTGCCAATTCTCTGGTTTTTATGGTTATTTGTTTCTTTCTATATCATTATCAAGTTCGATCATAAATTTTTGTCTAAAAGACTTTGTTGGGGCAAAATAGAAACATTCTTCATATTAGATTTTTACAAAAAATAATGTAAAAATTCAATAAAAACAAATAGTTATTTTTAGATAATTGGATGCTAAATTGATTGCGATAGATTTCTTTTGTGGATGTGGAGGGGCTAGTGAAGGGCTACGTCAGGCTGGTTTTGACGTTGTTCTTGGTATTGATGTGGATCGGCAGGCCTCGGAACATACAAAGCTAACTTCCCTAACGCTGATTTCATCTTCGATGACATCCGAAATGTAACTGTTGAGAGGGTTGCGAATTCTATAGCGTTCAAAAGTGCAGATGGTTTGCTTTTAAGTGCCTGCGCACCATGTCAACCTTTTTCACAGCAAAACAAATATAAAAACGAAGATGATGAGAGAATTTGCCTCTTGGACGAAACCCATCGATTCGTTTCAAAACTTTTACCAGAATACATTCTATTAGAAAATGTTCCAGGTATTCAGAAAATCGATGGCAGCAAAGAAAGTCCTTTCACAAGATTTATTACTTTACTTAGTGAACTAAACTACCATTATGTGTATTTTGTTGCAAATGCTGAAAAATACGGCGTGCCGCAAAGAAGAAAACGGTTTGTTCTTCTAGCCAGCTTGCTAGGACCAATATCTATACCAGAGCCAACTCATAATATTGAAAATTCTCCTATAAAAACTGTTAGAGAATTTATTGGTGAATATCCAAAGCTCAAATCAGGGGAAGTTGATAAGAATGATGAATTGCATCGCTCAGCGATACTTACTGAGTTAAATTTAGAGAGAATTAAAAATACCCCAGAGGGAGGGGACCGCAGGGATTGGCCGACTGATTTAATCAACACTTGCCACATAGATTATACAGGCCATACTGATACTTATGGCAGAATGTCATGGGATAAACCGGCCCCGACTTTGACAACAAAGTGCAATAGTTATTCGAATGGACGATTTGGTCATCCAGATATAACACAAAATCGAGCTATAAGTATTAGGGAAGCATCTCGCCTGCAAACATTCCCAAAAAACTATATATTTAAAGGCTCTTTTAATTCAATGGCGAAACAAATTGGAAATGCTGTCCCATGTGAATTAGCTCGACAATTTGGGCTGCACTTCATTAAGCATAATGAAGTTTCAAAGAGAGACAATCATGGCAAATTTTAAGACAAGAGCTAGAACCTTAGACTTATTAGGCCGACAACAGATCGCGGGCATCCCTACGGCGATAAATGAACTATTGAAAAATGCTCATGATGCTTATGCGGATAATGTTGATATCGATTATTTTCGTAGGAAAAGCCTTTTTATTATCAGAGATGATGGCGTAGGTATGTCGAGATCTGATTTTGAAAATAGGTGGCTTACATTAGGTACTGAGTCGAAAGTTCAACATACAAATGCATCCCTTCCTCCAGTAGACAAATCTAAAAAATTCAGACATCAGATGGGGGAGAAAGGTATTGGTCGCCTTGCTATAGCATCAATAGGGAAGCAGGTATTAATAATAACTAAGGCTAAAAACACAGAGGAGATCACTGCTGCACTTATCAATTGGCAAATATTTGAACTGCCGGGATTGAACCTTGATGATATAGTTGTTCCAATCGAAACATACAAACATATTCCTGATCTAGAACAGTTGAATTCAATGAAGATTGAGTTGCTGGATTCAATTAGCGGTTTGCTGAAAAAGAAATTATTGAGTAAAGAAAAATTTTTAGAAATAAAAGAAACGATTACATCTTTCTCTGTTTGCCCAAGAACTCTAAGTAAGAAATTAATTCGTTTTAAATCATTCGATAACGATGATTCAGGAGGTACAATTTTTATTGTTTCCCCCGTCGATGAAATTTTGAATTCCGATATTGATGGTGATAGTAGTGGTAAAGAAGCTACTAAAATTGAAAAAATGTTGATGGGTTTTCATAATACAATGACAATATCCCATCCAGAGCCTTTATTAGATATCGTCTTCCGAGATTACAGAAGTGATGACAGTACATATATTGATATTATTGATAAGGAACATTTTTTTACTAGTGAAGACTTTGAACAAGCAGATCATCATTTCCATGGTTTTTTTGACGAATATGGACAGTTTAAGGGTAACATAAGAATCTATCATGATAAAAACTTTGAACATATTGTCAATTGGTCAGGGAATAACCTTAATCTTACCAGTTGTGGTCCATTTGAGATAAATCTTGCCTATGTTCAAGGTGATAGAAAACATTCAATAATGGCTAATGAAGATTATGCCAGGGTTACATCAAAATCTGATAAATTTGGTGGTTTGTATATTTATAAAGATAATATTAGAATTTTACCATACGGTGATTCTGATTATGATTATCTGGAAATTGAAAAAAGACGTTCTAAACATGCAGGCTCTGCTTTCTTTTCATATAGAAGAATGTTCGGAGTTATAAGTCTTTCTCAAAAAGAAAATTTTAGATTAAAAGAAAAAGCTGGGCGTGAAGGTTTTATTGAGGATCAAGCATACAAACACCTCAGAGATATTCTTAAAAATTTCTTTATTCAACTAGCAGCCGATTTTTTCCGAGATGATATAAAAGCGGGTCCTAAAGCTGAAATATGGGCAACTAAAAGAAATGAATTAATTTCCTCTCACAAGGCATTAGAGAAACGAGAAAAACAGGCTAAGGCAAAAAAAGCTAGATTTGAATTGGCTCTTAGTTTTTTCTTTGATCATCATTCAAATGGGTTAATTGAACAAGATGTAAATAATATTTTGATAGAGAGTGAACATAGATTTCACAGCGTATACTCAATTAAGGATCCTGATATAGCGAGTCAGAAAATAATTGATATAGAATCGCAGACTAGAGAAGAAATTAATGCGTATAAACGCTCTATTATCGTCCCAACTCCCAGAGGTTTTTTAATAAGAGGGGAACTAAAAGAGGATTATAATACATATCTGACGACTTTGCAGGATTTAGAAAGGACATGTTTTCAACCGGCTATAGATAATATTGATCAATTAGTTGATAAAGCAATTAATGATTATCAAATAAAAATAAGTAAGCGCAAGCGTTTAGAACAGGCGGTTGATTTCATTTCTATTGAAGCAAGAAAAGTTAATACTGAAAAAAGAAAAACTACGGAACAAGTTGTTCTGGATATAAACAAAAAGGTTAAAGAACTAACATCTGATTTAATGATTGATTTGGATAACCAAATCCGCATTGTAAAGGACAAATTTAAGCACATATCTATAGAAAGTGAGTCTGATATTGATTTAGTTGCAAAACGAAATGAACTGGCGGCAGAAATTACTAATGTTAGCGAAAGGAATACAAATGTTTTAGATGCTATCATTAGACAACTTGAGGGTATCTACTGGGAGAAAGATGAAGATAATAATTATATAACCAGCGAACAAATAACCGAAGTGCTTGGCGAAGAAGTGGATGCTTTGAGAGAAAAAATTCATGCTGATGTTGAATTGAGTCAGCTTGGCTTAGCTGTAAGTATCATTCATCATGAATTTAATAGTACGGTAAGATCAATAAGAACGAGCCTTAAAGATTTAAAAGCTTGGAGTGATGTCAATGAAGATCTTGAAGATGTCTATAAAAACATTAAGATCAACTTCGAGCATTTAGACGGTTATCTCAATCTCTTTACTCCTTTAAACAGAAGACTACAGAGAAAAAGAGAGGAAATTAAACTTTTAGAAATTAAATCGTTCTTAATTGATTTATTTAAAAACAGAATGGATAGGCATAATATATCTTTTAAACATACAAATGGATATTCAAAAGGAAAACTTTATGGTTTCCGCTCATCCTTTTATCCTGTTTTTGTGAATGTAATTGATAATGCAATTTATTGGTTAAATGAAAGTAATAGTAGTGATAAAACTATAAGATTACATGCTGATGATAACGGTAATGTCTATATTTCTAATAATGGATCCGTAGTTGATAATCGTGATAAAGACAGAATATTTAGTCTGGGTTTTTCAAGGAAATATAATGGTCGAGGAATGGGGCTGCATATTAGTAATGAAGTTCTTGAATCGGTTGGTTATAAATTAACATTAGATGAGCCAAGAGAAGGCTCAACCGTTACATTTAAAATTTCCATGGTGGAAAAATAAAATGAAAACATTCAACGAATTTTCAGCAACAATTACAGATCATTTTATTCAGAACATTATCTTCATTGATGATAAAGCATATAATCAAAATGGGCCAAAGGATCAGCATGAATTTGATGCTCAAGAGGTTACAAAAATATTTTCTAAGAAAGGAAAAATTTGTGCCGTCTATAAACCTCAATTAGTTAGTGATCTGGAATACTTAACTTCAATTGCAACTAAGTCTGATGTCACAATACTTGATTGGCAAATTGTACTTGATGAAGAATTTTCAGATAATGACTCTCAGAATGATGAAGATGATGCTGAAGAAGATGATGTTAGAGGTGTGTATACTAAAAAAATAATCACATCGCTGCTCGCTAATATCGATAATCAACACTGTATAAAATTAATTTTAATTTATACCGGTGAAGTGGATCTGCCCAAAATAGCCTCTGAGGTTGATGCAGTATTGACTGAAAAAAATATTTCTGGTTTTAAAATTAATGAAAATGATCCATGCACTGTTATGTCTAATAATTGTAAGATTATGGTCATATCAAAATCGAATGGTGGAGAGGGGCGAGCACAACATTTACCGCAGCTAGCTGATAAAACAAAAACATATGATGAGCTACCAGACTTTATATCATTACAATTCACTGAAATGACTAGTGGCTTACTTTCTAATTTTGCAATGGAGTCCCTGGCTGAAATTAGGAAAAACTTTCATCACATTTTAACTTTATTTTCTAAAGAATTGGATGCGGCTTATTTGGCACATCAAACATTATTACCTAATACATATGATGCTAATGAATTGTTAGTCCAATTATTAAGTGATACGTTCTCCTCAATCATTCGATATAAAAATCTAAATCAATTCTTAAATGAAGATAAAATTAAATTATGGCTTGGCCATAATATTGAAGGTGGAGTAAAACCATTGTATAAATCTGATGGTACTCCAGAGAATGTTTTTTACCAAAGAAATCCGGATGTACTATTGCAATTATTACAATCTAACTCAGATGTTAAGGATAAATTCTGCAATTCTTTAGTTAGCAGTGATGGGCAACAACTATCATCAAAAAAAATCGATATACTGATAAATAAATATGCCACAACTTTGTTTACGGAATTTGAAAAAACAGAAGAAATTAATAAAACTTTTGCAAAGTTATGCTATCATAGAAGCGCTATATTTTCACCTCATCATCTTCCATTCTTAACACTAGGTACTGTTGTTAAAAGTACTCTGGATAATGGGTCATACTATATATGCATTCAACAAAGATGTGATTCTGTACGAATTCAAAATGGAGAGATTCGTCGTTTTCTTTTTATTTCGTTGGAAAAAGTTAATGATGGTGGTTTTAACTTTTTAACCCCTGATGGTATAAAACTTAAAATTGATAAGTCTACCTATTCTCTACGTACTGTTAAGTTTTCCGGAAATAATGGTTTCGCTCTTGCAACAAAATGTGAAACTAATAATAAAAAATATTTTGAACCCTCATATTACTCGAAGGAGCACCCTGAGAAATTTGAATTTATTGTTGAGTTAAAAGAGCTTTATGCTCAACGTATAGTTGAGGAATATAGCTCTAGTCTTTCTCGTGTAGGTTTAGATGAGCCAGAATGGGTTAGGCGGTTGAACTGATTTTTCAAGTCCATAAGTGTATGGGTTTGTGGATATTTTCTGACAGTTCCCAGTTAGCAATAAAGGTAGCTGTCAGTGTTAGTTCCACGTTCTTTTAGCGATTTCCGACTGTTGGTGTCTCAGGCGATATGCTTCTGGTGTCTGGCTGCTCTGTAGTATCCAACGGATCCTCTCCATTTCGTAAGTCAGAATTTACATAAATGACGAGTTAATGCGATTTTGATTATATGAATAACGCTCCATTTTCCACAAACTCTTTTTCCGTCAGTCAACCCATAGCAAGTGAGGTCTCAAAACCTCTTTCACGCGGCCAGAATCACCTCCGTCAGTGTTGGCTTTTGTTCTTACGAACGGAGGGTATAAAGGTGTTCGCATATGCGCTGAACCAGTGTGCTGACCCGCTATGTAGAAAATGGCCGGGTAATAACATCGCCGAGAACGTGTTGCGGCTGGTGAGTCTAGGAAGAAAAAACAGGCCGTTCTTCGGCTCGCAGTCGACCGGAACGGGGGGCTACACACGGAGGACATTCAATTAACGAAATGACTCCATTGATTGTGGAATCTCTGACAACTTGTTTTATGGAGTTAATAAAGTCTTCAGTATTCATAGTGTTGCCTATTTTTTAAATGACTATGGGTACATTTCTAGTGTTAATTCTATTAGTTTTTGCAATGCTGAGTTTGGCGCGTTTGTATGATTTCTCAAATCTCTAATATCCTTTGCCAATTGATCTCTTGCAGTCCCTGTATACGTTCCCTTTGATGTTGGGATTTGCTGGTGTTCAGTTTTAGGTAAAGATATTGATGGCGCAGTGTAGGCTAGCTCCCTAAATCCCCAGTGTTAGGATCGTGCCCATCAATGACTTGCCCTGCTGGATGTTTTTGAGGTATGTGGTGAATGCCTAAGTCATTTCCTGTTGTAGAGTGTTTTTTTAGATCATCATAAGTACTGACTTCATATTTTGTTACCGGACATCTATCTAACCCAGCGGATCAAGCAAATAACTGTAGGTATTCAGACCACCCATACTCCTCATACTGTTCCTTGAAAGTGAGTTATAATACAGATAGTTAAATGGCTATCTGTATTATAATAAAAATTTCCATCAAATTAATTAAAAGAAAGACGACAGAAAAAACCTCTCATTTGTTCATTTGCAGTGATAAACTCATAAACAACATTTTCATCTCTAATGTGTTTCTGGTAACAAACTATATGAGAATATTTCATAAAAGAAACAAACATATTAAAAGCATTTTCTATTTCTTTTTTTGTCTTATTTATTAACTCTATATCAATAAAGTATTTATTTTCATCTGAGGATATACTAAACGATAGTATATTTTTATTTTCATTGAGAATGACATTAATATCAGTTGATATTCCCGACTCTTTAAATAAGCTAATTTCATTTATTGATTGAAACATCATCTCACCTCTCAAATTTTAATTTTGGGATATACATCCCTTCAGCAGCACCTTGGGGGTAGGAGTATACTGTGACAATTTTATCTCCGGCTTCATTTGTAATCACTGTGTTTCCTCTGGCATCTTGATAGCGCCACTGTGTTCTTCCTGTTTCGGGATCTATTTCCTTAACTCTGTTTTTTCTATTATTATTTATAATGTTATCGATTGATTCAGGCGTAAATCCTCGTTCATTTGCTCGTTGGGCACCATGTTCTGTAAATTCACGACCATTGGGTGTTTTATCTCCAGTCTGGACACAGGCCAATCCCAGTGGGTCAACCCACCCCAGCGGATCAGGAACATAAGCATAATGGTTGATCCCCCCCGATAATCCAATTGGATCTGGTGTCAGGTATCGCCCGCTCAACGGATTATAGTACCGATAGCGGTTATAATGCAGCCCCGATTCCTCATCGGTGTACTGCCCCTGAAACCTTAATGGCTGGCGGATACCCGCCTGCATTTCCGCGTGGCCGTAAGCGCGATAAATGGCGCTCCACACCACGTTGCCGTCCTCGTCCAGCAGCTCTTGCGGGGTGCCGATATGGTCATTGACGTAGTAGCTGATGGTGCTGCCCACACCGCGTCCCTTAATCTGCGCCAGCGGGCGGAACTCGCCGCCTGGCTCGTACAGGTAGCTGGTGCAGTCAAAGTCAGTGGCTTTCGTGTGTCGGTTAAACATGAGGCTGGGGGTAAAATCCGCGTGTGCTTCATCGCACTCGGTGACCATCCTGTCGTCCTGCCAGAAGAACAAGGTGGATTTGCCGGTTTCCTCGTCGGTCTTGCGGATACGCCTGCCGAAGACGTCATACTCATAGCGCCATGAGTGGGTGAGGGTGTGGCGCGGAAAGCCCTCATCGTCATAGTGGCGCACGTCGGTAAAGCGCACCAGGCGGTACTCGCAGTTCCATTCAAACCGGTGCTCCCTGCACTGTGCCTTGCCCCAGCGGTCAGCGATGAGATTACCGAACTCGTCATACTCGTAGTGGTGGTCGCCCTGTAACAGCAGGCGGTCACCTTTGACCTTCGCCGGATGTTCGCCCCCCTCGGGCGGCATATTCATGCCCAGCAGGTTGTCGTCGCCGTCAAAGCTGAACTCCTCGTGCAGGGCGTTCCAGCGCGGGTCTTCCGGCAGACCGTCGCGCAGGTGGGCGTGCGGTTCATGGCGGGCGGTGGCGAGGCGGTTTTTCAGGTCGCGGGTGAAGGTGCGGGTGCCTTTGCGCGAGTCCAGAATTTGTTGCAGGTTGCCCGCCGGGTCGTACTGGTAATCCCGCCGGAGAATATCGCCTTCCCCGTCACGCTGCCGCGCCCGCTGGCTGATAAGGCGCTGCTGGCTGTCGTAGTCGTTGTACAGTCCGCACTTGCTGTGGTTCTGGTGCTGGCTGCCGAACAGACGGCGGGTTTCCCGTCCCCGCTGCCACTGGTGTTCGCTCAGCACCAGCCCGTTATGGATAATCTGGAACAGCTCACCGTTCTGGTAGTCCATCTTCAGGATGTTGCCGTCCACCATGCGCATATGGCTGAGCTGGCCGTCGGCGTTATAGGCATAATACTGGCTGGCGAAGCCCTGATGCTCCTGCGTCAGGCGGTTGCAGGCATCGTAGCCCCAGGCCAGCGGCCAGCGGCCGTCATCCGCTACGTGCAGGCGGCCGAAACCGTCGTACTCATAATGCACTTTCTGCCCGTCCGGGCGGATGCGGGTAATGAGCCGACCGGCGGCATCGTATTCATACCCGGTAGTCAGCGCCGTCTCTTCGCTGCCGCTGTCGCCATACTCGGTGCGTTTCACGATGCGCCCGTTCAGGTCGTGAAGATAGCTCAGGCGGCGACCGTCAAAGGTGCGCTCTTCCTGCAGCCTGCCGGAAGGGGTGTACTCAAGGTGATAGCGCTCGCCCTTATGGTTGATGATATCGCTGACCAGCCCGTGAATGTTGTTGTAGTGGTATTCCAGCGAACTGTTGTTCGGGTACTGCACGCGCTGCACCAGCGCCGAGTTCGGATGGTAGTGATAACGGGTGACAAGGCCGTTTTCATCGGTCTCTTCCGTCACCTGACCGTAGGGGTTATAGCGCCACTGGCGGCGGGAGCCATCGGACCATTCCACGGTAGCCAGCCGTCCGGCCGCGTTCCAGTGCAGGTGGGTGACGCTGTGCTCAGCTCCCGGTGTGTCCGGCGCGCTGTGGTTTTCTTCAGTGAGCAGTCCCTGCGCGTTGTAGCGGTACCAGGTGGTTTCCCCGGCGCGGTTGCAGTATTCCGTCACCTGTCCGAGGGCGTTGACCGCCCAGGTCTCGCGACTGTCGTCCGGGTGGCGGATGGTGACCAGATTACCGGTTTCGTCCCATTCATAGTGCCACTGGTCGCCAGCGGCGTTGGTGTGAGTGATAACGTTGCCATCGGAGTCATATTTCCACGATTCGCGCTGTTTTTCGAGCATATCGGCACTGACGCGGATGCGCTCCAGCAGGCGACCAAATGACCAGTGCTGGCGGGTGACCTGCCCGTCAGGATGGGTGATGCGGGTCACCAGCAGGTCGTGGTTGTAGCTGTAGCGGGTGACTTCACCGCCGGGGCCGGTTTCTTCCAGCAGTTCGCCGCGTTTGCCATAACGTTTTTTCTTCACCGCGCCATCTGGCGTGACGCTGCGCGTCAGGCGGGCAGTCTCTTTATCGTGCTGCCAGACTTCCTGCGAGCCGTCTTCATAGACGACAGTCACTCCACCTTTAGCCGTATCCCACTCGTAGCGGCGGTCAAGGTTTGGCAGGTTGCTCCAGTGACGCACGGCACGTACCTGTTTGCCTTCGCCTTCCCACTGCCAGTAAAACTCAGCGCCTCCGGCAAGGGTGCGTTTTTCAAACACGTAATCAGGGCGGTATTCGTAGCGCTCGGTTTCCCCGGCGGCGTTGGCGGCGGCGCTGAGCTGGCCCCGTTCATCATACGTATACTGCATCAGCAGCAGGGTTTCGTCTTTCTCCAACTCCGGCGGGCGGATTTCTGCCGTGGGGTCATACGCCAGATACAGTTCGTGCAGCCGCGGGCCGTTCTCCGTTTGCTGATAACGCAGCAACAGGGAAACGCCTGCCGGGTTTTCCAGCCTTACGGGCAGTCCGTCGCGGTAGTGCAGCAGGAGATGTTGTTTACCCTGCGAGAAGCCGGTTACTTTACCGCTATCTCCCTCGCGCTGTATGTGCATTATCCAGCCGTTAAGCGATGAAGAGGTCAGCAGGTATTCGTCATCGGTCTGACTCAGCCAGGCGGCGGCTTTCGCCATGCGGTTGCGGGCGGCAGGAATATCCTTGTCCGGCAGCGGCAGTTCAGTGGTCAGATTCTCATGGTCTGTCCAGCGAATGCCGTCGGCGGTAAATGTCACCCGGTGTTGCAGGCTGTGGCTCCAGCCGTGACCAAAGGACGATGAACACGCTACCGCGCTGGTACGGTACTGACGGGTAAAGGTAAACGGGTACACGCCGGGAAGGCGGGTGTCATTCAGGCTGAGCAGTTCTTCACCGGTGACCATTGAAACCGGGCAACCGTTAATGCAGGTATCATTCGTTTTATCATTTGGCTTATCGTTCGGCGTCGTACCCGGCGTGTCGGCGTCTTTCGTTTTAATCCCAAGCTCGGAGGGATGGCTGGAGCCCAGATCCACCTGCTTGTTTTTGGACAGCGGCGCGTTAATCTGGCGACGGTGGTTGATGTTGCGGGTTTTCTCAAACGCCTTCTTCAACAGTTCGATACTGGACTTCATGATTTTTGTCAGCACTGCCCAGACTTCCTGCACCAGATGCAGCGCTTTTTTGAATGCCCTGCCGAGGCGGTAGGCCAGATAGGCGATGCCCAGCGGCCCGGCAATCAGCGACATCAGCGCCCCGAACACCACGCCAATCAGCATCTCGCCAATCATGCTTCCGCCTATCCCGGCGACTTTTACCAGCAGTTCTCCCCACGGGTACATTCGCAGGTTGAGGATAACGCTGCGTGCCAGCAGGTACAGCATGGCTTCATCATTGAACAGGGCGAACAGTTCGCGGGCCATCTTCTTGCTGGAGGTCAGAATGGCTTCGATATCGGCACTTTCCAGTTGACCGACCTGGGCGTACAGTTTACTGGCTTCCTCATAGATTTTGGTGGCGTATTTTTTCGGATTGGTGATGACGTTATAAGCGGTTTTGGCGTCGCTCCATATGCTGCATAATCCATCTTCCAGACCCTTGCCAAAACTTTTCAGTATTGCCGCCCCCAGCTTACTTTGCTGCCACTGTGGTTTGTATTCTTCCCAGCGGGTCGACATGGACTGGTACAGCGCCAGCATATGCTCATCGTAAGCCCGTATCATGGTTTTGTTGTTTTCAACCAGATTGTTGTCGGTCACGATGGGGTAATACAGCTTGCCCGGCTCCAGACCGGAGAACACCACTTCGCCGTTTTCGTTGGTATTTCCCTTTTTGACTTCCTTATCTTTGGCCCAGTCTTTGTCCTCATACAATTTGACTTCAACGCCAGGGATGGGCAGGTCGATGGTGGATTCGTGCGCCAGTCTGACGCGGATTTCACCGGACTTGGGACAGGGCATGGCGCCGACGGAGAAATTATCGTCGCTGCCGCTGACGGTGGTGGATTTGCCGTTCATGGACACGACTTTGTCCATTTCCAGTGTCGGGCCGTCAAAGGCTGATGAGGCGTTGTCAAAGGCTTTTGCCGCCCATGAACTGATGGCGTTGCGGTAGTCTTTATCAATAAGGGTTTTGTTTTTGAATGACGCCAGTTCGTCTTCAATGCCCTGGATGTATGCAGTCAGCATAAGTTATCGTCCTGATTAACGGTCTGAAGTGGAGTCGGTAAACTCAAAGGGCTGAGCCATCGCTGTGCGCTCCTGTTGTAACGATGCAACGAGTTTCGCCATAAGGGCGGGGATGTCCTGCGACGAGGAACGAAGCCATGTGGTGATTTTCTGGCGTAACACCGTCTTGGGGAATGGTTCACAGAGTTCAGCATGATTGTCGTTCAGTTTGCGCAGAATACTGTCCACCAGCGGGGTGTTGTTCTTTTGCATCATGGCGTCGATCAGCGCCTGCGGCACCCGCCACCACGGAGAGGTTTTGGGCTCCCCCTGACCGGTAATATGAACAGTAAAGTCTTCGCCGTTGACGAAATAGAAGGCGAACGGTGGCATCACTTCGCGCCAGTCATCGCCCATAAAGCGCAGTTGCTCTGCGAACCATTTACCATCCCAGTAGCGAAAGAACATGTCATTGCCGTCGGGCAAAAACACTTTTATCAGCCCGCGCAGATGTTGCAGGATGCGCTCAAACGGCATGGGCGAGCGCGCCAGCCAGCCCCAGTTTTTATGCTCTGTGGTTTCCACCCATTTAAGAAATGGGCTGTTTTCGTTCAGCCTGACTATCATCGGCATCGCCTCCGTCCAGTTGGCATACGGCGTGGCACTGTACAGGCCGGTCGGGGTCTGGCTGCCGTCATGAAGGTAGTATTCGCGAACCGGTTTTGCTTCGCTGACGTTAGACAGAATGGCGTACAGCGGCATATTTGACGTGGCGGTGATGTCCAGCCACTGGCGCAGAGGGAGGGAAATATCCATATTGGGAACAGGCTCCTTGACATGTAAACTATAAGATTTCAAATAGTTTCGGATGGTATCAGTAGCCAGGTATAAAACTGTGAGCTTATTCAAATAACGGGAAAAGCGTTTTAATATCAATAAATAAGACGAGGGTATTGAATTTGCGGGATGTATTCAGGGATGTTCTATTGTTGTTTGTTTGTAATCACAGTATCCTTTATTCGCACCTGCAAAATCAGATGCCGGGATTGGAACCCTGAGAAATGTTACAGGCGACATACGACGCGCCCGCGTCTTTTTTTATGTCGTGCGCTTGGCTATACCTCAATGGTGGGCTGGGCGGGGGCACCGTAAGGTGCGCCGGTTGCCTGTAACGCCGGTAGTTCCAACCCCGTTCAGTCCACCACCATGAGATTGGAACCTCTGGTGGTGGGTTTTTAACCCGTTACAGGAGGCTGCCACTATGGCTACGATCCCCGCTCAAACACACCCGTTACTTTCCGTTCCCTTCAATGCCGCCACGGATTTCACTGTACTGGCAGAACACTGCAAACAGTTCGCCGAAATCCTGATCGAACACGACGATCTTACGCTGAAAATGGCGCTTTGCGGCAGGCTTCACGCCTGTCTGCGACTGCTTCAGCCCTCACTGCTCGATCCGATCCCGGATCACATGATGGAGAGCCTGACCGTTGATACGCTCCCCACCTGCTCACCGCGTTTCGATCCCGAATGTAGTGAACTTTGTCACTACTGCCTTGCCCTGACACAGGTACTGACGGGACAGGGGCTGTTACCGGAAACTCGGGATTACCTCGGTTGCCTGCTGTACGATCTGATCCACTATTTCTCTGATGAAATCACTGCCCCGCGCTGGTTGCGTACCGCTGAGGGCGTGAAGTTTATTGATGGGGAAGCAACATGATGCAACCGGACTGGCATTCTGCCGATATTATCGCGGCACTGAAAAAGCAGGGGACGTCGCTGTCCGCCGTTTCCCGCAAGGCTGGGCTGGCATCCTCCACGCTGGCAAACGCGCTGATAAGGCACTGGCCCAAAGGCGAAAGGTTGATCGCCGATGCGTTGGGTACTGCGCCAGAGCAAATCTGGCCTTCCCGCTACCGTAAGCCTGAAAATGGCTAAATCATCTCTCCCGATCTTCTGATGGCTTTGCTGTCAGAAGATCGGGAGAAGGCAAGCGAAGCGCGGTAATTCAAGTTCACAAAAAATTCTTTGACGCAAAAACAGTTTTTCCTTTCTGCACCAGCAGCACTGGCATAGTCTTTCTCCGGCTCCATGCTGTCGTTGACAGCGCCCAACGCTTCACAACCTGAAAGAAGCGCCTGTTATCAGGACGGTTGTCCGTTTACCGGTGCAGACCTCTGCAAACACCGGGTTGCAGAACATCGCGACGGAGGCCCGAGTTTTAACGCGACATATCCTTTTACTGCGCCAGCCTGCTGGTCTGAATCTGCACCGCGCCGGAATTTTCCCGACTAACCTGTATCTGCTGACACCTTCAGCGTCTTATACCTTTACGGGCTGCGGCCTGCATTGCCGAAGGCTTTGCTGCCGCGTGGCCGTAAAACTGCACCAGAAACGCAACGTTTAAACGCTGCACCAGTGCCAGTGCGTCACTTTAACCGCGCAGAGCGGGAAAGTGACGCACGCAGCCTTTTCGACCTGCACCAGACAACTCAACTGCGCCAGCTCATGGCTGGATTCTGACACTGCCTTTTCAGGCCATTTTACCCATAAGGAGAACATGAACCGATACCGAGGCGGATCCGGACGATCCGGGGGATGACCCGCTAACGCGGGCGGCTGCTCAGAGAGCACAACCGAAGCCCCACCACACCTCAACGGCTGCCGCCCCGGCGCTCAGGTATCGTTCGCAGCCCCGACAAAAAAACAGGGGCTATCGGCCTGTGCGCCGGGGAAAGCTGTATCAGTTTTGGATTTTTGGGGAATGAGTTTGCGGCAATCATGAAAAGGGGAATGTGTGGGAATACTGGAGCAGGAAATGAAGCGTCTTGCACAGCAGGCGGGCGGCAGCCATAAAACCGTTCACGACCGCATTAAGCTGGCGCAGCGGTTTTGTGAACGTCTGGTTCTGACGCAGAATGTGCAGATCCGGCGGGTAGAGCAGCTTAAGGCGCGGCATATTGAAGGCTATGTCCGTGAACGGCTGGCGCAGGGCATTACAAAGCGTTCCCTGCAAAATGAGATGGCAGCGATACGTTGCATTCTGAAACAGGCCGGGCGTGACAGGCTGGCGCAGAGTGAGCGGCTGAACAACCGTTCTCTTGGTCTGTCTGGCGCATCCCGCAACGGTATAAAGCTGGCGATCACGCCGGAGCACTATCGTGACGTGCTGGAGACGGCCCGCGTAAAAGATCCGGGACTGGCGGCAGCACTGGAACTCTCAAGGCTGATGGGATTACGTTCGCAGGAGGCGGTGCAGAGCGTACAGTCGCTGAAAACGTGGCGGCAGGCGCTGGAGCGTGGTGACACTCGCTTAACCGTGGTGTTCGGCACCAAAGGCGGACGGCCTCGCGAGACGATTATTCTTGATGCTGGCGCAGTCAGAAAAGCGCTGGATAATGCGCTGGCTGTGGCAGAAGATCGCCACGGCAGGCTAATAGATAAGCCGGATCTTAAAAGCGCCATGAAATACTGGCACAGCCAGGCGTCGTGTCTTGGCTTAACGGGCGCATACTCTCCGCACTCGTTGCGCTATGCGTGGGCGCAGGATGCCATTAGTCATTATCTGGCGCAGGGATTTTGTGAGAAGGAAGCGCTGGCGATGACGGCGATGGATTTGGGGCATGGCGACGGGCGCGGACGGTATGTCGCGCAGGTTTACGGAAGAAAGGATGGTGGTGATTGATAGCTTCAGACTTGCAATATGAGGTTATTCATTGGTTTTCGTACAAAAAATTTTGGGGCCAAAATTTTTTGTACTGTTTCCTCTTAATAACGGTACTTACGAACGGTATGGCCTATTAACAGGCTTCTGGTGCAGGACTACGGTATTTTTTCTGGTGATTGCGCCAGCAAAATGAAAAAGGCCCGATAAAGGTAAAGGGCGACTAAGGGTAACAGCGCCAGACCGGAAAAGGCCAAAGGGCTTAAAAGGATAAAGCTGGCACAGATCGGTATTTATCCGGTGGTATCTGGTGCAATCCTGACATAGACAGGCGACGGCAAACTGGTGCAGATAAATGGTGACATTGAACTGGTGCAGTTATGGCGTATCGGCAAATCAGTTTCTGGTGCAGATTATCTGGCAGCTGTCGCCTGAAATTATTCACTGTGAATAATTTTTGATATTTACCTATTGATGCGTGAAGTATTGATAGATTTTCGTACAAAATTATTCTACGTAGAATAATTCTGTACACTTTCCGATTAATAACCCAAAAATTGAAGATAAATCCTTTCAATGCAAAAAGCAGATCCGAATTCAATCAGGATCTGCTTTTTCATTTTTAACAAATTATACTGCTACTGGCTCAGGCTGCCTTATGCCGCCGCGCATAAATATACGGGGCAATGTATCCTTCGCGGCTCACGTCCAGATAGTCTGACCACCATTGCATCATGGCCTTGCGGGCATCCAGATGTTCCGCTTTATGTATATATGCTGCTCGCACGCTGTTGCGCTCCTGATGACTCATCTGCCGCTCCACGGCATCCCGCGACCAGAGTTCGGATTCAACCAGCGCGCTACAGGCCATTGCCCGGAAGCCATGCCCGCAGACGTCGGTTTTGGTATCGTAGCTCATCAGACGCAACGCCCGGTTGATGGTATTTTCACTCATCGGTTTATACGGGTTATGGTCGCCGGGAAATACCAGTTCCAGATGCCCGGAGATTTCATTTATCTGCTTCAGAATGGCTATAGCCTGACGAGAAAGCGGCACGATATGTGGGGTGCGCATTTTTGCGCCGCGACCAGAGAAACGGACTTTCTCAATCGTTTCCCGTGTGGCGGGGATGGTCCAGATTTTGTGTCTGAAATCTATTTCGCTCCAGCGGGCAAAGCGCAGTTCACTGGAGCGTATAAACAGATGCAGGGTCAGCGCTACCGCCAGTCTTGTTAACTGCCGCCCCTGTTGATAGTCTCCGATACGTTCCAGCAGCTCGGGCAACCGTTCCAGAGGCAGGGCAGGATAGTGATTTTTTATCGGCGGCGCGGTGACGCCTTCCAGATGCAGTGCCGGATTGTTTTCAGTCAGCCCTTGCTGCACGGCGTAACGCATGATGTTGCAGAGTTGCTGCCGGGTACGGGACGCGACTTCCAGAAAGCCTTTATCCTCGATAACTTTCAGTAACGCCGTGAAATGCTGCGTTTTCAGCATCGTGACGGGCAGATGACCAATTGCCGGAAAGATATGATTTTTCATACTGGCGAGGATGCGCTCTGCATAGTCAGCCGACCATTTCTTGTTGGTTTTGTGCCATGCCACCGCAACGGCCTCAAAGCATTTTTCCGGTGATGCGGCGGCTTTTTCAGTCATACGCTGTTGTGCAGGATTGATATTCTGCGCCAGTAGTTTACGGATACCGTCGCGCTGCTGGCGGGCGTCGGAAAGCGAGACCTGCGGATAGGCACCTAAGGCAATGCGGGATTCTTTTCGGTTGAAGCGATATTTGAGATACCAGAGGCGTGAACCGCCCGGATTGACAAGCAGATACAGACCATGAGAATCGGTCAGTTTAAAGGGTTTATCAGAAGGCTTGATACTGCGGATTTTCGCGTCGGACAGGGACATATGGTGGTCACTCCATTATCGAACTGAAATGACCCCAAATCAGACCACCAATTTCGCTGGATGCGGAGGGAAAACCAGATACGCATCGGGAAATATTTTCACGCTAACTCATTGAAACCTAATTAAATAGGGACTTATAAGCACGCCTGAAAACAGGGATTTGGCTCCTCTGACTGGACTCGAACCAGTGACATACGGATTAACAGTCCGCCGTTCTACCGACTGAACTACAGAGGAATCGTGTGAACGAGGCGCATATTACTGACCTCACCATGAGGTGTCAACAGTAAAATTAGCGCGTCATTTCAATTGGTTAATTAATCTTCAAATTCAGCGTTAATGCACATTTGGTGAGCGATAATAGCCATCTTAGCGGGTATCGCGTAACCGCTCCATGGGGTTCTGGCGGTAAAACTGAATAAAACGCTGCCATAAGGCCGGAAAGCGTGGTGCAAATAATTCAGGGGCACTGAAGAAATACTCCGATAGAACGGCAAAGCATTCGGCCGGGTCTGTTGCTGCGTAAGCATCTATACTGCATGCGGTTTCACCGACCAGATCAATTTCATCCTGAATGTTATTCATTGCGGCATGCAGGTCGTGCTCCCAACTGGCGATATCGCGCAGGGGGATTGCCGGAACACCGCTGGCACGGTCGCCATTACGCATATCAAGCTTATGTGCCACTTCATGGATGATCAGATTAAAGCCGGAGGCATCAAAAGAATCCTGAATATCGAGCCAGTTAAGGATTATCGGACCTTGTTGCCAGCTCTGCCCGGACTGTACAACGCGTTGATTATGCACCAGCCCAATATCGTCCTCCCATTCATCGTCTACGACAAACGGGGCAGGGTAGATGAGAACCTCATGAAACCCGTCGAGCCACTCGATCCCTAATTCCAGAACAGGTAAACAGAAAAGCAGCGCAATGCGCGCACTTTTCAGTGGGTCAAGTTCAAACCCCTGAAGTGCTACCAGTCTTTTTTGCTGTAAAAAGCGCTCGGCCAGGGCGATAAGCCTGGCTTGTTCTTGCTCGGTGAGATTCACCAGAAGAGGAATAGCCAGGGCGTCGTCCCACGGCCAGTCGTCACTCCGGGTTGTTTCTTGCTCTTTCCAGGGCCACTTAATCATCGTTTTGCTCGCAAACTCGTCACTTGAACGAAATTGACGGAACGGGGTCTGTTAAAATGCCAAATTACCTGGCATCATGGCAACCGCCAAAACGGAGAGATGCCAGAGCGGCTGAATGGACCGGTCTCGAAAACCGGAGTAGGGGCAACTCTACCGGGGGTTCAAATCCCCCTCTCTCCGCCACTATTCAAGCACTTATGTCGTTTCACTACAACGACAGATGTCACACTTGGTAAAGTGTTGGTATATTCGCTTGGTATAAAAACTGATCCCCCCCTTTCAATATTTTGCAAGGATAGCGGAAATGACTAAACTCACCATGACCTGCCCCCACGATTAGATACAACACTCAGTTAGTAACGTCGGAATCTTCATTCTCAGAATGACCCTTTCTCCAGCCCGCTGCAAATTCAGACGGTGTCTGATAATTCAGCGTGGAGTGCGGGCGGCATTCGTTATAATCCTGCCGCCAGTCATTAATAATTTTCCTGGCATGAACGATATCGCTGAACCAGTGCTCATTCAAACATTCATCGCGAAATCGTCCGTTAAAGCTCTCAATAAATCCGTTCTGCGTTGGCTTGCCCGGCTGGATTAAGCGCAACTCAACACCATGCTCAAAGGCCCATTGATCCAGTGCACGGCAAGTGAACTCCGGCCCCTGGTCAGTTCTTATCGTCGCCGGATAGCCTCGAAACAGTGCAATGCTGTCCAGAATACGCGTGACCTGAACGCCTGAAATCCCAAAGGCAACAGTGACCGTCAGGCATTCCTTTGTGAAATCATCGACGCAGGTAAGACACTTGATCCTGCGACCGGTGGAAAGTGCGTCCATGACGAAATCCATCGACCAGGTCAGATTGGGCGCCGCCGGACGGAGCAGCGGCAGACGTTCTGTTGCCAGCCCTTTACGACGTCTTCTG
>NZ_JAOWHW010000098.1:0-2497 GCF_030332425.1 Citrobacter sp. Cpo142
CAATCACATCACTGCCCGGTTGTATGCGCGAGGTTACCGACTGCGGCCTGAGTTTTTTAAGTGACGTAAAACCGTGTTGAGGCCAACGCCCATAATGCGTGCACTGGCGCGACATCCGACGCCATTCATGGCCATATCAATGATTTTCTGGTGCGTACCGGGCTGAGAGGCGGTGTAAGTGAACTGTAGTTGCCATGTTTTACGGCAATGAGAGCAGAGATAGCGCTGATGTCCGGCAGTGCTTTTGCCGTTACGCACCACGCCTTCAGTAGCGGAGCAGGAAGGACATCTGATGGAAATGGAAGCCACGCAAGCACCTTAAAATCACCATCATACACTAAATCAGTAAGTTGGCAGCATTACCGAAAACATGGTGGCCATCCGTTTTCTTGTCAGTAATGATTATTATTGCATTGATGGCGATTTATTATTCATCAGGTGATGCGGCAGACGGGAATTAATAATAGCCTGATCATTATCAGACTTGTTATTATCGGATGCCCACTGGTAATAATAATCAGTTACGGTATTAATGGTACCGGTTTAATTCTCTGTGTAACGGTTAAAAAATTATATGACGTCTGTCAAAAACTGTGGATAAAATGATTTTTTCTATGGACATAAATGAAATTTACCCCGAAAATTAAATTGCAGGGAAGGAATAAATCAGTGAACAATTCTGTTGGTCGGGAATGGTGATGTCGCATCATCCCGGTTCTTTTATGATTTGAGTTGTGCTCCGGATCAAATTTATTGCCCGTAGTGCGTGTTATAAGCATGGAAAGGTTACATTTCTAAAAATTATAACGCTGACCTGGGGACCGGGAATATGTATTCATTTATCGCACGCCAGCCTATTTTTGACACAAAAATGCAGACCGTCGCTTATGAGCTGCTTTTCAGGGACGGAATGAACAATGCCTTTCCCGATGTTTCACCAGAATACGCCACGTCCAGAATGATTTCTGACCAGTTTTTATGCATCCCTGTTCCCCGTATAGCCAACAATCACAGTTCTTTTATTAATGTGCCGCACCAGATGATCATTAACGGACTGGGCGATACGCTGCCGAATGAAAAAGTGGTCATCGAAATTCTGGAAAATGCAGTCCCGGATGATGCGCTTTTCTGTGCCGTAAAGGATATGCACGACAGGGGTTACCAGCTTGCGCTCGATGATTTCACGATGGATGATGAATGGGACCGCTTTATGCAGTATATTTCTGTCATCAAATTTGATGTCAGAGACAATGACTATGAAGATATCCGGCAATATATCCACAGAAAAAGTCAGCTTCTGCAGGGCATAAAATTCCTTGCTGAAAAAGTGGAAACAAGGGACGAGTTTGAGCTTTACAGCCGGGCGGGTTTCGCGCTTTTCCAGGGATTTTTCTTCAGTCGCCCGGAAATCCTCAGAAATAAATGCCTTTCCCAGAACCCCCTGCCACTCTCCAGGCTGATGATGGAGGTGAACAGGGAAAACCCGGACTTTGCCGCGGTCGAACGTCTGCTTAAAACCGATCTGACGCTGTCATATAAAATCATGCGCTACGTCAGAAACATGCTGTTTAAATCACATGGCATAATTCAGGCGGACAATCTTACCCTGAAAGAAATGCTGATGTATATGGGGGGCAAAGAACTCCGGCGGTTTGTTGCGGTGGCCGCCCTTTCAAATATGGGGCGTTCCGGCATCAGTGAACTTTATCATCTGAGCATGGTTCGCGGAAAATTCTGCGAATTAATTGCCGGAAAAATAAATAATGTTTCATTATCCTATAACGCATTTATATGCGGTCTGTTTTCATTGCTGGATGTCATTCTTGAACTCCCCATGGACGATTTAATTAAACAGATTTCAATCCCGCAAAACGTAACTGCCGCGCTTTGTGAACATAAAGGTGAACTTTTTGACATACTGACCCTGTCGTTATGTTATGAGAAACTTAACTGGGAGGAAACCGCGAAAATATGTAATACCCTCAATATCAGCGAGTTCACTGTTATAGAAACCATGCAGGCCGCAACAAAATGGGCGGACGAGCTCGCCGTCTGTTAAGGATATTTATCACAAGACAAATCAGTCATACACATCATTTTTTTAATTAAAGAAATACCGGTGAACGCCGTTATATCCGCTTATCCAGACACAACGAGACACTATTATCATGGTAATGACTCCAACTTATTGATAGTGTTTTATGTTCAGATAATGCCCGATGACTTTGTCATGCAGCTCCACCGATTTTGAGAACGACAGCGACTTCCGTCCCAGCCGTGCCAGGTGCTGCCTCAGATTCAGGTTATGCCGCTCAATTCGCTGCGTATATCGCTTGCTGATTACGTGCAGCTTTCCCTTCAGGCGGGATTCATACAGCGGCCAGCCATCCGTCATCCATATCACCACGTCAAAGGGTGACAGCAGGCTCATAAGACGCCCCAGCGTCGCCATAGTGCGTTCACCGAATACGTGCGCAACAACCGTCTTCCGGAGCCT
>NZ_JAOWHW010000008.1:0-268 GCF_030332425.1 Citrobacter sp. Cpo142
GCTTGTAGCTCAGGTGGTTAGAGCGCACCCCTGATAAGGGTGAGGTCGGTGGTTCAAGTCCACTCAGGCCTACCAAATTCGCCTCCGTGCTGTGTTACGGCGATGCTCGCATACTTCAGTATGCTTCGCACCACCGCGCCTTGCCCGGAAACGAATTAGGGTACAGAGATTAGCATTTACGATGGGGTTATAGCTCAGCTGGGAGAGCGCCTGCCTTGCACGCAGGAGGTCTGCGGTTCGATCCCGCATAGCTCCACCATCCTTACTG